>JBKJUE010000079.1:0-84888 GCA_046590395.1 Nocardioides sp.
GGCCTTCTCGTCCGGGCTGTAGCGCCGTGTCGTCGGCTTCCCCGGGGTGGTGTCCTTCGGCATGAGTCCATCCTCGTTTCCAAACGATGGAGACTCCAATCAACCCAGGGCGATTCAATCGACGGCTCGCTGAGCCGGCTCGGCACCGACTACGTCGACCTCTACCAGGCCCACCGCTGGGACGACGAGACCCCGCTCGAGGAGACGATGGAGGCGTTCGCCGACGTCGTCCGGTCGGGCAAGGCCCACTACATCGGCGTCTCGGAGTGGACCGCCGACCAGATCCGCCAGGGTCACGCGCTGGCCCGCGAGCTCAGGATCCCGTTCGTCTCCAGCCAGCCCCAGTACTCCATGCTCTGGCGCGTCATCGAGGCCGAGGTGGTCCCCGCCTGCGAGGAGCTCGGCATCGGCCAGATCGTCTGGTCGCCGATCGCCCAGGGCGTCCTCACGGGCAAGTACCGCCCCGGCGAGGACGCCCCCGCCGGGTCGCGGGCGACCGACGACAAGGGCGGCGCAGACATGATCTCGCGCTGGATGCAGGACGACGTGCTCACGCGCGTCCAGCAGCTCGCCCCGATCGCGGAAGAGGCCGGGCTGACCATGGCCCAGCTGGCCGTGGCGTGGGTGCTCCAGAACTCCAACGTCTCTGCGGCGATCATCGGCGCGAGCCGTCCCGAGCAGGTCACCGACAACGTCAGGGCCGCGGGTGTCACCCTCGAGCCCGCGACGCTGAAGGCTATCGACGAGGCGCTCGATCCGGTCGTCCTGCGGGACCCGACGCTGACGCAGACTCCGAAGCGGGCGAACCTGATGGGTGGTCGCGACTGAGCAGGATCGCTCCTGCCGTCGCGAGCACCAGCCCGGCGACCACGCCGGGCCACCAGCCCGTGCGCACGCCGTCACCGAGCAGGGCGACGCCGACCAGGGCGGGCACGATCGTCTGCGCCACGATCAGCGGCGCGGTGACCGACGAGACGCCCGCCCGGTCCATGCCGAGGGAGTAGAGCCAGAACGCGATCAGGCTGTACGCCGGGACCGTGACCGCGGCGACCACGACCAGGGGGTGGACGTCAGCCTCCACGCCGCGGACGGCGATCGCCGAGCCGGCGTAGCCCAGCCCGGCAACGGTGCCCAGCCAGGCCCCCGGGAGCCTCGCGGCCCGGGTCGAGACCACGGCCACCGCGACGAAACCGGTGGCCAGAGCGCCGGCGAACACCGGGGTGACCACCACGGCGCCGGGGTCGCCAGAGCCGAGGGCCAGCAGCACCAGCCCGGCGGTGACGGCAGCCAGCGCGGACCAGTGGACCGAGGTCAGGCGTTCGTGCAGGACCAGCGACGCCACGGCGGTGACCGGCAGGGACATGGCGACGGCGGCCTGGGCGAAGTAGAGAGGCAGCATCCAGATCGCGACCGCGTGCAGCACGAAGCCGACGAGGTACATGCCGACCACGAGGACCGTCCACGGATCCCGCACCGAGCGGGCGACGAAACGGGCGAGCTGGTCCGGCGAGCTGTCCTGGCGGCGTACGGCATGTGCCTGGAGGACGGCGCCGATGCCGAACAGCAGTGCTCCGACGAGCCCTGCGACGACACCGATGAGCACGGTGGCGCTCAGCGGTAGTGCTCGGGAAGCTCCTGGCCGATCTTGACCCGGGCCTTCGGCAACCGCATGAACTTCATCTGCAGCGAACGCATGATGACGTAGTAGGTGATGCCCTTCTGGTCCTCGTCAGGGAAGCGTCGGGCGATCTCCTTGCGGAGTCGGTGCCGCATCACGAGCATGTCGACCACGACCAGCAGCATCGTGCCGACGAGGATCGTGTTGCCGATACCGGCGAGGCGGGAGTTGCCGGAGTAGCCGAGCACCATCGTGACGATCAGCAGCGGGATCATCAGCTCGATGAAGGAGAACCTGCTGTCGACGAAGTCGCGGCAGAAACCCCGGACCGGCCCCTGGTCGCGGGGCATGAAGTAGCGCTCGTCGCCGGACTTCATCGCCGAGCGGACCTTCTGGCTGGACTCCGTGCGCGCCGCCCGCTGGGCCTGCAGCACTTCCTTGCGGTTGCGCGGCACCTTGGCGCGCGCCTTGGCGGCAGCCTCCGCCTCGCGACGGGACGGGGTGGGACGGCCCTTGCCGTTCACCTTGTCGACCGCGGGCGCGGGAGTGGTGTCGGTCTCGGAGCGGGAGCGGCGGAACAACGCGGAACCTTCGGGATGCTGGGGGAGCGGGTCGGGTCCAGAGTACCTGCCTCCCGTGGCCGTCCGGACCTCACGGCCGGACCGCTCGCACGGCCTTGCGTTTGGACCTAGGGTGAATGCAACACCGGATCACTGCGAGGAGGGGCGAAAACCCCATGAGTCTCATGAAGCGCATCAGCCTGATCTTCCGGTCCAAGGCCAACAAGGCCCTGGACCGTGCCGAGGATCCTCGCGAGACGCTCGACTACAGCTACCAGCGCCAGCTCGACCTCCTGGCGAAGGTACGCCGGGGCGTGGCCGACGTGGCCACCAGCCGCAAGCGCGTCGAGCTCCAGGTCAACCAGCTCGAGCAGCAGGCCAGCAAGCTCCAGGGACAGGCCGAGAAGGCCATCTCCGTCGGCCGCGAGGACCTCGCCCGCGAGGCGCTCACGCGCAAGTCGGGCCTCGCCACGCAGATCGGCGAGCTCAAGACCCAGCACGCCCAGCTGCAGGGCGAGGAGGAGAAGCTCACCCTCGCGCAGCAGCGGCTGCAGGCGAAGGTCGAGGCCTTCCGCACCCGCAAGGAGACGATCAAGGCGACCTACACCGCCGCCGAGGCGCAGACCAAGATCGGCGAGGCCATGTCCGGCATCGGCGAGGAGATGGGCGACGTCGGCCTCGCGATCCAGCGAGCCGAGGACAAGACCGCGCAGATGCAGGCGCGCGCCGGTGCCATCGACGAGCTCCTGGCCTCCGGGGCCCTCGACGACGTGAGTCAGCCCGGTGGGAGCGACGACATCTCCCGCGAGCTCGACGCCCTCGGCTCGGCGGTCGACGTCGAGTCGGAGCTGGCGCGGCTCAAGGCCAGCAGCCAGCCGCAGGCGATCGAGGCCGCCGACGACGGCGACATCCTCGAGGCGGAGCCGGAGAAGACGGCCGAGGGCGGGCAGCAGCCGTCATGATCATCCGCATCCTCGGCGAAGGCCAGTACGACGTCTCCGACGACGCCCTGGACAGGCTGAACCAGCTCGACTCCACCCTCGAGGCGGCGGTGGAGTCCGGTGACACCGATGCGTTCGGCACCGCGCTCGCGGCGCTGCTCGACGGTGTCCGCACCGTCGGTGTGCCCCACGACCCCGAGAGCCTCGACGAGTCCGACCTGATCCTGCCGCCGGGCGATGCCACCATCGACGAGGTGCGCCAGCTGATCGGTGGAGAGGGCCTGATCCCGGGCTGACCGTACGTCCGCGCAGGAGCTGTGAAGCGGGACATTCGGCGTGCTCGCGCTCGACGCGTGGGGTGTGTGGGATGCTCAGGAACTGTGACGACTGTGCAGGATGATCGCCGCGACGCGGCCATCCAGGTGTACGACGTGCTGCGCCGACCGCCGAGACAGGACCTGGTCGCGCTGGCCGAGCTCGCCGCCATGGTCTGCGACGTACCGATGGCCTCGATCAACCTGCTGACTGCCCGCGAGCAGCACATGGTGGCCGCGGTCGGGTTCGAGGCCGTCATCTGTCAGCGCGAGGACTCGATGTGCGCGACGACGATCACGCTGGATGCTCCGGTGGTCGTGGCGGACGCTCGCCGGGACGAGCGCTTCCGCGACAACCCCTTCGTGACCGGGGAGATCGGCAACGTCCGGTTCTACGCGTCGCACCAGCTCTACACGCCCGACGGTGTCGTGATCGGCACGCTCTGCGTCTTCGACGTGGAGCCGCGCGAGCTGACGCCGGAGCAGGACCACGCCCTGGCGAACCTCGCCTCCCGGGTGGTGGACGTCCTCGAGCTGGAGCTCAGCACCCGCCGCCTGAGCGCCGCCAACGAACGGCTCGCGGCCTCCAACGAGCGACTGGCCGCCTTCGCCGGGCAGGTCAGCCACGACCTCAAGAACCCGCTCACCGCGGTCACCATGTCCCTCGAGATGGCCCTCGACGAGGCCGATGACGTCGAGGACGGCGAGATGCTGGTCTCGCTCCTCGAACGGGCTGCCCGGGGCTCGGACCGGATGCAGCAGATGATCAACGACCTGCTCGCCTTCGCCCGCGGTGGTACGCCGCCCGACGTCACCCAGGTCGACCTCGACGCACTGGTCCGTGAGGTGCTGGAGGACCTGGCTCCGGTGCTGGGGGCCGCGACCATCGAGGCTGGCGACCTCCCGACGGTGCCGGGCGATCCCGTCCAGCTGCGCGCCGTGGTCCAGAACCTGGTCGCCAACGCGCTGAAGTTCACCCGGGACGGTGTCGAGCCGAGGGTGTGTGTCACGGCCGAGCACCTCGAGGGTCACTGGCGGGTCGAGGTGACCGACAACGGCCGCGGTGTCCCGGAGGACCAGCACGACCAGGTGTTCGAGCCGTTCGCGCGGATCGACAAGACGGTGCCGGGCACCGGCATCGGTCTGGCGACCTGCAAGCGCATCGTGGAGGCCCACGGCGGCCGGATCGGGATCACCACCCCGGCGGACTGGGGGACGACGGTCTGGTTCCTGCTGCCGGCCGAGCCCCAGCCCGACGGCGCCACCGGCTCAGTCCCGGTGTGACTTCCCCGGCAGGTCGAGCATCCGCTGCAGCGCGACCTTGGCGTCCCGCTCGGTCTCGGGATCCACGTCGATCTGGTTGACCACGGTGCCCGCGACGAGCGACTCCATCGCCCACACGAAGTGGGGTAGGTCGATCCGGTTCATCGTCGAGCAGTAGCAGACGGTCCGGTCGAGGAAGCTGATCTGCTTGTCGGGGTGCGCGTCGGCGAGCCGCTTCACGAGGTTGAGCTCGGTGCCGATCGCCCAGGAGGACCCGGCCGGTGCTGCCTCGATGGTCTTGATGATGAACTCGGTCGAGCCGACCAGGTCGGCCTTGAGGACCACCTCGTGCTGGCACTCGGGGTGCACCAGGATCTGGATGCCCGGGACCTTGGCGCGCAGCTCGTCGACGACGTCGGGGGAGAAGCGGCCGTGCACGGAGCAGTGGCCCTTCCACAGGATCATCCGGGCGTCCCGCAGCTGCTCGACGGTCAGGCCGCCGCCCGGGAGGTGGGGGTTCCACACGACGCAGTCGTCGAGCGACAGGCCCATCTTGAGCACCGCGGTGTTGCGGCCGAGGTGCTGGTCGGGGAAGAAGAAGACCTTCGCGTCGGGCTTCTGGTCGAACGCCCACTCCAGCGCCATCTCGGCGTTGGACGAGGTGCACACGATGCCGCCGTTGCGGCCGCAGAACGCCTTGATGTCGGCGGAGGAGTTCATGTAGGTCACCGGCACCACGCTGTCGACGACGCCGGCCGCGGCGAGCGCGTCCCACGCGTCCTCCACCTGCGCGAGCCGGGCCATGTCGGCCATGGAGCAGCCGGCGGCCAGGTCCGGCAGGATCACCTTCTGCTCCGGCGCGGTCAGGATGTCGGCCGACTCGGCCATGAAGTGCACGCCGCAGAAGACGATGAACTCGGCCTCGGGCCGGGCCGCGGCGTCGCGGGCGAGCTTGAAGGAGTCACCGGTGACGTCGGCGAACTGGATGACCTCGTCGCGCTGGTAGTGGTGCCCGAGGACGAACACCCGCTCACCGAGGGCGGCCTTGGCGGCCTCGGCGCGCGCCACCAGGTCAGGGTCGGAGGCCGACGGGAGGTCGCCGGGGCACTCCACGCCGCGCTCCGAGGAGGCGTCCCGGCCCAGGCCGAGGGGGAGGAGCGGCAGGTCGACAGTCGTCATGCCTGCAGTCTAGTTCCGCTACAGGAACACGCCGTTGTGGAGGTACGGCGCCGGCGGCTTCATGTTCCGCAGCGCGAGGTAACCCTCCTGGTGCAGGTCGAGCCGGGCCTCGAGACCCACGTCCATCGCCCACTCGTTGACCGGGGTGACGTGGCCGATCTCGGTCTCTCCGTCGGTCGAGGCCAACGCCTCCCACAGCAGCCGGGTCGCGGTACGACGGTTGGTGGCGGCGAGGAGCGCGACACGTCCCGACCGGTCGACGTACGCGTAGCCGGAGCCGGTCGAGGTGTCGGAGACCACGAGCCGCCACAGCCGCAGCATCACCTCGTGGTCGGGGCCGTGGGCGGCGCCGCGGGCCCGGCGGTCGATGCTGTCCATCAGGTCGATGTCGCCGGCCGAGCCCTCCCGGACCCGCTCGACGACCGGGATCACCGACCGGTCCACGGTGCCGGCCAGGAACATCTGCGGGTGGAGCGAGAAACCGGCCTGCCGGTAGCGCCGGGTGGCCTTGGGGTCGGACGACGCCGACAGCATGCCGCGCAGGCAGCCACGCCCGTGGTGGAGGGCGGCAGCCAGCAGCGCCTTCCCGATGCCCTGCCCCTGGGCGCCCGGACGGACGGCGTACGTCGCCAGGATCCACATCAGCTCACGCGTGTACGACGTCGCGAAGCCCACCATCCCCTCGGCATCCTCGGCCACCCAGCAGCCGCCGGGGTCGGTCTCGAGGAAGTGCCGCGTGCGGAGCAC
The DNA here is from genome assembly GCA_046590395.1 of Nocardioides sp. Classification (GTDB taxonomy): domain Bacteria; phylum Actinomycetota; class Actinomycetes; order Propionibacteriales; family Nocardioidaceae; genus Nocardioides. The sequence goes on from JBKJUE010000079.1 coordinate 6,623, forward strand.
CCAGGCCTGCCCGCGCTCGGCCGACCGGGGCTGCGGGTCCGGCCACGAGCGGCGGAACATCCGGCTGTCCAGCTCCAGGAAGCCGTCCGAGCTGAGCCGCTCGGCAGCCTCGAGATCGGCCTCGCGCATCGGCCGGATGGTCGCCTCGGTCACGAGCCCGACCCTATGCGGTGATCTGATGACCCCATGCGTGTTCTGATCGCCCCCGACAAGTTCGCCGGGACCCTCACGGCCGTGGAGGCCGCCGAGGCGATGGCGGAGGGCTGGCGACGGCAGGCACCGGACGACGAGGTCGACCTGGCGCCGATGTCGGACGGGGGGCCCGGCTTCGTCGACGTGCTGCATGCGGCGCTCGGCGGCGACCTGCAGATGGTCACCGTCCGCGGGCCGCTGGGCGACCCGGTCCCGGCCACCATCCTGCTCGTCGGCACGACGGCGTACGTCGAGAGCGCCCAGGGGTGTGGGCTGCACCTGACCGGCGGCGAGCGGGCCGAGGAGGCGTCCAGCTTCGGCGTGGGCGAGCTGCTCGCGCACGCGGTCGACGCGGGCGCCACCACCGTCGTCGTCGGGCTCGGCGGCAGCGGCACGACCGACGGGGGAGCCGGTCTGCTGGCCGCACTCGGTGCCCGCGCGGACCGCCCGCTGGACGCCGGCGTGGCCGGCCTGGCCGGAATCGGCGAGGTCGACCTGGCCCCCGCCCGGTCGCGCGTCGGCGACGTGCGACTCGTGGCCGCCTCCGACGTGGACAACCCGCTCACCGGGCTGTTCGGCGCCGCGAAGACCTACGGCCCGCAGAAGGGCGTCCACGAGGACCGCCTGCCCGCCGTCGACGGGCTGCTCGAGACGTTCGCGGAGGTCGTCGACGCCCGGATCCGCCTCGAGCCCGGAGCCGGGGCGGCCGGCGGACTCGGCTACGCCCTGCTGCTGCTGGGTGCCACCCGCGAGCCGGGCATCGGCCTGGTGGCCGGGGCGGTCCGCCTGGAGGAGCGCGCGCGTCAGTCCGACCTCGTCGTCACGGGGGAGGGCGCCTTCGACTTCTCCAGCCGATCCGGCAAGGTCCCGTACGGCGTCGCCGCGGTTGCCGCGGAGGCACTTCGGCCGTGCGTGGCGGTCGCCGGACAGGTGCTCGTCGGGTCGCGCGAGATGCGCGCCCTGGGCGTGGAGTCGGCGTACGCGCTGGTCGACCTGCTCGGCGAGGAGCGTGCCTTCGGGGACCCGGCCGGTGCGGTGGCCGACGTGGCGGCCCGGGTTGCCCGGACCTGGTCCCGCTGAGCCGGGGGCGGCTGGGGTCCGAGGTGCGGGGGAATAACCCCCGATGTGCGACCATTGAACGAAGTACCGACACGCACCGACCACTGGGAGCAAGCCACATGACCGAGCAGCAGGTCGAGACCACCGAAGAGCGCCGCACCGACCAGATCAACCTGAGCGCGGTCGCCGCCAGCAAGGTCCAGAGCCTCCTTGCCCAGGAGGGTCGCGACGACCTCCAGCTGCGGATCTCCGTGCAGCCGGGTGGCTGCTCGGGTCTGCGCTACCAGCTCTTCTTCGACGAGCGCACCCTCGACGGTGACGTCACCACCGACTTCGACGACGTGACCGTCGTCGTCGACCGGATGAGCGTCCCCTACCTCAACGGCGCGATGATCGACTTCGTCGACTCCATCGAGAAGCAGGGCTTCACGATCGACAACCCCAACGCGACGGGCTCCTGCGCCTGCGGAGACTCGTTCCACTGATCTGAGTCACACAGAGCAACGCCCCCGACGGTGAACCGTCGGGGGCGTTGCTCTGTGTCCGGGGTCCGGCCAACTTCCGGCTCACGGGGTTTCCACACGCTCCGTCGCGGCTTCGTTCCTCAGCCGCGGTCGCTGCTCAACCACCATCGATCGCATCCGCTGACGCGTCTGCGATCAGTCCAGGTGCAGGTGCAGTGCGTTCGCGAGCCGGGCGGCCGCGTCGCTGATCCGGATGTCGCGCTTGCCGACCTCGCGCGGGAAGTCCTCGAAGTGGATGGAGGGGGCCTGCTCGACCGCGGCGCGGGCGACGCGCTCGAGGCGGAGGTTGTGGCCGACCGCCTCGGCGTCGGCGTGCATCTGCTGCGGGCTGGCGAAGTCGTCGTACGCGAGTCTGCTGCTGGTGTCCATGCCTCGACGGTATTGGCTACCGATGGGTACACCTACCTCTACGCGCGAGTAGTGTCTCGCGCCATGTCGCTCTTGATCACGGGGTCCATCGCCACCGACCACCTGATGTCCTTCCCCGGCCGCTTCTCCGACTCGCTCGTGGTCGACCAGCTGGACAAGCTGTCGGTGTCCTTCCTGGTGGAGGACCTCGAGGTCCGGCGGGGCGGGTGCGCCGCCAACATCTGCTTCGGCCTGGGCAACCTCGGGCTCGAGCCGGTCCTGGTCGGCGCCGTGGGCGAGGACTTCGTCGACTACCGCGCCTGGCTCGAGCGGCACCGGGTCGACTGCTCCTCCGTGCACGTCTCCGAGACCCGGCACACGGCGCGGTTCGTCTGCACCAACGACTCCTCGATGGCCCAGATCGCGTCCTTCTACGCCGGTGCCATGTGCGAGGCCCGCGAGATCGAGCTCAAGCCCATCGCGGACCGGGCCGGTGAGCCGGAGTACGTCCTGATCGGCCCCAACGACCCCGAGGCGATGCTGCGGCACACCGACGAGTGCCGGCAGCGTGGCTACCGCTTCGTCGCGGACCCTTCGCAGCAGCTCGCGTTCGGCGACGGCGACCTGATCCGGCCGCTCATCGACGGCGCGGACATCCTCTTCTCCAACGAGTACGAAGCCGCCCTGATCACCCAGAAGACCGGCTGGTCGGCCGACGAGGTGCTGTCCCGGGTCGACACCTGGGTCGTCACCCTGGGCGCCGAGGGCGTCCGGATCGACCGCCGGGGCGAGGAGTCGATCACGGTCGGCGCCGTACCCGAGATCGAGAAGGTCGAGCCGACCGGTGTCGGCGACGCGTTCCGGGCGGGCTTCCTGGCCGCCCGCTCGTGGGGGCTCGGGCTGGAGCGCGCCGCTCAGCTCGGCTGCCTGGTGGCCGTGTACGTCGTCGAACAGGTCGGCACGCAGGAGTACACGCTCTCGCGCGCCTCGTTCCTCGAGCGGTGCGGCGCGACGTACGGCGCCGAGGCGGTCGCGGACCTCGAGCCGCACCTGACCACCTTCCGTCCCTAGGGGTTCAGCTCACCCGCCGGACCAGGTAGCGCGGGGTCCCGTCGTCCGTGGTGTCCTCGCCGACGAACTCCTGCTCCCGCATCCGGCACCAGGCCGCCACGTCGACGCGCGCCGCGGCGTCGGTGGCGACGACCGCCAGCACCTGCCCGACCTCGACGTCGCCCAGGTGCCTGTTCAGCTCGATGACCGGTGCGGGGCACACCATCCCGCGGCAGTCCAGCTCCAGGTCGGCCAGCATCAGCGCACCTCGGCGCGGATCTGCTCGACGACCTCGGGGAGCGCGGCCAGGAACGCGTCGACGTCCTCGGTCGTGGTGTCGCGGGTCAGCGAGACCCGGACGTTGCCGTGGGTCAGCGCACCCATCGCGGCCAGCACGTGACTGGGCTCGAGGGTGGAGGCCGTGCAGGCCGAACCACTCGCGACCCCGAAGCCGCGGCGGTCGAGCTCGGTCACCAGCGCCTCGCCGTCGACGTACAGGCAGGAGAACGTCACCAGGTGCGGCAGCCGGTCGACCGGGTCGCCGGCGATCTCCACGTCGGGGATGCCGGCGACGGACGCGCGGATCCGGTCGACCAGCGCCCTGTGCCGGCCGTTGAGGTCGTCGCGCTCGGTGAGGAGGGCCTGGAGCGCGGCGGCCGCCGCCAGTGCGGCCGGGACGTTCTCGAAGCCGGACGCCCGCTCGTCGACGCGGTCGTCCGCCGGGAAGGGGTTGCGCCAGCGGACGCCCTTGCGGACGGCGAGCACACCCACACCGGCGGGTCCGCCCCACTTGTGGGCCGAGGCAGCCAGGGCCGACCAGCCCGCGGGGAGCGGGAGCCGGCCCGCCGAGGCGCAGGCATCGACGAACAGGGGTACGTCGTCCAGCGTGTCCGCCACGTGGGTGACGGGCTGGACGGTGCCCACCTCGTGGTTGGCCGACTGGAGCGCCGCCACGGCGGCACCGCGAGCCCGGGAGGCGAACTCGGAGGGGGAGACCCGCCCGAACCGGTCGACACCGACGGACACCGGCTCCGGACCGCCGGCCCAGGCGGCCGCGTGCAGGACCGCGGAGTGCTCGACCGCCGAGTGGACGAGCCCGGTGCCGCGCCCGGCCCGACCAGCAAGCAGTCCGAGCAGCCCGCGGTGGACCGCGTCCGTGCCCGAGGACGTGAAGGTCACCTCGTCCGGGCGCAGGCCCAGGCACTCCGCCACCACGGCCCGGGCGTTGTCGAGCAGGAGCCGCGCCGAGCGGGCGGGTCCGTGCAGGCGACGGGGGTCGGCGTACCCCTGGTCGAGGGCAGCCAGGAAGGTCTCCCGGGCGGCCGGGTGGAGCGGCTCGGAGGAGGCCGAGTCGAGGTGGACCGGTGTCGTCCGGCCCGGACCCTCCGCGGCATTTGTCACACGGCGAACCTAGCGGGTGCCCCACGGGCATATCGGGGGCATGATTCCGATAGTGTTCGCGTAGTCGTGATCGCCGAAGAGAGAGGCTCGTTCGTGGGTCCCCAAATCCACCAGCGTGCGGCCAGGTTGCTGCGGCGCGCGGCCCTGGTTGCCGCCCTGGGCTCGCTCGTGTTCCTGGCCGGCTGTTCGGCCAACTCCCAGAAGGAGTGGAAGAACCTGGCGATGCCCGACCCGGCCACCGAGCAGGCCGACCACATCTTCTACCTGTGGCGCTACGCCTGGATCGCCGCGATGGTCACGGGTGTCATCGTGTGGGGCCTGATGTTCTGGGTCGTGGCCCGTTACCGGCGGCGCAGCGACGACGAGATCCCGATCCAGACGCGCTACAACCTGCCGCTCGAGATCTTCTACACGATCGCACCGATCGTCATGGTGGTCGTGTTCTTCTACCACACGATCAACGCCCAGAACGCCGTCCTGCAGGACACCGAGCAGGACCACACGGTCAACGTCGTGGGCCAGCAGTGGTCGTGGACGTTCAACTACACCGGCGAGGACGCGGTGGGCGGCAAGAACGTCTACACGTCCGGCACGGGCAGCATCATCCCGACCCTGGTCCTGCCCGTCGACGAGACGGTGCAGTTCAACCTCTACTCGCCCGACGTCATCCATTCGTTCGGTATCCCCGGCTTCCTGATGAAGATGGACGTCGTCCCCGGACGCACCAACCACTTCGAGGTCACGCCCGACACGATCGGAACGTTCCGGGGCAAGTGCTACGAGCTCTGCGGTGCCTACCACTCGCGGATGCTCTTCAACGTCGAGGTCGTCAGCGCCGCCGACTACGAGCAGTACCTCCAGGACCTCGAGGCCGACGGCTTCGTCTCCGAGGAGCCGGTGCTCGGTGGTGGCCAGGCCTACACCCAGGCCGGGCTCGACGACGAGTCCGCCGACGAGTCCCACGGAGGAGCGGAGTGACCGCGACCGCAGCGCACCCCACGACCGGCACCGGGCGCAAGCCGCTCGGCCAGCAGGTCGTCAAGATCCTCACCACGACCGACCACAAGCTGATCGGCAAGCTCTACCTCGGCACGTCGTTCGCCTGGTTCCTCGTCGCCGGCGTGATGGCGATGCTGATCCGGTCCGAGCTCGCCTACCCCGGCATGCAGGTCGTCAACGACGAGACCTACAACCAGCTCTTCACCATGCACGGCACGATCATGCTGCTGCTGTTCGCGACACCGTTGTTCTTCGGCTTCGGCAACGTGATCATGCCGCTGCAGATCGGCTCGCCCGACGTCGCGTTCCCGCGGCTCAACATGTTCAGCTACTGGCTCTTCCTCATCGGCGGGCTGATCGCCGCCTCCGGCTTCCTGACCCCCTCCGGCGCGGCCGACTTCGGCTGGTTCGCCTACACGCCACTCAGTGACGCGGTGAGATCGCCTGGAGTCGGTGGCGACCTGTGGATCATGGGCCTCTGGATGGCCGGTCTCGGCACCATTCTCGGTGCGGTCAACTTCATCACCACCATCATCTGCATGCGCGCGCCCGGCATGACCATGTTCCGGATGCCGATCTTCGTCTGGAACACGCTGGTCACCAGCCTGCTCGTGCTGATCGCGTTCCCGGTCCTGGCCGGCGCCCTGCTCATGCTCGAGGCAGACCGGCTCCTCGGTGCGCACGTCTTCGATGCCGCCCACGGTGGCGCGATCCTGTGGCAACACCTGTTCTGGTTCTTCGGCCACCCCGAGGTCTACATCATCGCGCTGCCGTTCTTCGGCATCGTGACCGAGATCCTCCCGGTGTTCAGCCGGAAGCCGATCTTCGGCTACGTCGGCCTGGTCGGCGCCACGCTCGGCATCGCGATCCTGTCGGTCGCGGTGTGGGCTCACCACATGTTCGTCACCGGTGCCGTCGACCTCCCCTTCTTCTCCGGCATGACCTTCCTCATCGCGGTGCCCACCGGGGTGAAGTTCTTCAACTGGATCGGGACGATGTGGGGGGGATCTCTGTCCTTCGACACCCCCATGCTCTGGTCTGTCGGCTTCCTCACGACCTTCCTGTTCGGTGGGCTGACCGGCATCATCCTGGCCAGTCCTCCATTGGACTTCGCTGTTTCTGACTCCTACTTCGTGGTGGCTCACTTCCACTACGTGGTGTTCGGCACCGTCGTGTTCGCCATGTTCGCGGGCTTCTACTTCTGGTGGCCCAAGATGACCGGCCGGATGCTCGACGAACGGCTCGGCAAGCTCCACTTCTGGATGCTGTTCATCGGGTTCCACACCACGTTCCTGGTCCAGCACTGGGTCGGTGTCGAGGGCATGCCGCGCCGGTACGCCGACTACCTCCCGGAGGACGGCTTCACCACGCTCAACCAGGTGTCGACCGTCGGCGCCTTCCTGCTCGGTGCCTCGACCCTGCCATTCCTCTACAACGTCTACGTCTCGCGCCGGGCTCCCCTGGTCGAGGTCGACGACCCGTGGGGCTGGGGTCGCTCGCTCGAGTGGGCCACGAGCTGCCCACCGCCCCGCCACAACTTCGTGACCATCCCGAGGATCCGTTCCGAGTCGCCGGCCTTCGACCTGCACCACCCGGAGATCGCCGCGATGGAGCTCGAGGAGAACGACGCCGAGCGCGAGGGGAAGCCCGCCGACGCCCCCGACGTGGAGGGGCGCGAGGAGATGCTCCGAGAGCGCGGGACCACGACCGACCCGGAGGAGAACCCCCGATGAAGGCCGAAGCCTGGATCTTCGGGATGACGACCGCGTTCTTCGTGCTCGTCAGCCCCGCCTACTGGTTCATCACCTACGACTGGACCGGCACGTCCGCTCTCACCATGACGACGCTGCTGGCCGGCATGGTCACGCTCTACCTCGGCTTCCACGCCGCGAAGATGGACCCCCGCCCCGAGGACCGCAAGGACGGCGAGATCGCCGACGGTGCGGGCGAGCTCGGGTTCTTCCCGCCCTACTCCTGGTGGCCGATGTGGTGCGCGCTGACGCTCGGCGTCATCGTCTACGCGACCGCGTTCGGGGCCTGGTGGCTGATCATCATCGGCGTGGGCCTGGGTTCCCTGGCGCTCTCCGGCTGGATCTTCGAGTACTACCGGGGCGAGCACGCCCACTGATCCATGACGCAGGACCCCGCGTGACTCATCTGACGTCACGCGGGGTTCTTTGCTTGTCGGGGGCAGCGGTTACGCTGAAAGGGATCGCACGACATCGTCTTTCACGGGGAGCTCCTGCATGTCCGTACGACCACACCGCACGCCTGCGTCGAGACGGCAGCTGCGCCGCGACCTCGCGGGAGCGGTCGCGCTCGGGCTGGCCTCGGCCGCCTTCACGGCCTGCACCGCCACGGATGCCATCACCGGTGACGGACCTTCCACCTCCTCGTCGCCAAGCGCCCAGACCGAGGCGGCAGCGCCGTTCCGCCTGAAGTCCAACGTCACCGGCCAGGACGCCGTCCCCGTCGACCGGGCCGTGCGGCTCGACGCCTCCGGTGGCTCTCTCAAGGCGGTGACCGTCTCCTCCGACCTGGGGGAGCTGCCCGGTCGCCTCAAGAGAGACGGCTCGGCCTGGACCGCTGCCGCGCGCCTCGAGCCCGGCCTCGCCTACCGCGTGCACGCCGTGGCCGAGCGCGAGGACGGCAGGCGCGTCGTCCGTGACAGCACGTTCCGGACAGACGCGCTCACGCTCGACCAGCAGACCTACGCCTCCGTGGCCCCGCTGCAGGGCGAGACCGTCGGCATCGGGATGCCCGTCATCGTCACCTTCGACGTCCCGGTGACCGACCGGGCCTCCATCGAGAAGCACATGACCGTGTCCTCGGCGCCGCGCCAGCAGGGCTCGTGGCACTGGCTCAGCGACACCGAGGCCCACTGGCGGCCGAAGAGCTACTGGAAGGCCGGCACCGACGTGAGTGTCGACCTCGACATCAACAGCGTGCCCGCCGGCGCCGGCATCTACGGCCAGGAGAGCCGCAGCGTCGACTTCACGGTCGGTGACGCCAACGTTTACAAGGTCGACGCGAAGACCTACCAGATGCAGGTCTTCCAGAACGGCCAGCTGCTGCGGACCCTCCCGGTCACCACCGGCAAGCCGGGCTTCACCACCCGCTCAGGCGTGAAGGTGATCATCGAGAAGTTCCGCGAGAAGCGGATGAACTCCGAGACCGTCGGCATCGACCGTGACGACCCGGAGGCCTACGACATCGACGACGTCGAGTACGCCATGCGGGTCACCTACTCCGGCGAGTTCATCCACGCCGCGCCGTGGTCGGTCGGTTCCCAGGGCAACGCCAACGTCAGCCACGGCTGCACCGGCATGAGCCCCGCCGACGCCGGCTGGCTCTACAACATGACCAAGCGCGGCGACGTCGTCGAGTACACCGGCACCGACCGACCGATGACCCTCGACAACGGGTACGGCGACTGGAACGCCTCGTACGCCGACTGGTCCGCCGGCTCCGCCCTCTGACCGCCGAGTCGGCAGCAGTTCACGCGGAGCGGGCGTCGAGTCGGCAGCAGTTCACGGTTCAGATGAAGTACGCCCGATGGTGGAAGCTCGCCCGGGCAGCTTGGTAGGCCCGGGCCAGCCGCCCGGTCGCATCCTGGTGGTGACCGAAGACGTGCTCCCTCCGGAAGATCTCCAAGAGCCATGACCGCTCCCGGTCGAGCCAGTCGCGCCGGTCCACGTCATGCGCGACATCCCAGTCGGTGCTGTGCCACGCCACTCCGTCGTACTCCGCCCCGAACCGCATGTCCTCCAACCCCATGTCCAGCCAGAAGAGGACGCGACCGTCCACCTCGATGGGCACCTGGCACCGGGGCCGGGGGAGCCCGGCGTCGTGCCAGCGGAGCCGCAGGCCCGACTCACCGAACGACTGGGCCCCACCGTCGGCCAGAGGAGCGAGAGCCCGGAGCTGCACGACTCCGCGCTGCCGGTCGAGCGACTTCACGCCGCACATGAACTCCTCGTGGGTGAAGGTGCCGGTGGCGTGCATCAGGTCGATGCCCCACATGGCGACGTCGCGCTGGTGGAAGCGGCCGATGTCGAGCCCGGTCCGCAGGGGAGTGGTCACCGTGACCCCGTGCAGGGTCATCAGGTCCTGCGGCCGGACCGTGCGCTCGCCGCTGGCGGAGATCGGCGTGCGGATCCGCCCGTGGCTCGGTGGCCGGAAGACGCTGACGCTGGGCACGGTGAGGTGTGCGTTCGGGGGGGGAGCGCCAGGTCGCCGCAGTGGAGCCATGCCGCGGTGTGGTCGGTGACGAAGGCTCCGTCGGGCATGACCAGGGCCAGTGCTCCGGCCCTGGTGCGGAGGTCGTCGACCAGGTCAGCCGCGGCGTAGACCGATCGGAACACCCGGCGGAGGTGGCCCTGCCGGCAGAGCCGTCCGAGCTGGTTGTCGGTCAGCCCCGCATCGAGTGCCTGTCGGCGGGTGAACGGGGAACCCCAGGGAAGGGAGAGGTGCGCGTTGAAGAGGAATGCGGATTCGGACATGGGGAAGGCCTGCCCGGACCCGGGCCGACGTACACGGTCGGTTCTGCGGCCTGTGGACAAGCGGCAAGATGAGCGTGAACTGCTGCCGACTCGGCGGGTCTGGGGCGTGAACTGCTGCCGACTCGGCGGGCATGACACTGCCCGCCCGAAGTCTCGAGCGGGCAGTGTCAGGTGTTGCGCGTCAGTGCTTGCCGCGGAGCGACTCGTCCTCGACCAGGTGGTGACCGTCGAACTGGTGGCCGTCGGCCGCGTGGTCGAGACCGGCCTGAAGCTCGGTCTCGTGCTCGGCGTGGTGGTGGCCCTCCTCGAGCTCCTCACGCGTCGGCTTCTGGACGTTGTTGACGTACCAGCCCCGGTGCAGCGCCGCCCGGACCTTGGCGATCCGGGACCCGGGTGCCGCCACGCCGTTGTCGTCGGCGGTGGCCACACCGTTCGTGGTCTCCGGGTCACGGTCACGCGCGGTGAGCGTGTAGGCCCGGCTCTCGTTGATCGGCAGGTGACGCTCGGTGTAGCCGCCCTCGGCGGACCGCATGATGATGCCGGTCTCGTAGCCGTGGAGCAGCTTGTCGTTGTCGTGCCGCTGCAGCGAGATGCACCACCGTCGAGTGATGAAGAAAGCGATCACCGGCCCGATGAACACCGCAGCACGCATGAAGTACGTGATCTGGTTGATGCTCAGGTCGAACACGATCGCGATGATGTCGTTGCCGCCCGCGGCCCACATCAGGCCGTAGAAGGTCATCAGCGCGACCATGACGGCCGTCCGGGTCGGGGCGTTGCGCGGACGCTGGAGGAGGTGGTGGTCCCGCTTGTCGCCGGTGATCCAGGACTCCACGAACGGCAGCATCAGCAGGATCGTGAACATGAGGCCCGGAAGCACGATGATCGGCAGCAGGACGTTCCAGCTGAGGGTGACGCCGGGCAGGCCGCCCGCTCCGGAGAACAGATGCGTCTCCCAGCCGGGCATGATCCGCAGGGCGCCGTCCGGCCAGCCCATGTACCAGTCGGGCTGGGAGCCCGCGGTGACCTTGGACGGGTCGTAGGGGCCGTACTTCCACACCGGGTTGATGGTCAGCAGTGCACCCATCATGGCGATCACGCCGAAGACGATGAAGAAGAAGCCGCCGGCCTTGGCCGCGTAGACGGGGAGCATCGGGAAGCCGACGACGTTCTGCTCGGTGCGTCCGGGCCCGGGCCACTGCGTGTGCTTGTGGTAGACGAGCAGCAGCATGTGGGCGGCGATCAGGGCCAGCAGGATGCCCGGGATCAGCAGCACGTGGACGATGTAGAGGCGGGGGATGATCGACTCGCCCGGGAACTCGCCACCGAACAGGAAGAACGACATGTAGGTGCCGACGACGGGCATCGACTTCATGAAGCCGTCGGCGGCGCGGATGCCGGTGCCGGAGAGCAGGTCGTCGGGCAGCGAGTAGCCGGTGAAGCCCTCGAGCGTGCCGAGGAGCAGCAGCAGGCAGCCGATCACCCAGTTGAGCTCACGCGGCTTGCGGAAGGCGCCCGTGAAGTAGACGCGCAGCAGGTGCACCATCATCGAGGCGACGAAGATCATCGCGGCCCAGTGGTGCATCTGGCGCATCAGCAGGCCGCCGCGCACGTCGAACGAGATGTTGAGCGTGGTGGCCATCGCCTCGGACATGTGGATGCCGCGGAGCTGGTCGTAGGAGCCCATGTACTGGACCTCGCCCATGCTCGGCGTGAACCAGAGCGTCAGGAACACTCCGGTCAGCAGGAGCACGACGAAGCTCCACAGGGCGATCTCGCCCAGCATGAAGGACCAGTGGTCGGGGAAGACCTTGCGCAGGTTCTTCTTCATCGCCGTGGCCAGGCCGAGGCGGTCGTCCGCCCAGGAAGCCACCGCACCGGCCTTGCTCGGCTTCTTCGGAGTGGCAGGGGTGCCGCCGTTGCTGCTGGCGACCTTGCTCGTGTCGATGCTCATTAAGAGTCACGCTCCCAGAAGCTCGGTCCCACGGGTTCGTTGAAGTCGTCCTGGGCCACGAGGTACCCCTCCTCGTCCACCGACAACGGCAGCTGGGGGAGTGCCCGGGCAGCCGGGCCGAAGACCACGCGACCGGAGTCGGCGAGGTCGAAGGTCGACTGGTGGCACGGACACAGCAGGTGGTGGGTGGTCCGCTCGTAGAGCGAGATCGGGCATCCCACGTGCGTGCAGATCTTGGAGTAGCAGACGATGCCGTCCACGGCCCAGTTCTCGCGACCGTCGCCCGGCTTGATCTCCTCGGGCTCCATGCGGACCAGGACGACGGCGCCCTTGGACTTGGCGATCTGGAGCTCTACGCCCTCGATCAGGTGCTCGCCGTTCTCGTCGACCTCGAAGATTGCGGCCGGCTCGGCGTTGACCAGGTTGCCGATCTCGAGGTCGGTGACCTTGATGGGGGTGCCCACGACGTCGCGGACGACGCGCATCCCCTTGGTCCAGATCGTGCTGTAGAGCGCGTCACCGGGGAGCGGGCCGAGGTCCCGGAGGAGTACGACGGCCGGTGCGAGCAGGACGCCCATGGCGCCGAGCAGTGAGTTGCGGACGAGCGGGCGGCGGCCGATGCCGGACTCGTCGACACCGGCGCTGAGCGCGGCCAGCGTCTCCTCGCGGTCCGCGTCGGAGGAGGCGGCCGGGTGGCGCATCTCGACGATCTCGTGGTCCGCCATCAGCTTGCGGGCCCACTGGATGAGGCCGATGCCGATGCAGAGCAGCGCAGCACCGAGGGCGGTGCCGAGCGCGATGTTGGACGCGCCGAAGCCGGCGACGGTGTCGTGGTTGTCACCGATCTCGAGGGTGACGTAGGCGACGACGAAGAGGATCGCGAAGACGCTGGACAGCCCGAAGATCGTGGCGATCTGGCGCTCGGCGCGCTTCTCGGCCTTCTCGTCGACGTCGGTCGGGCGCCAGGTGTGGGCCGGCAGACCCGGGTCGGAGATGGGGTCCGCGGCCGTGTGGGTGGCCGGCAGGTTGTCGTGGTTGTCGGTCACGCTTCCACCTTGTTCTTGTTCGAGCGCGTCGTGTGCGCCGCGATCCAGACAGCGAACCCGACGAGGGCGCCGATGCCGAGGAGCCAGGCCGCGAGGCCCTCGGGGACGGGACCGAGCCCGCCCAGGCCGAAGCCGCCGTACTCGGGAGCCTCCTCGAGCGACTGGAGGTAGGCGATGACGTCGCGCTTCTCCTCCGGGGACAGGTTGCCGTTGGAGAACGTCGGCATGGTCTGCGGGCCGGTCAGGAGGGCTTCGTAGACGTACTTGCCCTCGACGCCCTGGAGGGCGGGCGCGTAGCCGCCACGCGGCATGGCACCGCCCGAGCCCTGGAAGTTGTGGCAGGCGGTGCAGTTGGTGAGGAAGATCTGGCCACCGCGGACGATCGCCGCCTGGCGCTCCTCCTCGGACAGACCCTCGACGCTGTAGTCGGAGGACTCCGGGATGGCCGGGCCGGGACCGAGGCTGGCGACGTACGCCGCGAGCGCCGCGATCTCCTCCTCGTCGTAGGCCACGTCCTTGCGCGGCACCTGACCGGCGGGCTGGGCCATGGGCATGCGACCCGTGCCGACCTGGAAGTCCACGGCAGCCGCGCCGACGCCCACGAGGGACGGACCGAGCTGGCTCTCGCCGTCCGCCGTGCGAACCCCCTCGCCGTTCTGGCCGTGGCAGAAGGAGCAGCCGACCAGGAAGAGCTCACGGCCCTGCGCGACCTGCTCGGTGTCGCTGGCCTGGGAGGTGGCCTGGGCCGGCGCGAAGGCGGCGTACAGGCTGCCCGACAGGAGCAGGCCGAAGAGCAGGACGACCAGGCCCGCGATCGGGCCACGACGGTGTCGTGAGAGCCGACCGGCCGAGCGGTTCAGGAAGCGCACAATGAGTCCTTGGTAGTTCCGGACGGACGGGCTACTTGACGAGGTAGATCGTGGCGAACAAGCCGATCCACACCACGTCGACGAAGTGCCAGTAGTACGACACGACGATGGCGCTCACGGCTTGCTCATGCGTGAACTTGCGGGCGATGTAGGTGCGGCCGAGGACGAGCAGGAACGCGATCAGGCCGCCAGTGACGTGAAGTCCGTGGAAGCCGGTGGTGAGGTAGAACATCGTGCCGTAGGCCGAGTCCTGGATGGTCATGCCCTCCTGGACCAGGGCGGCGTACTCGACGGCCTGCCCGGCCACGAAGACGGCACCCATGCAATAGGTGAGGATGAACCATTCGCGCAAGCCCCAGCCGGAGACCCTGAGCACCGAACCGCTGCGCCCCACCTGACCCCGCTCGGCCGCGAAGACGCCGAGCTGGCAGGTCAGCGACGAGAGCACCAGGATCGTGGTGTTGGCGGCGGCGAACGGGATGTTCAACATCTCGGTGTTCTGCGCCCAGAGGGGCTCGCTGACGGCACGGATCGTGAAGTACGCCGCGAACAGGGCCGCGAAGAACATCAGCTCGCTCGAGAGCCAGATGATCGTGCCTACGCTGACCATGCTCGGCCGGTCATGATGGCCGTGCAGTCGGGATGCCGGAATCGCTGTTGCTGTCGCCACGGGCATCATTATGTCGGTAGAGGACGCGGAGGGCACCCCGACCCCCTGACTTTCGGAGTCATATTGTTCACACCGTGGTGAGCACGGCATTCGAAGCGCTGACAGACCTTCCCCGGTTCACCCTGGGGACGGTCTTCTCGGAGTGGACCCTGGCGCCGATGCCGCTCGTCCTGACGGTCTGGGCGGTCGGGCTCTACCTGGTCGGTGTGGGCGTCCTCCGCCGTCGCGGTGACCGCTGGCCCGTGGGGCGGACGCTCGCCTTCGCGGTGGCCGGGATGGGGACGTTCTGGTTCGCGACGTCGTCCGGGCTGGCGGCGTACGACACCACCTTGCTGAGCGTCCACATGGTCCAGCACATGCTGCTGTCGATGGTGGTCCCCCTGTCGCTCGCGCTCGGCGCGCCGGTGACGCTCGCACTCCGCACGCTGCCGCCCGGACCGCGGCGCTGGCTGCTGTCCGTCCTGCACTCGCGGGTGGCGAAGGTGCTGTCCTTTCCCCCGCTGGCGTTCCTGCTCTACGTCATCTCGCCCTGGGCCCTCTACTTCACCGGCTGGTACGACGCGTCGCTGCAGTCGGCCTACGTCCACGAGCTGATGCACGTCCACCTCGTCCTCGTCGGGACTTTCTTCTTCTGGCCCCTGATGGGCGTCGACCCGGTCCCCGGGCGGGTCGGCTACCCGTTCCGGGTGCTGCTCACGGTGCTGACGCTGCCGTTCCACGCCTTCCTCGGCGTCACGATCATGGGCCAGGAGGCACTGATCGGCGGGGACTGGTACCCGTCGCTGCACGACGGCCCGATGGGGGCCTGGCTGCCCGACCCGCTCGACGACCAGCACCTGGCCGGCGGAATCCTGTGGGGCTCGGGCGATCTGATCGGGCTCGTCTTCTTCGCGGTGCTGTTCACGCAGTGGGTGCGCTCGTCGATGCGGGAGGCCGTCCGCGAGGACCGGCGCCTCGACCTGATGGAGTCGCGTGCGGCGGCGGCATCCACGCGCGTGGCCGAGCCCGGCCGGGAGGATGACGACGGGTAGCATGCCGGGCGTGACCGACACGACCGCAGCCCCCTCCGCCCCGCTGAAGGTGCTCGTCTACAGCGACGACGTGAACACCCGCCAGCAGGTGATCCTCGCCCTGGGCCGTCGCCCCCACCCCGACCTTCCCGAGCTGGAGTACGTCGAGGTGGCCACCGAGCCCGTCGTCATCCAGAACCTGGACGCCGGCGACATCGCCCTGGCGATCCTCGACGGCGAGGCCGTGCCCGCCGGCGGCATGGGGATCGCCAAGCAGCTCAAGGACGAGATCCACCGGTGCCCGCCCGTGATCGTCCTGACCGGCCGACCGCAGGACGCCTGGCTCGCGACCTGGTCCCGCGCCGAGGCAGCGGTGCCGCACCCCATCGACCCGGTGCACCTGGCCGAGTCGGTCATCGCCCTGCTGCGCTCGCGCGTCCCCGCCACCCACTGACGCCCGCCCCCGACGTGGGGCGCCCTCGACCTCAGGACCTGCCCATGCCCTCCACCTGGCCCGAGGTGCTCTCCGCCCTCGTCGAGCGCCGCGACCTCACGGCCGAGCAGACCGCGTGGGCGATGGGAGAGATCCTCGAAGGGACGGCCACTCCGGTGCAGATCGCCGGCTTCGCCGTCGCCCTGCGCGCCAAGGGCGAGACCATCGACGAGGTCAGCGGACTGGTCGAGGCGATGTACCACCGGGCCACGCCCATCGTGGTGCCCGGCCGGCTGCTCGACGTGGTCGGCACCGGTGGTGACCGCTCGATGTCGGTCAACATCTCGACCATGGCGGCGATCGTCGCGGCCGGGGCCGGCGCCCGGGTGGTCAAGCACGGTGCCCGTTCCGCGTCCTCCAAGTCCGGGAGCGCGGACGTGCTCGAGGCCCTGGGCGTGCGCCTCGACCTGCCCGCCGACCGGGTCGCCGCGCTGGCGAGCGAGGTCGGGATCACCTTCTGCTTCGCCGCCGCCTTCCACCCGGCCATGCGGCACGCCGCCGTGGCCCGTCGTGAGCTCGGCATCGGGACCACCTTCAACTTCCTCGGGCCGCTGACCAACCCGACGCGGCCGGGAGCGCAGGCGATCGGGTGCGCCGACCGCCGGATGGCGCCGGTGATGGCGAATGTGTTCGCCCGGCGCGGTGTCGACGCCTGGGTGTTCCGCGGGGACGACGGGCTGGACGAGCTCACCACGATCACCACCTCCTCGGTCTGGACCGTGCACGCCGGCGAGGTCACGGAGACCACGATCGATCCCGCCGACTTCGACATCCCCCCCGCGGCCCCGGATGCACTTCGTGGCGGCGACACGGCGTACAACGCCGACGTGGTGCGCCGCACCCTCGACGGCGAGCAGGGCGCCGTGCGCGACGCCGTACTGCTCAATGCCGCGGCGGCCCTGGCCGTGCACGACGCTCCGGGTGACCCCCTCGCCGACGCGTTGAGGGCCGGACTCGAGCGAGCCCGGGAGGCCGTCGACTCAGGTGCGGCCCGGGCGACTCTTGACCGCTGGGTGGCGGCCTCGTCGACCTAGAGGTCGAGGACGTACGACGACCCCTCGGGCCGGAAGCCGTGCGGGAGCCGGTCGTAGTAGGGGCTCACCATGCCCGGCGGAGTGACGACCTTGCGGAACCCGCGCTCACGGAGCCGCGGGGTGCGGTTCCACACGAACTCGCCGGGGGAGAAGTCGCGGTAGCGAGGAGTGACGTAGTCGAGCAGCACGCGGGCCACGTCGCCGTCGCGCCGGATCAGCACGACCCCGACGGTCTCGTCGCCCTTCTCGACCTGGAAGGCCAGGTCCTCGTCACTGAGCCCCGCTGCGGAGAAGTCGGGCTGGTGCCTGCCGATGTCGGTCTGGTGGTGGCCGAGGAAGTGTTGGAGGTAGGCATCCGTCGGCCCGACCTGCAGCACCTCGAACGCCGCGGCGTCGTGGCGGTCGCGCAGCATCCGGGTGATGAACCAGAGGTTGATGGCGGTGGTGGCCAGGTTCATGCCCACCATCGGCCAGACGCCGACCAGCGCGTTGAAGAGCACGAGGCTCAGTGACGCCGCGAGGTTCAGCAGCCGAAACCTCAGCACACGCGTCTGCAGCAGCGAGAAGATGAGCAGCGCGCTGCCGAACCATCCGAAGAGGTCGAGCCAGTGGTTCTCCAGCCAGGTCACCCGCGCAGGCTATCGGCGGTTCATGGCGGAGCGTGTCTGCGTGACGCCCGCAAACGCATGAACGTGTCGATTGTCATGCCGAAAAGGACTGCCCACGACAGGAACATGAGCGGAAGCTCGACCTGCACGAAAGGAGTGGCGACCGCCTCGTACCAGTCTCCGGGCCACGCCCGGCTCCAGTGGCTGTAGACCAGGAGCATGAACGCACTGACGGCGACGTTGTAAGCCATGCCGAGACGGACGTTGAGCAAATGGGCCACTGCCAGTGGCCAGATCAGGTACTGCATGGCGAAGGCGGGGGCTAGGACGAGTAGGAGAACAAGGCTCAGCGCGAGCGCCTGCTCAGGATCGAGAAGGCCACGCCAGTAGGTCAGGACTCCACCAGCCGCGGCCATCAGGGCCACCGCCCCACCGGCGTGACCGAGCAGTTCGGACGAGGCGTTCAGCCCTGCCCACCGAACGAACTCGGGGACTCCCCATTCCGTAAAGGCGATGCCGCGGTACGCGATGACTTGTGAGAACACCTCGGCAGGCCGCAGCAGCAGGGCCGGTCCCCAGACCACGACCAAGGTTGCGCTCAGCGACGCGGCAAAGCGGAGGGTAGCGACGCGACCGCTTCGCCAGATGACCAACGCAAGAAGCGGCAGAGCGATGGCGGGAACGATCTTGACGCTGACGCCTAGCCCGAAGGCAACGCCGGAGGCCGCTGGCCAGCCGGTGGTGGCCGCTCGACAGCTACACAGCAGTAGAGCGATGAAGACAGGATCTGTGTTGCCGTGAAATCCCGACACGATGACAAGCGCAGGGCTCAACGCTAGCGTGACGGCCACGCCGAGCGCCCGGTTCATGCCGTACCGCTCTTGAACCCAGCGAAAGACGAGCCAGCAGGTGACCCCGTCGGCGAGACACGCCGGCAATCGCACCAACAACGGGAGCGACACGCCAGCATCCGCAACAGTCCCCACAAGGAGGAGAAAAAGGCCGACGAGCGGCGGGTGGTTGTACGGCGCCGAGAACTCCAGGTGCCCGTAGATTCCGATCGGTCCGAACTCGCGCACACCGAGGGCGAACTCGGTCCAGTAGTGGACGTCGTTGGTGCCGAAAGTGGTGGCTGCGACGAGCAGCCGCAGGCCAACTCCGGCAACAATCACAGACAGTAGGATGCGTCGAGCCGCCTCCGCTGACACGGAGACACCCTGGCCGTAGTGCAGCCGCTCGGCGGTCATGGCGCTCCGAGTTCGCCGTGACGACCGCAGCGCTGCTCCGTTGGCGGACCCAGCGACGAGATCATCAGTGGTACGACGAGGAGGGCTGTGCCGCATGCGGTCAGGGCGACGACGACGAAGGGATGCGGCTGGGCCCAGACATCGTTGCCGGACAGGGGGCTGGCGCTGACCTCCCGCTGCAGGACGCTCAGTTGACCTATGAGCTGCGCCGAGAAAAACGCCGCTGCACCGATCCACATCGCCACACGAGCTCGACCACGGGAGCGATGGCCTGCTGATGGGTCCAGGACGTGACCGCACAAGAGCAGCAACCCCATCGCGTACGGGTACCCGTAGCGTCCCTGCCACGCGACGCCGAGCCGCTCAAAGGTTGCGACCGTGATGACGACCGGAACGGCAGCCGAGACCAACACGACGAGGCACATGGTCCTGCGCTCTCGAGTCGAGCCGGTACGCCAGGCTGTCGCTGAGAGCGCCCACCACGACGCGAGCACAATGGCGTACACCGCGAGTGGCGCCATCTCGTCGCGAGCGGGGAAGGCGGCGATGGACTGCAGGGTCCAGAGCACCAAGCTCTTGGGGACGGCCGCCCACGCCGAACCCGCATTGACTGGACCAACTTCGGGAGGCGCGTTCGTGCCTGCCGACAGGGACCATGCGACTCCGATGACCGTCAATCCCAACAGGATCGCGACACAGACCTGGGCCGAGCGCCGGCGTACGAGTTGAATCATCCGGGCGGGGCGCACGAGCACGACGCCGGTCATGACGATGAGTGCAAGCCACAGAGGGCCGAGAGATCGCACGAGGAGGAGCGGCGCTGCGCCCGCGGTGAGTAGACCCATCATCAGGCCGACGTTCGCCAGGGACTCGGCTCGGGCGAGGGCGAGCAACGCCGCCCACACGAGCATGGCGCCGGCAAGCTCGACACCGTTGGGGGCAGCGATGGCGGTCGAGTAGGCGAACATGGGGGTGATGGCGGCCAGGATCGATGCGGCAGGCCATCCGGATCGAGCACTGCGAATGCTGATGGCGACGGCGACGCTCATCAGGAGCGCGCACATCAGTGCGGCGGCTCCTCTCATCGCATACAAAGCGTCTGACCCTGAGAAGGGCAGCGATGCCGAACCGATCAGGAAGTAGAAGACCGGGTTGTACCGGGCCGCCGAGCTGGCCACCGTGGTCATGCCGTCCGGACCGCTCTTGGTCCCTGTGCAGTTGTCGGGAGTGGTGTAGCCGAGAGCCTCACAGACCGGGCCAGCCGTCGTCACGAGGTCCTCCGGCACGCGCACGAACTCCCCCCAACCCTGCGGCGAAGGATCGTGAGTCGCCCGCCAGTCCCCCCGCGCCACAGCCGCAGCCTTGTATGCGTGGTCGTGCTCGTCGAGTCCGCGAAACGGCGGCACGACCAATATCCACGCTGCTTGGACGAGTAGCACGCCGATCAGAAACGTCCCCGTCGAAAGCAGATTGACGGGCCGTCGTTGCCTCGGTGGTCGCCCCGTCAAGGGACCCGTCCACTGACTGTCGCTGCCGCCCCGGACCGAGAGAAGAGGTGTTGGAGGACGGTGGCCGCACGCCGTGTGTCTCCGGCGAGCAGGCACCGGGGCAGCATCGTGGCGGCATGCATCCGGGACGTGGCATGCCATCGGGCGGCCCTCGCGGCTCGGGGCCACTCCCTGGCTCTGCAGACGGACTCGATCTCGCGAAACAGCCGACGTTCCTCGGTGAATCGGCCGAGATCGCTGGCTGTCGTTGAGGAAGCGCTTGCTCGGTGTCGACGGTAGAGAAAGGTGGGTGCTTCTCCGTCGACGACGACGTCGTGGCCCTCGAGGAGAAGTTGAGCAAGCAAGGCCAAATCGAGCGTCGTGGGCAGGTCCTGACGGAATCCGAATTGGCTGATGGCATCACGCCGCCAGCAGATCGACGGAAAGTACGTCCAGTTTCCGTGCATGAGCGAGGCCAGTACCCTCTCGCCCGCGAGGCTTGCCGTCATGCTGGACCGAGGTGCCAAGCGTCGCTTCACGACATCGGCGACCGGACGACGGATCTCACCTTTGGCGCCCATGATCCGCACGGACGGGATCAGCGCTCCGGCTGCCGGGTGGTCGCCGACCAGCCTGCGAACTCCCGCCACATAGCCAGGCAGGAACGCGTCATCACATCCTGCGAACGTGACGTAGTCAGCATGGGCGAGGTCCAGACACCGCTGGAAGTTGCCAGCAAGGCCGAGGGGAAGTGGGTTCAGCTCGTGAGTGATGCGGGCGTCGCAGATCCGTCGCAGCCATTCGGCCACCCCCCTTCCCTGGTCGCCATCTTCGACGACCGTGACCTTCCAGCCAGGATCGGACTGGCTCAGCAGGCTCTCGACGGCGTTCTTGAGGTAGTCGTCGCGACCCACATACGGGATCAGCACCTCCAGGACGACGTCAGGCATGCGGATCGCGTGTGCGTGCCCGCAGAGCTTCGACCTCATGGAGGAGGAGTGCGTGGGCGCGCGTCAGATCTGCGAGTCGATCATCGAGCCTTCGAAGGCGTTGGTACTGACCGATGGTCGCAAACGTGAAGGCAACGACCAGCAGGTAGAGGACCAGGTCGGTTCCGCGTCCGACGCCCGCCCGGTTGGCGATCCAGGTCACTGTGTCGGGAGCGAGCACCGCCACGACCCAGCACGTCCCGAACAGGACGGTCGCCGCACGGGTGATGGCGAGGCGCCCGTTACCGGGTCGGGCTCGGATCAACCACAGGGCGGCGGCCAGGAGGCTCCCGATCAGGAAGAGCTTGACGATCATGACGGGACGTGGAGCCGGGCGGCGACAAGGTCGAAGACGACATTGACCGCGTTGAGACTTCCCTGCCCTTTGGCGCGCGAGTAGGAGGAGTAGCCAACCGTGACCGGGTGTTCGATCCATGTCAGGCGGTGACGCGAGATCAAGGACTCGATCTCGCTGGCGTGCGCCATGCCGCGTTGCCGGGGAGTCAGCAGCTCGACCGCGCCCCTGGTCATGACCCGAAGCCCGTTGTGGGTGTCCGTCAGCCCGAGTCCGTTGGTCCTCCGGCCCACCCAGACGGCCGCTCGGAGGAGCACTCTCCTGCCGAGGGGTTGACCCGTCGTCGAGCCTACCGCCCGCGAACCCAGCACCACGTCAACTCCAGTCACCCGCGCGACCTCGAGCATCGCGGTGGCGTCCGCAGGGTCATGTTGCCCGTCGGCGTCGAAGGTGATGACGTGGCGTATCCCCGGTTTGCCCAGGAGGGCGTCAAATCCCGTCCGTAGGGCCGCGCCCTGGCCCAGGTTGACCGGGTGGGTGAGGACGAGAGCGCCGCGCTGGCGAGCGATGTCACCGGAACCGTCCCGGCTGCCATCGTCCACGCAAACCACGAGGTCGAAAACCCGACACAGATCGGCGACGACGTCACCAATGACGGCCGCTTCGTTGTACATCGGCACCAAGACCGCTGTCGTCGCGACCACGTCCGCACCTCCTCCGAGGCCTTCAGCGTATGGAGTCCGTTGGCGGGATGCGAGTACCGTCGCAGGAGTGTGAACTACCGATTCCGACAGGTAGTCATTTCGGGCCAGGCGAACTAGCCCGCATGGGTCAGTCGAGCCCGAGCGAGAAAGCGGACTCGAGGTCGTGCTGGGAGTAGGCCCGGAACGCAATGTGGGTCTCGGTGGAGCTCACGCCGGCGACCTTGTTGAGCCGGTCGGCGACGACGGAGGCGACGTCGTCGTGGTCACGGACCCGGACCAGGGCGATCAGGTCGATCTGGCCGGTCACGGAGTAGACCTCGCTGACGCCGTCGAGAGCGGCGATCTCCTCCGCCACCTCGGGGATGCGTGCGACGTCGGCCTTCACGAAGACGATGGCGGTGATCATGGGCGGAGCCTAACGGGCGGGCTGGTGGACCGGCGTGAGGTCCCGACGGTCGTCGAACGGAACCAGGGAGAGCCGCGACTGGTTGGCGGCGTCGTGCAGGGCCAGGTGACGAGTTGCGCCCGCCACCGGGCAGGTCCACTCGCCCTCGACGTCGATCAGGCGGACCCCGGGTGACTCGAGCCAGCGGAGGACGCGCTCGGTCTCCTCCGCCGTCGCAGCCGGGACCGGACCCGGAGCGGTGCCGACCGTCTCGGCGGACGCCGCGAGCTCCTGCACGAACTGGTGGGCGTCGGCCCCGCCCGGGATCACGCCGGCCGCAGCAAGTCGCCCGTAACGGATGACGTGGACCGCCCATCGGCCGTCGTCCTCGCGGCGGCCCGCCACGACTTCGGCGCACCGGGTCAGCGCGCTCAGCCTCTGGGTGCGGGCGGCGGCGCGGACGAAGGCGGCGAGCCGGTCGCGGTGGACACCGGCCTCCTCGAACCGCTCGTCGGCCGACAGGACGGACATCCGGGCGTTGATCGCGGCGACGACGTCGTCGGGGGAGTGGAGCAGGGTGTCGCGCAGCTGCCGCACCACCGCGGCGTACGCCGTCGGGTCGGCGCTGCCGTCGCACGGCGACAGGCACCGGCCCATCTCGGCAAGGACGCAGGCCGAGCGGGAGGGCTCGCGGGAGAGGCGGTCGGCGCACTGGCGCACAGGAAAGGTGTCGTGGAGGGCGGCGAGGCTCTTCTCGGCGGTCTTCTTCGAGGCGAAGGGGCCGAGGTAGTCGGCGTCGTCGTCGAGGACCCGGCGGACCAGCGAGAGCCGCGGCCACGCCTCGCGGGTGAGCTTGATGAAGTGGACCTTCTCGGGGAAGCGGGACCGCCGGTTGTAGCGCGGCTTGTGCTCCGCGATGAGTCGCAGCTCGCGCACCTCGGCCTCCAGTGGCGTGGCGCACTCGATCCCGGTGACGGACGACGCGAGGCCGACCATCTCGCCCATGCGGGAGCGGGTCTCGCTGGCCGTGAAGTAGGAACGCACCCGCGACCGTAGGTCACGGGAGGTGCCGACGTAGAGAACCCGGGCTCGGTCGTCACGGAAGAGATAGACGCCCGGGGAGTGCGGGAGCCCCTCCGCCAGGTGGCGCTTCTTGCGCTGGGCGGAGCTCACCCTTGAGGAGAAGGTCTGGAGCTCCTCCAGCGTGTGCACCCCGAGACCGCCCAGGCGGGCCATCAGACCGTGCAGTACGTCGACCGTCGCCCGGGCGTCGCTGAGGGCCCGGTGGTTGGGCGTGGTCGCGGAGCCGAAGACGCGGGCCAGCGAGGACAGCTTGCAGTTGGGGGCGTCGTCGCGGGTGATCACCCGGCGCGCCAGCTTGGCGGTGTCGAGCACCTCGAAACGCGGCCAGGGCCGACCCTGATGCTCCGCGAAGTGCTTGAGGAAGCCGACGTCGAAGGGGGCGTTGTGGGCGACCAGCACACAGCCGGCGGCGAACTCGAGGAAGGCAGGCAGCGCCGACTCGATGGGCGGAGCGTCGGCCACCATCGTGTTGCTGATGCCGGTGAGCACGGCGATGAAGGCCGGGATCTCGGTGCGGGGGTTGACCAGGGTCTGGAACTCGCCCAGCAGCTCTCCGCCGCGCACCTTGACCGCGCCGATCTCGGTGATCATCGAGCCGCCGCTGGCCGAGCCGCCGGTGGTCTCGAGGTCGACGACGCAGAAGGTGATGTCGCGCAGCGGGCGGCCCAGCTCGTCGAAACTGCGTTGCGACTCCCATCGGGACGGCGCACCCTGAACCACACTGCTCACGTCTTCGACGCTAGATGTGGGCACCGACAATTGCGCTACGCCGCGCGGAATAGGCTGGTTCCGACCGAACCGACGACCGAGGAGCCACGTGAGCATCGAGATCCCCGACGCCAACCACCGCTGGCGGTGTGCCGGTTGCGGAAACCTCACCCGTTTCGACGTCACCCGGACCCGGCGTACGACCGAGTTCTGGCACTTCGACCTGGCTGGTGAGCACCGCGTCGAGGAGACGGACGTCCGCGACGAGTCGGTCGAAGCCGTCGGCTGCCGGTGGTGCGGTCGCGACGACGCGATCGAGGTCGTGGCTCGCACGGACGCTGACGTCGCCGTCGACCCGGCTGCCGGCTGAGACGGGTCATGACGTGTCCGAGGACGTCGCCGGCCCGCCGCTGGCCGAGCTGCCCGATGAGGTGCGCCTCCGCGTCCTGTCGCTGACCGCAGACGTGCTCGGACAGGTGCCGACCCTCCCGGCGCCACTCCGCAAGGTCGCCGACTTCGCTCCCTCGCGGCGAGCGCGCCTCGGCGCGACGGCGATCGGTGCCGCGCTCAGCGCGGACGACGACTTCCGGGAGCGGGTCGCGGTGCAGGTCGAGGTGAGGCTGCCGGCCGCCCGTGCGAGCCTGGGCGAGGTGTCCCCGGGAATGGATCCCGTCGAGCGCGCGGCCCTGTCGTGGTTGACCCGCCCCGACGAGTGGCAGGCGGTGCTGACGAGCGCCCTGGCCATGGTCGTCTCCCGAACCGCTGCCACGCCGGACGCGACCGGGGACGCGGACCGGTGGCGGGACAAGGCCCAGGCGGCCGAGCAGTCCCTGCGGGACGCGCGCACCCGCCACCGCGCGGACCTCGCCGACCTCAAGGCGGACAACGCCCAGCTGCGACGCAAGCTGGGCGAGGAGCGCGCCAAGCTGAAGGAGGCCCTGGGAACCGCCGACGGGGCAGGTGCCCAGCTCGAGGCGGTCCGGCGCGAGGCCGACGCCGCAGAGGCAGCGCAGGACCGGGAGATCCGCCAGCTGCGCGCCCAGGTCGAGCGGCTCGGAGCAGACGCCCAGAGCGAACGGCGGACCGCCCGTGCCGCCAGGGACGAGGCCACCATCCGGGCCCGACTGCTCCTGGACACCGTCATCGACGCCGCTG
Organism: Nocardioides sp.; assembly: GCA_046590395.1. Lineage (GTDB taxonomy): Bacteria > Actinomycetota > Actinomycetes > Propionibacteriales > Nocardioidaceae > Nocardioides. The sequence goes on from JBKJUE010000079.1 coordinate 32,435, forward strand.
CCGGACTGCGGCGGGAGCTCTCCCTCCCTCCGGTGTCCGGCTCTCCGGGCGACCGCGTCGAGACCGAGCTCGTCACCGAGGGAACGCGTACGCCGACCTCGGCGGGCTCGCTGAGCCCGTTGAGCCCGGCGTTGCTGGAACAGTACCTCGCGATGCCGCGCGCCCGGATGATCATCGATGGCTACAACGTGAGCAAGACCGCGTGGCCGTCGTCCTCCCTCGAGGCCCAGCGGATCCGCCTGCTCAACGGGCTGGCGCCGGTGGTGGCACGCACCGGCGCGGAGACCACGGTCGTCTTCGACGCCGCGGCGACCACCCACCGTCCCGTGGTCAACACGCCGCGTGGGGTGAAGGTCCGGTTCAGCCCCGAGGGCGTGATCGCGGACGACGTCATCCGGGACCTGGTGGCCGCCGAGCCCGAGGGACGGGTCGTCATCGTCGTCACGAACGACCAGGAGGTGGCCACGGACGTGGTGCGGGTCGGCGCCCGCTCCGTCGCCGCGGAGTCATTGGTGGGCCTGATCGAGCGGTCCGGCTGATCTGCGACACGCCGGCGGAGGGCGCCGACCGGCCCACATGTCGGTGGTCGCTGCGACCGTCGTGGACATGACGACGAGAATCGACTGCGACACCTGCGTGGTGCGCGGACTGGCGTGCCACGACTGCGTGGTCACCGTGCTCCTGGGTCCACCCCCGGAGCTGACCTTCGAGGACGACGAACGCCGAGCGCTCGACGTCCTGGCCGCCGGCGGGCTGGTCCCACCCCTCCGGCTGGTCCAGCCGGTCGACGGGCCGGTGGTCGAGTCTGCCTGACCCGGCGGGTTCGACGCACGTGCTGGTGGTGCAGAAGTGACTCGTGTGACGATGGTCAACTGCCGATCGACCGACGTGTGCGGAAACACCCACGACATCTCCCGGAGAGTTGTTCCTCGACCGGAGTCGCGACTAGTCTGAGCCGCTCAGGTGCCCGTGGAAGTGGATCAGTCCGGATCCGCGCGGGTGCCGCGCCGAATCATGGGCCACCTCGGGGTGGCCGCAGAGCCGGGGAACCAACCCATCTGGGGTGAATCGCCTGTCAGGCGGACGTGCAGCCGCACGTCCGAGGAGCAGGTGTAGGGCAAGTCGTGCCCGAACCCGTCAGCTCACCCGGTAGGCGTACGACTGCAAGGGAGACCGCCCGCTCGTGCGGAAGCGACTCATCACTGCCCTGTCCACCCTGGCGCTCGCCGCCACCGTGGGCTTCGTTCCGGGATCCGCCCAGGCTGAGCCGGACATCGACGATGTCCAGACCCGCGTGGACCGGCTCTACCACGAGGCCGAGCAGGCCTCGGAGCGGTACAACGACGCCAAGGTGGAGCTCACCGAGCTCAACCGCGACCTCGACTCGCTCGAGGCCGACGAGGCCCGTCAGGACGACCGCCTCGAGGTCGTCCGGGAGCAGGTCCAGGAGTCGATCGTCCGCCAGTACCAGGGCGAGGGACTCTCCACGGTCGGTCAGGTCGTCGTCGCCGACGACCCCACTGCATTCCTGGCCTCCCTCTCCACGATGTCGGCGTTCAACGACCTGCAGTCGCAGCTCTTCGCCGACTACTCCCGTGAGGTCAAGGCGCTCGACATCCGTCGCGAGGCCACCGAGAAGCGCGCCGCCGAGGTCGCCAAGGTCGAGGACCGTCTCGCCGACGAGAAAGCGACGATCGACGACAAGCTCGCCGAGGCCAAGTCGCTCCTGGGCCGGCTCGAGACCGCAGAGCGGGAGCGAATGCTGTCCTCCCGCAGCAGCGTCCGGACGCCGACCGTGTCCGCCTCCGGTCGCGCCGGTGCAGCGGTCCAGTACGCGCTCGCCCAGGTGGGCGACTCCTACGTCTACGGCGCCGCCGGTCCGAGTGCCTTCGACTGCTCCGGACTCACCATGATGGCCTGGGCGGCGGCCGGGGTGGCTCTACCCCACTCGTCGAGCATGCAGTACGCCTCGAACCCGAAGGTTGCCGCCAGCGATCTCCAGCCCGGCGACCTGGTCTTCTACTACAGCCCGATCAGCCACGTCGGCATCTACATCGGCAACGGCATGATCGTCGACGCGGCCAACCCGGGCACGGGTGTCCGGGTCTCCGGCCTGTACTCGATGCCGTACTCCGGCGCCGTCCGCCCTGGCTGATCCCGTGACGCAGAAGGCCGGCCGTCCACTCTGGTGGGTGGCCGGTCTTTCGCTCTTCCTGCTCCTGGCCGCAGGGCTGGTGACGTGGGTCGTCCTCGACCAAGACACGTACGTCGCACCGGCGCCCGACCGGACCGCCCGGACCGCCGCGCCGGCGCTGGCCACGACCACCCTGCGGGAGCTCGAGCGCGCGATCAGGAGCCGCGACACCGAGGCGGCCGGAGCCCTCGCGCCGCCCGGGGACGACGCTGCCAGAGACGCCCTCACCACCTTGGTCGCCAACGCTGACGAGGCAGGCGTCCGGGACTTCTCGCTGCGCTACGTCACCGAGCTGGGCGGTGTCGGCGCCGACGGGTCCTGGGCCGCGTCGGTCGACGTCACGTGGGCCTTCCGGGGATTCGACGACGCGCCGGCCCGGAGCGACGTGCGCTTCCAGTTCGAGCAGGTCGACGGCGAGGTCCGGGTGGCAGGTGTCGGCGGCGGCGACCGACGGACCCCGGTGTGGATGTCCGGGCCGCTCGAGGTGCGGCGGACGCCCGCCACCCTCGTCCTGGTCGCAGGAGACGCTGCCCTGGCGGACAGCTACGCGGCCCGCGCCCGGGACGCGGTGCCGGCCGTGCGCCGGGTGCTGCCCGCGTGGCGGGCGCGCCTGGTCGTCGAGGTGCCCGCCAGTGTCGAGGCGCTGCACGCTGCGCTCGCCAGCGACCCGGGAACCCTCGACAACATCGCGGCCACCACGGTGGCGGTGGACGGGTCCCTGGCGCCCGACGCGCCGATCCACGTGTTCGTGAACCCCCAGGTCTTCGGCGACCAGAAGGCTCGCGGGGCCCAGATCGTGATGACGCACGAGGCCGTGCACATCGCCACCGAGGCGGCCACCAGCCCGGTCCCGCTGTGGCTGCTCGAGGGATTCGCCGACTACGTGGCCCTGCGCGACACCGACCTTCCCGACTCCGTCACGTCCCGCCGGGTGATCCGTCAGGTCCGTCAGGACGGTCCGCCCGCACGGCTCCCGGGGCCTGAGGAGTTCGACACCACGGCGCAGCACCTCGGCGCCGCCTACGAGGCCGCCTGGCTGGCGTGCCGGCTGCTCGCCGACCGCGGCGGCGAGGCCAGCCTCGTCCGGATGTACGAACAGATCCGGGCCCAGGTCCCCCTCGCACGCGCCCTGGTCGATGAGTTCGGGCTCACGGAGCGTGAGCTCACCTCGGCGTGGCAGGACCTGCTGACAGACTTGGCTGCGTGACCCCGGACCGGCGTACCTCCCTGGGCGTCGCCCTTGTCGGGGGAGTCGCGTTCGCCGTCCTGGCGGCGCTGCTGGTGCCCTGGAGTCCGGTGCAGGGCGGGATGCCCGACCCGGCCGACCCGACCTCGGTGTTCACCGCCGGCCAGATCGCGGACGCCGAGCAGTTCGCTCGCTGGTCACGCGTGTGGAGCTGGAGCTCACTGGTGGTCTCGCTCGGCGTCGCCTGCTGGCTGGGGTTCTCCCGTCGCGGCTCGCAACTGGTGGAGCAGCTCCGCGGCCCTTGGTGGCTCCTGGTCGTGCTGGCCGTGGCCGTCCTGTCCGTCATCGGCCGGCTGGCCACCCTGCCCTTCGCGTTGTTGCTGCACGACCACTACGCCGACAGCGGTCTCTCCACCCAGTCGACGGGAGCGTTCCTCCTCGACGTGGTCAAGGGAGAGGCGATCGGTGTGCTCGTGACATCGTTGCTCCTCCTCGTGCTGGTCGGCTCGGCTCGCCGGTGGCGGCGGGCGTGGCCCGCGGTGGCCGGCGTGGTGCTCGGGCTGCTCGTGGTGGCCGGGTCCTTCGTCTACCCCGTCCTGGTGGAGCCGGTCTTCAACTCCTTCGAGCCGTTGGAGGACGGCTCCCTGCGGACACAGATCCTCGCGCTCGCCGACCGCGAGGGCGTGGACGTGGACGAGGTGCTCGTCGCCGACGCCTCTCGCCGGACCACCACGCTCAATGCCTACGTGTCGGGCTTCGGCAGCACCCGACGGGTCGTCGTCTACGACAACCTGGTCGAGGGCCTGCCGGAGGACCAGGCACTCTCCGTCGTCGCCCACGAGCTCGCGCACGCCAGGAACGCCGACGTCGTTACCGGCACGGCACTCGGCGTGGCCGGCGTGCTGTTCGCCGTAGGCCTGCTCGGACTGGTCATCGGTTCCCGTTCGCCCCGGTCGGGCATGCGGGATCCGCGCTCCGTCCCTCTGGTCCTGGCCCTCGTGGCCGTGGGCAGCCTGCTGGCAAGCCCGGTCGAAGCGACCATCAGCCGGCAGATCGAGACCCGGGCCGACGTCGAGGCGCTCCAGCTGACGGACGACTCGAAGGCGTTCGTGGCCATGCAGGAGGAGCTGGCACTGCGATCGCTGTCGGACCCGACGCCGCCGGACTGGTCACAGTTCTGGTTCGGCAGTCATCCGACGACCATGCAGCGCATCGCGATTGCGGAGAAGATCCCGGAGTGATGGTCGCCAGAGGAACATCGGGTAGAGGCTGACGCAGGCCAGCGAGAAACACACGAGGCCGAACTTGTCGTCCATCGTGACCGGGATCATCAGGTGGAGCCCGATGCCGACTGCGGCGGCGAACCATCGCGTGTCGGTGAACCACAGGCCGAACGCGAGGAAGAGCTCGGCCACGACCGTTGTCGCCGCCAACAACCTCAGGGCGTCAATGGGAAGGTCGACCGTCAGGAACTGGCGAAGCACGTCACCTGAGAGGAAGTCGGGGTTCAGCTTCGCGACGGCGGCAAAGAGGTAGCAGACCGAGAGCTGGGTCATGAGAGGAAGCTGGTCGGACACGACCGCGTTGTCAGGCTCCGGGCCGCCCCGGAGCCGAGCACGGGACACCGTGGGTGAGAGCGCGATCCAGAGGCAGAGCCAGGCGCACAGCGCGGTGTGGTTGCTGTAGGTCTGTTGCTCCCAGGCGAACGCGAAGACGATCGACAGGCACGCCACGAAGGCCGCTGACCGGGCGGCAACCCCGAGCGTCACGGAGACGGCCGCGACCATGACGACCGCCAGAAGGAGAAGGGCGATGGTCTCGTTGACGGGCGGAAGGCTCGCTGTCAGCGGCATCGTCAGCCGTCCGTCGGCGACCACGAGCAACGTGCCGTAGACGTCGACGCCGGCCATGATCGTTGCCAGACCGACTCCCGCTCGCGCGAGGGCGAGCGGCCACTGGGGCGCGGCCTGGGTCATCGCGAGCACCGCGATGTCGAGACGGACGAACCTTGGGTGATGGTGACCCGGTAGGCGTCGACGACGGTGGCGCACACCAGCGCTGGCAGGACTGGCTGCGGGCTCGTGCCGATCCGGGCTGGGCGGCGATGGTCAGTCGGTGGCGCAGCCGGAGGTACTGGCACCGTTCACGGTGTCGCAGGTGTCGTCGAACAGGTCCTTCACGTTGTCGCCGAAGGCGAGGATGATGACGACGATCAGGGCGGCGACGCCGGAGATGAGCAGGCCGTACTCCACGGCCGAGGCGCCGCGCTCGTCCCGGCCGATCCGAACGGCGAGCACGATTCGCAGGTAGTCCAGCACGGAAGGCCTCCTCTTGGTCCACCAACGCCTGCTCAGGAACCGATTCACCTCGACGACGAATGGCCGGCGGGGTGGATGGCTGGCGGCCGCGACCCGGAGGTCGCGGCCACCAGCTCAGATCACCTGACGTCAGTCGGTCGTGCAACCAGAGGTGCTCGCACCGTTCACGCTGTCACACGTGTCGTTGAAGATGTCCTTGATGTTGTCACCGAAGGCGAAGACGATGACGACGATGAGGGCAGCGATGCCGGCGATGAGCAGGCCGTACTCCACGGCCGAGGCGCCGCGCTCGTCCCGATCGATCCGGGCAGCGAGCATGATCCGCAGGTAGTCCAGCATGGGCTTCTCCTTTTGGGGTCCGAGAGGGAGGTCGGGGGACCTCTCCCGCCGATCAGTGTCGTCTGTGACAGGAGTGGCCGGATCGGGCGTTCGATCCGATTGACGTAGTCCGTTCGGACTACTGGGGTTCACTGCCGCACGCTGGACAGGAGGCCGATCCGCATCGCGGTGACCAGGGCCTGGGCCCGGTTGACCGCCCCCAGCTTCTGGTAGATGTGGGCGACGTGCGACTTCACGGTCGACTCGCTCAGGTGGAGCTTGCCCCCGATCTCGGCCGCGCTCAGCCCGTCGGCCAGCAGCAGGAGGACCTGGTGCTCCCGGTCGGTCAGGCGTGTGGACTCGGCCGACGTACGCCGCATGACAGCGTCCGTGAGTCCCGCACACAGGAACGACCGGGGAGACATGGCGGCGTGCCGCGCGGCCTTCACGACCTCGCTGGAGGGCGCGTCCTTGCCGACGAAGGCCGAGGCGCCGGCCTCCATGGCGGCAAAGATCTGATCGTCGCCGGAGTGCATGGTGAGGACCACCAGACCGGCTTCGCTCCGGTCCTTGCGCACCCGGCGCACGATGTCGAGACCGGTGCCGTCCTGGAGCTGGAGATCCGTCACGATGACGTCCGGCTGGAGTGCTGCATCGAGGGCAAGTGCCTCCTCGACGGTCTTCGCGGCTCCCACCACCTCCATGTCGTCCTCGCTGCCGAAAGCCCCTGTCAGCCCGTCGCGGATGAGGTCGTGGTCGTCGACCAGCAGCACGCGGGTCGGCACGATGTCGGTCATGCGGTCACCTTGCTGTCCGTGGTCGAGGTGGGGGAGGAGGCGGAGTTCGCAATCACCCTGACCGTCACGACGGTGCCGCGCGGCGTGGCCCTCTCAAGGCGCAGGTCGGCGCCTGCCAGTCGGGCGCGCTCGTGCATGATGTCGATCCCCTGGGAGTCGTGGCGGCCCGGTCGCAGGCCCTCGCCGTCGTCGCGTACGACGATCTCCGCGTCGGGGGCGTGCACGCGGCAGAGGACCTCGATCGCGGACGCCCGGGCGTGCCGGACGGCGTTGGTCATCGCCTCCTGGGCGATCCGCAGCAGCTCGGCCTCGACCTCGGTGCGGATCCGGGTCGGACCTTCGTCGATGGTCACGTGGATCGGGATCGACGAGCTGGCGCTGAGCTGACGGGCGAGACCGCTGATCGCCGTACCGAGGCTCTGGCTCGCGCCCACCTCGGTACGCAGGCTCTGCACCGAGCTGCGCACCTCGCTGACGATGGTGGAGATCCGTTCGCGGAGCTGCCGCAGCTGGACCGCCTGCTCCGGGGAGGCCGGCCGACTGGCGAGGTTGTCGACGAGATAGCCGAGCGAAGCGATGTCCTGGGCGATGCCGTCGTGCATCTCCCGGGCGAGCCGTCGTCGCTCGTCGCTCGTGGCGGCGTCGCGGAAGGCGGTGAAGAGGAGTGCCGTGTCGAGCTGGACCGCCGTCGGCTCGAGCCGCTCGGCCAGGCGTTCGAGCCTCGTCTCGAGCTGCATGGCCGTGGCGTCCAGGCTCGTCGGGAGCTGCCCGGCCACGACGACCACCAGGCCGGCGTCGGTCATGACGGGGAAGGCGAAGGCGCCTCCGGAGATCGCCGGACGGATCGTGCGGCTGGCGACGGCCGACAGGTCGTCGAGGGTCTCCGCCGCGCCCGCCAGCGCCCCGATCTCCGTGATCAGGGGGCTCAGTCCGTCCTCGCGGGGAACCTGTACCAGGACGGCGCTCACGGGCAGCTCGTCGCGGAGGGCTTCGGCGACCGTCGTCGCCAGGGAGACAGGGTCCAGCCCGGAGGTGAGGCTGCCGGAGAGGTCGATCAGCTCACGGATGAGGGCCTGGGCGTCGCGGTAGGGAGTCAGCGGGTCGACGGTGGTGCGGAGCGACGTGCGCAGGAAGCTGCCGATCAGTCCCAGCCCCACCCCGACCACGATCCAGGTGAAGGTGCCCGTGCCCTCCTCCGGGTTCATCGGGCCGCGGAGGACGCTGCTCAGCACGACGAGGAACGTGAGCTCGGCCGAGAGGGCCAGCATCATGCCCCGGGGGCCGCGCCGCAGGCTGGCCGTGAACGGAGGGACGGCCAGCGCGCCGAGGACTGCCAGCGAGAAGTCGAGGGAGAGGGCACAGACCGTGCCGATCAGGGCCGCCTCGATCGCGAGCGCCATCGTCACGTTGACCCGCAGCCACTCGGCCGCGGCGGCCGCGGCCCAGACCACGCCGAAGGCGAACAGGGCGAGGGCTGCGGACAGGTCGCGTGACCACAGGACCGGCGCAGCGAGGACGACGATGCCGAAGACCCGGGCACCCACCGCGAGCCGGGAGAAGGAGAAACGCTCGGTCGGGGCCATCACTTGAAGCTGTCCATGATGCTGATCACCGCCGGGCCCATCACCGCGATGAACAGGCAGGGCAGGATGCAGAAGATCAGCGGGACGGTGATCTTCACGGGGACCTGCTGAGCCTTCTCCTCTGCGCGTTGCCGCCGTTTGACCCGGATCTCGTGGGACTGCACGCGCAGAACCTGGGAGATCGGGATGCCGAAGGCGTCGGCCTGCACCATCGCGCTGACGAAGGTGCGGACGTCGGCGACGCTCGTCCGGTCCGCCATCGCCCGGAGAGCCGCAGACCTCCCCTGACCGATCTGCATCTCCCTGAGGACGCGGGAGAACTCGTCCGCGAGCGGCCCCTCGGTGTTGCGGGCCACCTGCTGGATGGCCGCGTCGAAGCCGAGCCCGGACTCGACGCTGATCGTCAGCAGATCGATCGCGTCGGGCAGCTCGCGCTGCATCTTCTGCGCCCGGTCGTAGCCCTTCTGGTACAGGAACAGGCTCGGGCCGAAGAACCCCGCGACGGTCACCCCGATCACGACGACGATGCGGACCGGGAGGGAGAACCCGAGCATCAGGGAGAACACCAGGCCGACGACCACCCCGATCACCGCGCCGATCACCTTGCCGGCGACGACCCGGTCGACGGTCCAGCCCGGGGGATTGCCCGCCAGGTCGAGCTTGTGCCGGATCCGGTCGCCGCTGTCCTTGCCGGAGACGCGGCGCCCGATCCGCAGCGCCCGGGCCTGGAAGGGCTGGAGCACCCGCTCGGCGAACGGCTTGTCGAGGTCCTTGGTCAGCTCCTTCGGCGCGTTGGTCATCGCCTGGATCACGGCCAGCGACCGGTTCAGCCCGGTGGGCTCGGAGTCGCCGCTGGCCGACGCGACCAGGTAGATGGCGACGAACACCAGGAGGACGCCCATGATCAGCAGGATCGTCATGTCAGATGTCCACCTTGATCAGCCGGCTCATCCAGAACACGCCGAGCCCCAGCAGCATGCTCGCGCCGGTCAGCATCGCCCACCCGAGCGGCTCCGTGAACATCACGATCACGTAGTCCCGGTTGGTCATCAGCAGGTAGAGCATGAACAGCGGTGGCAGCCCGCCGAGCACCCAGGCGGAGAGCTTGCCCTCGGCCGCCAGTGCGGCGACCTGGCGACGCATGTACTCCCGCTCGCGCATGGTGGCGGCGACGGAGTCCAGGAGCTCTGCCAGGTTGCCGCCGACCTGGCGCTGGATCTTGATCGCCATCACGACCCAGCCGAAGTCCTTGCTGTCGAAGCGCTCGGCGACGCCCTCGAGGGCGTCCTCGAGGTCGATCCCGAGCCGGGTCTCGACCAGCACCCGACGGAACTCGGAGGAGACCGGCTCCACCCCTTCGCGCACGATCGTGTCGACGGACTGCGCCAGCGAGAGCCCGGCGGCCAGGGAGCCGGACATCAGCTGGAGAGTGTCCGGGAGTTGGGTGTTGAACGCCTTGCGCCGACGTGACCGCTTGAAGCCCAGGAACATCCACGGGCCGACGGCGCCCAGCACCAGGAAGAGGATCCCGAGCAGCAGGCCGCCGCCACCGAGCAGGAGGCCCACGAACCCGGCGCCGAGGAAGATCGCCACGTGCAGCAGCAGCCACTCGGCCGGCTTCAGCGGGTTACCGGCGCCTTCGAGCCTGGTCGCGATCCGGGCCTCGAGGGACCGGTTGCGTTCGAGCATCTTGCCCGCGGCGTCCTTGGCCTGGGCGAGCGCCTGCTCGGGCTCGACCTTGCTGCTCTGGCCGGCATTGCGGCCGTCGAGCCGGTCGGTGTACATCGAGGCGACCTCGGCCGGGGTGAGCTCTCGCTTCGGCCGGGGAACGAGGAGCAGCAGGAGCACGACGAGGCCGACGGCGAGCCCGCCGAGCCCGGCGTACATCCAGGTGTCGCTCAGCACCATCCCTCGGTCCGTCGCCGGGGGAGCGGCCGCAGGTTCCTCGGACACCGTCGCGCCCTTGCGAATCGGGGCGAAGGCCTCGGCGGTGAGCGTGCCCGCGGTCGACGGGAGGGTCACCGCGATGCTGGCCTCACTGCTGGTGACGGCGGCCGGGATCTCCGCGGTGACGACGATCTGACGGGCGAGGATGTCGGCCTCCCGGGTGAACGCCTCCTGCAGGGCTTCGGGGTTGGCATCGATCACCTGGCCCTGCCCGGCCTTCGCGAGCTTGCGGAGAGCGGCCTCGGCGGCGCCCTTCTGCTCGAGCGAGACCACGTCGAGGAGCACCTCGGAGGTCTTCACCCGGGCGGTCACGGTCTGGAGCGCGGTGTCCCCGGTGTCGGCACCGTCCGAGAGGACGAGCAGGGTGCGCTGACCCTCCGTGCCGGCCATGGCGACGGCGGCCAGGATGCCGTCGTACAGACGGGTCTGCGGTCCGAGGGCGAGCTCGTCGATGACGGTCCGCGCGGCCTCGCGGTCGAGCGTGGGGTCCAGTGAGTCGGTGACCTCGCCGTCGAAGGACACGATCCCGACGAACACGTCGTCCGGCACGGTGTCGAGGAACGTCAGGGCGGCCGCCTTGGCGGAGTCGAAGCGATCACCACGCATCGAGTTGCTGGTGTCGATGGCCAGGACGGCCGTCCGTCGTACGGTCGTCGTCGAGTTGGCCGGGGAGGCGGTCGATTCGGCTGCCTCACCTTCGACAGTCACGCTGACACGGGCCAGGTCGACCTCGGCGTTGGCCGGCACGGACACCAGGAGCTCGAGTCCGCTCTTCGTGGACTCCACGTGCGCGATGGTCGCGTCGTCGGCCGACGACGACGGTGTCGCCGCGGCCAGGAGGATGGCCAGTGCTGCCAGGAACGCGGCGACCGGCCGAGCGCGTGACATCAGATCCGGTCCGAGGCGAACAGCATCGGGTCGACCGTGACGTTGGCGTAGGCCATCTTCTCGAGGAACTTCGGGCGCAGACCCGTCGCCCGGAGCCGGCCCATGGCCTTTCCGTCCTGGTCGAACCCGGACGAGTGGTCGTAGACGAAGATGTCCTGCAGCGTGATCACGTCGCCCTCCATCCGCTCCACCTCGGTGATGTGGGTGATCCGGCGAGAGCCGTCCTTGAAGCGGGTCTGGTGCACGATCAGGTCCACGGCCGAGGCGACCTGCTCACGGATGGCGCGGACCGGCAGGTCCATGCCCGCCATCAGCACCATCGTCTCCATGCGGGCCAGCGTGTCGCGGGGGCCGTTGGAGTGCAGGGTGCAGATGGAGCCGTCGTGACCGGTGTTCATGGCCTGGAGCATGTCGAGCGCCGAGGCGTCGCGGACCTCACCGACGATGATCCGGTCCGGCCGCATGCGCAGGCTGTTCTTCACGAGGTCACGGATGTCCACGGCGCCCTTGCCCTCGATGTTGCTGGGGCGCGACTCCAGGCGTACGACGTGCTCCTGCTTGAGCTGGAGCTCCGCAGCGTCCTCGATCGTGACGATCCGCTCGTCCTCGGGGATGAACGAGGACAGCACGTTGAGGGTCGTCGTCTTGCCGGCACCGGTGCTGCCGGACACGATGATGTTCAGTCGGCCGCGCACGCAGGCGTCGAGGAAGTCCCGCGTGTGGGGACTCAGGGAGCCGAACCTGACCAGGTCGTCGGCACCGAGCGGGTCGGCCGCGAACTTGCGGATGGTGAGTGCTGATCCGTCCACGGCCAGGGGCGGGATGACCGCGTTCACGCGGCTGCCATCGGGCAGCCGGGCGTCGACCATCGGGCTGGACTCGTCGACACGGCGCCCGATCCGGGACACGATCTTGTCGATCGTGCGGCGCAGGTGGGCCTCGTCCGCGAACTGCGCGTCCGCGTGCGTGAGCCGACCGGACTTCTCCAGGAAGATGCTGTCGAAGCCGTTGACCATGACCTCGGAGACATCGGGGTCCCGCAGGTAGGGCTCGATCGGCCCGTAACCCAGGATGTCGTCGCTGATCTCCTGGGTGATCCGGACCCGGTCACTGTTGCTGATCGGCTTGTCCTGCGCGGCGAGCACGTCGGCCAGAACAGCGCGCACCCGCTTGTCCAGCTCCTGCTGGTCCATGTCGGCGGCGTACAAGGTGGGTCCCAGCTGCTTGAGCAGCTCGGTGTGGACGCGGGCCTTGACCTCCTCGAGGCGGTCGGTCTGGCTCGGCAGCTTGAGCTTCTGGTTCGCGGCCTGCTCGTTGCGACGCTGCCCGGGGTGCTGGACCGGCTTCGCCGTCGGCTGCGGCCGGGGGACGGACGCGGAGGGGGACGGGGGCATGGGGTCACCGGCGATGCGCCGGCCGCCACCCGGGAACGGCGCGGTCTCATCGCCGGCCGTGACCGTGGCCGGAGGCAACGGTGCGCCGGACGGCTCCGGCGGCGTGCCGCCCTCCTGCCCCTCGGACTCCGCCGGGAGACCGCCGTCCTCCGTCTGGGGGGCGCGTGCCTCGACCCGGCGGCGGGCGGCCGCGAGCCGGTCTCCGAGACTGCTCATGCCTGGCGCACCTTTCTCACCTGCGGATCCGGAACCGTCGCCCGGACCTGTCGGCGGTCTCGTTCTGGTCACTCGGCGCCGGGGCGCCGGTGGGGGCGGCCGGCTGGCCGGTCAGCTGAGAGGCGAGCTGCCGCAGCGCCTTGCTGAACGGGTGGCCGGGCGTGGTCGAGAGGATCGGGCGCCCGGAGTTGGTGGCGGCCGCGATCTCCATGGACGTCGAGATCTGGGTCGCCACGCCCATGCCGAGGATGGACTCGACCTTCTCCGGGCCCAGGCCCACGGCGTCGTCGGCACGGTTCAGCAGCAGGTGCCGGTGACCGCTGGCGATGTTGAGCATCTCCAGCGTCTCGAGGGCGACCTTGACGTTCTTGAGCGTCGGCACGTCGAGCGTCGCGACGATCACGCACTCGTCGGTCTCGTCGAGCGCCGTGAGCGTCTGCTCGTCGAACGCGGGTGCGGTGTCGACGACGATGAAGTCGAAGACGTCGCGGAGCGCGCGGAGGATGCGCGACACGAGGATCGGGGTGATCCGGTCGCGGACGTCCGGGTGACTGGGGGCGGCGAGGACCATCAGCGAGTCGGGATGACGGGTGAGCAGCCCCTCGATCAGCTGCTCGTCGATGGAGTCCTCCGATCCGATCGCGTGCTCGATCGTGTGGGTCGGGAACAGCTGGAGCGTGATGGCGACGTCGCCGAACGCCAGGTCGAGGTCCACCAGGCACACCTTCCGGGCGCCCTTGTCAGCCAGCGCGATCGCCAGGTTGACCGCCATCGTGGTCTTGCCGACCCCACCCTTGGGGGAGAAGACCGTGACGATGCGGCCGGTGTGGATCGCGCCGCCCGGACCGCGCAGCGCGATGTAGAGCTGGTAGGCCCGGTCCACCGCCGAGGTGATGGCCCCGGGGTCCGAGACGGGTACGACGTCCCGCACGCCGGCCTGCATCGCCTCGCGCAGCACCACCGCGTCCACGTCGTCCCGGACCAGCACCACGCTGGTCGAGGGCCGGGTCAGGCGCATGCTGTCCGCGAGGGAGAGGGCGTGCTGGAGGTCGACGTGCGGCCCGAGCACGACGGCGTACTCCTCGGGCCGGTTCACCAGCCACGACTGGAGACGGTCGGGCTGGTCGACGCCGTGCCCTCCGGCAGGGATGGAGGTGAGCAGGCGGGACAGGGTCTCGCTGTCCGGGTCAACGACGACAGGCATGGGTTCTCACTCGAAGAGGTTGGCGGCGGTGACGCCTGGGTCGGGCTTGACCGAGCTGTTGCCGGTGAGCAGGGCGAAGGCGAGCTCCCCGTTGCCGACGGCGAACAGGACCTTTTGGGCGTCCCGCTGGTCGAGCGCCAGCGTGAGCAGAGTCCGCGGAAGCTGCTCCGTGGTCTGTTGCCCGTCGGTCGTCGTCGTGGTCGTCGTGGTGGGCGTGGTGGAGCCGACACCGAGAACGGTGACGCGGGGGAGGAGCACGCGCGTGAACGGCTCACCGCTGGTGGCGTTGGACCCGTTGAGGAACACCGCGACCTCGGAGCCCGGGTTCACGAATCCGGCGACGCGCGCCGGATCGGTGAGGTTGACCGAGATCGCGAGCTGGCCCTTGGGGATCTGGAGGGGGGACGCGGCCTCGGACTCACCTCCGAACTTGTCGGGGATGATCTGCTCGCCGACGTAGATGCGCGTGGTCGCCACGAGACCGGCCAGCGACTCCGTCGAGCTGACCGCGTTCGGCAGCAGGTCCGACTGCGCCACCGGCTGCAGGTCGAGCTTGCCGTTGGCAGCGGCCTCGTCGATGTTCTCGCCGGGCTCGATGACGGCGACGGCGCGCAGGACCTCGACCGTCTCGAACCGCTCCTCGGCACGGGAGTCGGCCCCCTGGACGTAGAGGAAAACGAGTGCCGTGCCGAGCGCTGCCACGATCACGGCAGCGAGGAGCAAGATCTTGCGACGATCCATCGTCGGCCCTTTCGTCCTCAACAGCCGACTCGGCCCCCCGTACACCAGGCCGTCTGCGCTAGTTGGTGGCTGGCGAGTCTTTCCCCGAGAAGCGCCAGCGACGCGTCAGGCTCACTGTAGAACGCTCTAGAACGGAGTCCAGTTCATCCGCCCATGTTTGACCATCGTGTCTGTCACGGTCGGTCACGAGAAGTAGAGAGCGGCCACGTCGTCGCGGAACTCCCGCATGACCACGTTGCGCTTCAGCTTGAGGCTGGGGGTCAGCTGACCACCCTCCTCTGTCCAGTCCTCGGCGAGGATCGTGAACTTCCGGATGGACTCCGCCTTCGAGACCGCCTTGTTGGCTTCGTCGACCGCGGTATCGATCACGGCACGCAGGTCCGGGTCGTCGACCAGGTCGCGGATCTTCTCCGTCTTGCCGTGCGCCTTCGCCCAGGACGGAACCGATTCGGGGTCGAGCGTCACCAGGGCCGCGATGAACGGCTGGCCGTCGCCCACGACCATGCACTGGCTCACCAGCGGGTGCGCGCGGAGCCGGTCCTCGAGGACCGCGGGCGCGACGTTCTTGCCCCCCGCCGTCACGAGAATCTCCTTCTTTCGCCCGGTGATTCTCACGAAACCCTCGTCGTCCACCTCACCGACGTCGCCGGTGTGGAACCAGCCGTCCCGCTGCAGGGACTCGGCGGTCGCCTCCTCGTTGGCCCAGTAGCCGGCGAACACCTGACCCCCGCTGAAAAGGAGCTCGCCGTCGTCGGCGACCCGCACCGCAGTGCCGGGAAGGGGGCGCCCGACGGAGCCGACCTTGTGCGCCTCGGCGAGGTTCACCGTCACCGCCCCGGTGGTCTCGGTGAGCCCGTATCCCTCCAGCACCGTGAGTCCGATGCCGCGATAGAAATGACCGAGCCGTTCGCCGAGCGGCGCCCCTCCCGAGACGGCGTACCGGCAGCGTCCGCCGAGTGCCGCGAGCAGCTTGGCGTAGACCAGCCGGGAGAACACGGCGTGCTGGGCGCGCACCGCGACCGAGGGCCGTCCCTTGTCCAGACCACGTGAGTAGGCGATGGCCGTCTCGGCCGCCCGGTCGAAGATCTTGCCCTTCCCGTCGGCCGTGGCCCGCTGGGAGGCGGTGTTGAAGACCTTCTCGAAGACCCGCGGCACGGCCAGCACGAACGAGGGCTGGAAGGAGCCGAGGTCGGCGACGAGGTGGGCGACGTCGGAGCTGTGGCCCATCCGGACCCGCTTCTTGACGCAGCCCACCTGGATGATCCGTGCGAACACGTGGGCGAGGGGCAGGAAGAGGAGGGTGGAGGCGCCCTCGCTGAACAGCTCATCGAGCTCGTCGACGGCCACGCCGAGCTCGAACATGAAGTTGGCGTGCGTGAGCATGCAGCCCTTCGGGCGTCCCGTGGTGCCCGACGTGTAGAGCAGCGTGGCGAGGTCGAGAGGCGTCGCCGTCGTACGCCGTCGCTCCAGCTCGTCGTCGGAGATGTCGGCCCCGAGCCGGGTCAGCACGTCGATGCCGTTCCCCTCCAGGGACCAGACGTGGTTGAGCTCCTCGAGGTCGCTGCGCACCTCGGCGATCCTGGCCAGGTGCACGGGCCCTTCGGCGACGACGGCGCGGGCGCCCGAGTCGCGGAGGATCCACGCGACCTGCTCCGCGGAGGACGTCTCGTAGACGGGCACGGTGACGGCGCCCGCGAACCAGATCGCGTAGTCGACGAGGGTCCATTCGTAGCGCGTCTTGGAGATCAGGCCGACCCGGTCGCCTGCCTCGATGCCGGCGGCGATCAGGCCCTTGGCGACGGCCTTGACCTGGTCGTGGAACTCCGCCGCGGAGACGTCCCGCCACTCTCCGTCGACCCGTCGGCTGAAGACGATGTCGGAGGCAGCGTCGCGGGCGTTGACGACCACGTCGTCGGTGAGGTTCCCCGTGGCGGGAATCTCGGTCGTCAAGGGCGTGGAGTACTCACGCACGGTTCCTCCTGGGGTCGCCGACGGGTCCGATGAGGGAGCGAACGAGGGCTCAGGCGGCAGGTTACCGCTGACTGTGGGGAGGCGGGGATCCGGTACGCTCGACCGGTGCCTGAGCAAACCACCTCCTCGATCGTCATCGATGCCGAGCCCGCCGCGATCATGGAGGTCATCGGTGACTTCGAGGCCTACCCCCAGTGGGCCAAGGGCGTCCAGACCGCCGAGGTGGTCAAGGACGGACCCGAGGGGTGGGCCGAGCAGGTCTTCTTCTCGCTCGACGTGTCCCCGATCAAGGACGAGTACACCCTCGCCTACCAGTGGGACGGCTACGACGAGGTCACCTGGACCCTGGTGTCCGGCAAGATGCTGCGCGCGCTCGACGGCGCCTACACGCTCGACGACCAGGGCAACGGCTCCACCGAGGTGACCTACCGGCTCGCCCTCGACGTCTCGATCCCGCTCATCGGCATGCTCAAGCGCAAGGGCGAGAAGATCCTGATCGACACGGCGCTCAAGGGGCTCAAGAAGCGCGTCGAGTCGCTGGCCTGAGCCGCGACCTCCCGGCCACCGTGCGCATCCTCCTGTTCACCGGCAAGGGTGGCGTCGGCAAGTCCACGGTCGCAGCAGGTACGTCGGCCCTGGCCGCCGCCGGTGGCCAGAAGACGCTGGTCCTGTCGACGGACGCGGCGCACTCGCTCGCCGACGCCTTCGGCGTCCAGGTCGGCTCCGAGCCGACGCGCGTCGCCGACAACCTGTTCGTCCAGCAGGTCGACGCCCAGCTGCGCTTCCAGCAGTCGTGGGCCGACATCCAGGGCTACCTGCTCTCCGTCCTCGACATCGCCGGGGTCGACCCGGTCGCGGCCGAGGAGCTGACCGTCATCCCGGGGGCCGAGGAGGTCCTCGCTCTCCTCGAGCTGCGGCTGCACGCGCTGTCCGGCGAGTGGGACGTGATCGTCGTGGACTGTGCCCCGACGGCCGAGACGCTGCGCCTGCTGGCCCTGCCGGAGGCTCTCGGGTGGTACATGCAGCGGGTGTTCCCCGTCGAGCGGCGGGTGGTGAAGGCACTCCGGCCCGTGCTGTCCCGCGCGGCCGGCGTCCCCATGCCGGAGGACTCGGTCTTCGACGCCGTCGAACGCCTGCACCTGGAGCTCGACGAGGTGCGCGCCCTGCTGTCCGGGCCGGACTCCAGCGTGCGGCTCGTCCTCACGCCGGAGAACGTCGTCCTCGCCGAGGCGCGCCGCTCCTACACGACCTTGTCCCTGTTCGGCTACCGGGTCGACGGGGTCGTGGCCAACCGGGTGTTCCCCGTCGACGGCGCCGACGACTGGCGCTCCGGCTGGATCGCAGCCCAGGACGCGGTGCTCACCCAGGTGACGGAGTCCTTTGCCGGCCTGCCGATCTGGCGTTCGGTCTACCGGCCCTCGGAACCGGTCGGCGTGGCCGCCCTGACGGACCTCGCCCGCGAGGTCTACGGCCACGACGACCCGCTGGCACCTCCCCGGGGTGAGGGGCCGTTCCGGGTCACCCGGACCAGCGACGGGGCGGTCCTCAGGCTCGCGCTGCCGTTCGTCTCGCGGGCCGAGGTGGATCTCGCGCGGAACGGCGACGAGCTCGTCGTGACCGTGGGGTCGTATCGTCGTCTCCTCACCCTGCCCTCCGGGCTGACCCGCTACCGGGTAGCCGGGGCCAGGGTGGAGCAGGGTGAGCTGCAGGTCAGGTTCGAGGAGAGGGATACGTGAGCGAGCCGGGAGACGGCACCGCAGGCGGCGGCCCCGACGACGTCGGGAGCGTCGCCGACGAGGCCGTGAAGCTGTTCGGTGCGTTGTCGGACTGGGCGAAGGACCACGGGACCGACCTGGGCCAGGGCCTGTCGGGCCTCGCGGCACACGCCGCCACCTCGGCGCGTGACCTCGACGAGCACATCGCGACGGGCAGCGCGGAGTGCACCTACTGCCCGATCTGCCGCACCGTGCACGCCGTGCGCCAGACCAGCCCCGAGGTCCGGGCGCACCTGGCCGTGGCGGCGGCGTCGCTCATGCAGGCCGCAGCGGGGATCCTGGCCACCGCCGTGCCCGACGATCACGCCGGCGGCACCGCGCGCGGCGACGGGGTCGAGCACATCGACCTCGACGACCCGGAGGAGGACGCGTGAGCCTGGCCTGCGGGATCGACGTCGGCGGGACCAAGATCGCCGGTGGCGTGGTCGACGACGACGGCACCATCCTCGAGGAGGTGCGGGTGGAGTCCCCGGCCGCGGACGTGGAGGCCATCGAGGACGTGATCGCCGGCCTGGTGGCGCGTCTCGCGGCCAACCACGACATCACCGCCGTGGGCGTGGGCGCCGCCGGGTACGTCGACAAGACGCGGTCCACGGTCCTGTTCGCGCCCAACCTGGCCTGGCGCAACGTCGACCTCAAGGCCGAGCTGGAGCCGCGCGTCGGCCTGCCGGTGGTCGTGGAGAACGACGCCAACGCGGCAGCCTGGGGTGAGTTCACGTACGGCGCCGGCCACGACGTCGACGACCTCCTGCTGGTGACTGTCGGCACCGGCGTGGGTGGCGGCCTGGTCCTGGACGGCGAGCTCTACCGCGGGGCGTTCGGCGTGGGGGCCGAGATCGGACACCTGCGGGTCGTCCCCGGCGGCCGGCTCTGTGGCTGCGGCAACTACGGCTGCTTCGAGCAGTACGCCAGCGGCACCGCGCTGGTGCGGAACGCCCGGGAAGCCGCCCGGGAGGGCTCGCTCCTGGCCCGTACCGTGCTGGACATGACCGGTGGCGACATCGATCGCATCGACGGGCCGATCATCACCGACGCCGCGCGCGAGGGCGACCAGTTCGCGCTCGAACAGCTCGCGGAGATCGGCCGGTGGCTGGGTGAGGGCATCGCCACGCTGGCGGCTGTGCTCGATCCGGCCGTGGTCGCGATCGGCGGCGGCGTCAGCGAGGCCGACGAGATGCTGCTCGATCCCATCCGCACGGCCTTCTCGAGCAACCTCTCGGGACGCGGACACCGCCCCGTGCTGGAGATCCGCAAGGCCACGCTCGGCAACCGCGCCGGCCTCATCGGTGCGGCCGACCTGGCTCGCCGCTAGTCGCCAGGATGTCCGTGTTCATCGGCGTCGACGTCGGCGGCAGCAAGGTCCTCGCGGCCGTGGTCGGCGACGACGGGCAGGTGCTGGAGTCAGCCGAGCGGCGCACGCCCGGTCGGCTGGTGGACGCCTCCCTGGTCGAGGACGCGCTCACCGACGCCGTGGTCGCCGTAGCGGTAGGGGAGCCGATCGCCGCGGTGGGCGTGGCCGCGGCGGGCTTCGTGGACGCGGGGGGCAGCCGGGTGATGTTCGCCCCGCACCTGCCCTGGCGCGACGACGACGTCCGTGGACGGCTCGCCGACCGCTGGGGAACGCTGGTGGTCCTCGACAACGACGCGAACTGCGCCGCGCACGCCGAGGCGACGTACGGCGCGGCGCGCGGCGCACGCACGGCCGTGGTGGTCACGCTGGGCACGGGCATCGGGGGTGCGCTGATCGTGGACGGGCGGCTCGTGCGCGGGCGCAACGGGATGGCGGGGGAGTTCGGGCACATGCAGGTGGTGCCCGACGGCCAGCCGTGCGAGTGCGGGCGTCGCGGGTGCTGGGAGCAGTACGCCAGCGGCAACGCCCTGGTGCGCTTCGCGCGGTCCCGGCTCGGGCACGACCCGTCGATGCTCACCGAGGCCTGCGGCGGCGACCCGGACCGGCTGACGGGCCCGATGGTGACGGCGGCGGCCGCGGACGGCGACCTCGTCGCCCGGCACGCCTTCGACTCGGTGGGTGACTGGCTCGGCGTCGGCCTGGCCAACCTCGTGGCAGCGATCGACCCCGACGTCGTCGTCGTCGGCGGAGGCGTCGCGGCCGCAGGCGACCGGCTGCTCGCGCCCGCCCGGGACGCGCTGGAACGCTCGCTCGTGGGGATCGGCCACCGGGTGGTGCCGCCCGTGACCGCGGCGATCCTGGGGCCGCACGCCGGCGCCGTCGGCGCCGCCGACCTGGCCCGGACAGCCTACGCCCGGCGGTAGCCCGGCACGAGCTCCTGCGCGAGCTGCTCCAGGAACAGCCCCACGTCGGTGACGATCCCGCGGGCCTGGGACGAGCCCCGGTCGGCCAGCTTGGTCACGGTGGCGGGGTTGATGTCGACGCAGACGAGCGGGATCGAGGCCGGCAGGATGTTGCCGGTGGCCACCGAGTGGAGCATCGTCGCGACCATCAGGCAGAACCCGACGTCGGTCAGGCTGGCCCGCATCGCGCGCTGACCCTCGATGACGTCCGTGTAGACGTCGGGGAGCGGGCCGTCGTCGCGGACCGAGCCGACGAGCACGAAGTGCCGGTCGTGCATCACGAGCGCGTGCATGATCCCGCTGGTCAACACGCCGTTCTCCACGGCGGCCTTGATCGAGCCCTGCTTGCGGATCGTGTTGATCGCCCGGATGTGGTGCTCGTGTCCGTGCTCGACCCCGCGCCCGTGGGAGAGGTCGACGCCCAGCGAGGTCCCGAAGAGCGACGACTCGATGTCGTGGGTGGCGAGCGCGTTGCCGGCGAAGAGCACGTCGACGAAGCCCGCCTCCACGAGGGCGACCATCGCCGGCGCGGCGCCGGTGTGGACGACGCCCGGACCGCCGACCCAGAGCACCTTCTGGCCGTTGGCCTTGGCCTCGCGCATGCCGTCGGCGACGGACCGGACCAGCACGGCCTGCGGCTTCTCCGAGGAGACGTCGGACTCCATGAACCCGAAGCTCTCGTCGTTCTTGTTGACCACGGGCGCCTGGACCCGGATGCCCGAGGCCCCGGTGACGACCGTCATGCCCTCGCGTACGTCGGACATGGGCAGCGTGACCACGCGCTCCGCCCCGTCGGCCGAGGTCTCGACGACGAGGCCGCAGTCCATCTCGGGGTTCACGACGTCGTACCAGTGGCCCGCGAGGCGGACCTTCGTCGGGAGGTTGGTAGTGGAGTAGAACCCGTCGGGGAAGACGCCGTCCTGGTCGGCGGGGCTGGTGGTGGCCTCGCCCGGGTCGACCTGGTTGACGCCGTGGATCTGCAGGCGCATCAGCAGGCGCTGGAGGGCGACGTCGTCCTCGGTGGTCAGCACGATGGTCGCGCGCGAGGTGTCGTCACGGTCGTGCCCGACCGTGAACTGGTCGATGACGTAGTCGCCGCCGTACTCGCGGATGTCGTCGAGGACGCGGCTGAGGATGCCGCTGTCCATCAGGTGGCCGGTGATCTCGACAGTCTCGGTGGTGCTCACAGCGAGCACCCTAACGGCCGCTCAGAGGACGGCGCCGTCGTCCCCCGGGTCGCGGGGTCCGTGCTGCATGTGGACGACGAGGTAGCTGAATCCGCCGACGAAGGAGCCGACCAGCGCGTAGCCGAGCCACGAAGGCAGCGGGATCGCCAGGACCAGGCAGAGCAGCAGCACCGCGGGGGCACCGAAGACGCCGCTCCAGGCGGCGAACCGGACGGGCGGCGGGTGCGGGAGCGGCGGGGGGTCGGGCGGGACGAACCGGTCGTCGAGGTCCAGTAGGTCGTCGTCGGGCGCGACCGGATGCGGCTCCGGCTCGGGTGCCGGGGGCAGGGCCTCCACGTCGGGACGGTCGCCGTAGTTCTCGACGATCGAGCGCCAGACGTCGTCCTCGCTCTGTCCGCTCACGGTCCCAACCTAAGTGCTCGCACCAAGCCCGGCCACGGGGCGAGGTCAGGAGGCGGTGACCCGCGCGATGAACGCTGCGGACTCCTCGAAGATCTTCGGGGCGTCGTTGTCGATCGTGGCCACGTGGTAGCTGTTCTCGAGCGGGATCTCCGTGACGTCGCGCGAGGAGACCTTGGACGTGATCAGGGGTTGGGAGACCCCGTCGACCACGTGGTCCTCGGTCGAGCGGAGGTAGAGCAGGGGTGCGGTGATCCGGGGGAGGTCCGCCACGATCGTCGGCCAGGTCTGGATCAGGCTGTGGATTGCCTTGAGCGGAGTCCGGTCGTAGCCGCGCTCGTCCACGCCCGGCTTCTTGATGTCGTTGGCCAGACCGGGGAAGGACGGCACGAGGTGCTTGAGCACCGGCAGCAGCTTCACGTCGAACCGCTTGGTGCCCACGGCCGCGTTGACGAGGACGACACCGGCGACGCGGTCGGGGTGGTCCTCGGCGAGTCGCAGCACGAGGGCCCCTCCCATGGACAGCCCGCCGACGACCACGACGTCGTTGGCGGCGCTCAGGCGCTCGAAGGCGCGGGTGACCTCGCCGTACCAGTCGGCCCACCGGGTGCGGTTGAGGTCCTGCCACTGCGTGGCGTGCCCGGGCAGCCGGGGCACCTCGACGGCGTACCCACGCTCGGCGAGGGACTCGGCCCACGGTCGGATCGAGGCCGGTGAGCCGGTGAAGCCGTGGCTGAGCAGGACGCCGACAGAGCGGCCACCCGTCAGCTCGGGGCGAGCCGGGAGGGACAGCGGGTCGGTGGGACCGTCGTTCGTCATGCCGCGAATTGTGCACCACGCGGGACGGCTGCGGGTGGCTCGGCCCAGACCTGCGTCGTGAGGGTGGGGAAGAGGGCGGCGAGGGTCTAGGCTGCCCGCGAGGTGTCATCGGAAGGCTTGGAGGTCGGGGTGTTCTACTGGTTCCTGAAGTGGATTGCCCTTGGTCCCATCCTCCGGGTGATCTTCCGTCCCCACGTCGAAGGCTCCGAGAACGTCCCTGAGACCGGTCCGGCGATCCTCGCCAGCAACCACCTCTCGTACGCCGACTGGCTGTTCATGCCGTTGACCCTCACCCGTCGGGTGACCTTCGTCGCGAAGGCGGAGTACTTCACCACGCCCGGTGTGAAGGGCTGGTTCCAGAAGAAGTTCTTCTCCGGGGTCGGCCAGGTGCCGATCGATCGCTCAGGCGCCAACGCCGCAGCCGGTGCGTTGTCGTCCGCGCGCAAGATCCTCGAGCACGGTGACCTCTTCGGCATCTACCCCGAGGGCACGCGCTCGCACGACGGCAAGCTCTACCGCGGCAAGACCGGGGTGGCCAGGCTCGCGCTCGAGACCAAGGTCCCGGTGATCCCCGTGGCGGTGCTCGGCACCGACGTGGTGGCGCCCCCGGGGAAGAAGTTCGGCTCGTTCACCCGCCCGGGAGTGCGCTTCGGCAAGCCGCTCGACTTCTCCCGCTACGAAGGCATGGAGAACGACCGCTACATCCTGCGGTCGATCACCGACGAGATCATGTACGAGATCATGCGGCTGTCCGGCCAGGAGTACGTCGACACGTACGCCGGACGGGCCAAGGAAGTGTCCAAGAAGCCCGTTCCCGGGCCGGACGGCCCGGTCGACGAGCCCGAGCCGGCGAAGGCGTCCTGACCGGCCTGCGGATGTGGTCCCGGCCGGCTCTGGCGGTCGAGGACCGGCTGTTCCGGGCTCTCGGCATCCTGCGGGTCGTCCTCGTGCTCAACGCGGTCGGACTCAACCTCTACCGCGCCGACAACTTCGACCGCCCGGCCGCGGGCATCGTCGTGGTCGCCGGGATGGTGGCCTGGACCGCCGTCGCCGTGTGGGCGTACGCCGACCCCGCGCGGCGGACGACCACCCTGCTGGTGGCCGACCTCCTGGTCGCGCTGGCCACCCTCCTGGTGTCACCGCTGGTGAAGGGGCCGGACCTCAACGCCACGATCCCGGGGTTCTGGATCGCCGGCGCCCTCTTCGCCTGGGCCGTCCACTGGCGCTGGCAGGGCGGGCTGCTGGCGGCGGCCGCGCTCTGCGTGGCCGACCTGCTGGTCCGCGACGTCGTGACCCAGACCAACTACGGCAACATCTTCCTGCTCCTGCTGGGCGGCGCGATCGTCGGTTTCCTGTCCGAGTCGCTGAGCCTGATGGCGACCGAGCGTGACGAGGCGCAGCGGGCGTCCATCGTCGCCGCCGAGCGGTCCCGACTCGCGCGCGCCGTCCACGACGGAGTGCTGCAGGTGCTCGCCCTCGTGCAGCGGAAAGGTCCCGAGCTGGGCGGCGACGGCGTGGAGCTCGGCCGGCTCGCTGCCGAGCAGGAGAGCGCACTGCGGGCCCTGATCCGCCAGCAGGACTCGCTGGTGTCGCCCTCGACGGACCACGCCGTCGACCTGGCGTCGGCCCTGGCCCGGCTGGAGCGCCCGTCGTCCGTGAGCGTGGCGACCCCCGGCCAGGAGGTGCTGATGTCGGCGGCGGTAGCGACCGAGCTGGTGGCCGTGGTCGCCGCGTGCCTCGACAACGTGGCCACGCACGTCGGCGAGGACGCGCCGGCCTGGGTGCTGCTGCAGGCGTTCCCGGACACGGTCGAGCTGTCCGTGCGTGACGAGGGCCCGGGCATTCCGGCCGGCCGGCTGGAGGACGCGGCGGCCGAGGGCCGGCTGGGCGTGGCCGAGTCGATCCGTGGGCGGGTGGCCGACCTGGGCGGGACGGCCGAGCTGGTCACCGGCTCGTTCGGCACCGAGTGGGAGATCTCCGTGCCACGCCCGCATGCCTGATCAGAGGAACGCCGCGAGCGCGGCCACGAGCGTGACCCGGTCGTGCAGACCGCCGGTCGGCTCGGCTCGGGCCTCGCCCTCCCGGGGCGCCCCGGCGAGCACCGACGCCACCCGCTCGGCGACGGGGGTCGACGCGACCTGCCGGTCGTCGTCCATCAGCATCGTCGCCCGCAGGAGGACCCGGATGAGGTCGGGGTCGACACTGGCCGCGCGGTCGAGGTCGGCCGCCGTGAACGGGTGGTCGTCCGGCAGCTCCACCGCGGGGGCGTTGAGCGGCACAGCCTCACCGACCAGCCCGGCACGCAGCCGGCGAGCCAGCGCCTCGTCGACGGCCGCCGTCTCCCGGTAGTACACCGCCAGCACGTCGGCGACCCAGTCTGCGTAGGCCGTCGCGGCGTCCGCCCCGGAGAGCGATCGGGTGGTGAGCAGGTCGTGCAGCCGCCCCACCGCCGACAGGCCCATCGAGATCCCGCGTCCGCGGGTCGGGTTGGTCATCGCCAGCGCGTCGCCCACCTGGAACAGGCCGAGCACCAGGGGGCCGCCGTCCGCCACGAGACTGCGCAGGCGGTTGTCGAACGCGCCCAGGCAGAACACGTCACTCGTCGCCTCGAGCACGTCCCACCAGGCGGCCAGGGCCTCGTTCCCGGCCACGGTCGCGTCGAAGGCCGCCGGGAAGCGCAGTGCCTTCAGGACCGGGTCCTCGTCATGGACCGCCTGCGCGAGCATTGCGGTCCCGTTGTCCCCGAGGAAGAGGAGCTGGGTCAGGCTGGGGAAGTCGTGGACCTCCGAGAAGCCGCGGTTGAGCGGCGGCGTCGCGCCGGGCCGGATCGTGAAGTGCCGGGTGTAGTAGCGGGCTGCGGACGGGTCGTGGCGGACGAGCGGCGCCGCACCGATCTCCGCCAGCCATTCGCTGACGGGGGACCGACGCCCACCCGCGTCCAGGACGACCTCTGCGGCGACCACGCTGCCGTCGGAGAGCCCGAGCCCCCGGATGGTCGGTGGTGCTCCGGTGTCCACCACCAGGCCGGTCGCCCGCTGCGTGAGCCGGGTGATCCCGGGCTCGGTCGCCACGGCCCCGGCCAGCACCCGGTCCAGCGTCACCCTCCGGATCCGCAGCGTCGTGAGCTCGTCGTCTCCCGCCCGCCCTCCGTCGTACAGGTGTGGCGGGAGGAAGTCGCCGAGCGGCACCAGCGGCGCGCCTGCGTCGACCAGGGCCGCCTTCACGTCGGGCAACCGGGTGCCCAGCTCGTGGAGGGTGCGGGACATGAAGCCGTGTGCCTGGACCGTGTGCGGGGCGCCCGGCCGCAGCGCGACGTGCTCCGGGTCGGCGTCGGCGATGGTGCCGAGCTCGGGATCGACGACCGTCACCGTCCAGCCGGACCGGGCGAACAGGAGTGCCGCGACCGAGCCCACGACGGAACCACCGAGGATCGCGACGCTGGGCACCCACCGACGGTACGGCGACCTCGACCGCCGGTCGATAGCCCAGCCGGGCCAGCGCCGTACGCTCGACCCGTGACCATCCACAGCGACCATCCCTTCCTCGAGCCGGAGGCCGAGCGTGACCAGGTCCGCCGCCTCCGCGGCCGGCTGGGTGGTGTGGTCACGCTCTGGACCGCGGGCGAGGGCCCCGCCCGGACGGGTCTGACGGTGTCGTCGATGATGGTCGCCAACGGGCCCGAGCCCCGGCTCCTGGCGCTGCTCGACCCGGACTCCGACCTGGTGGAGCGGATCCGCGACACGGGCCGGGCCGTGGTGCAGGTGCTGTCCTGGCCGGACCGGGACCTGGCCGACGCCTTCGCGGGCACGGCCCCGGCCCCGGGCGGACCGTTCCGGTTGGGCGACTTCGAGCAGACGACCTGGGGTCCGCGGCTCGTGGGTGCGGACACGTGGGTGGGCGCCCGGCTCGTCGAAGAGACCGCGGCCGGGTGGTCCGTGCTCGTCACGTGCGAGGTCGACCAGGTCGCGATCGGCGACGACACCCCTCCGCTCGTGCACCGGCGCGGTCGCTACGAGCGCCCTGCCACTGCATGACCGGACCCCGTGCAGCGCTCCGGGGCTGGTGGCCCGTGTCGACCGTGGACGTGGTCGAGGCCCGCTCGGGGCGAGTCGTGGACGCCGAGTTGGAGCAGGCGATCAACGCTGTCTGGGAGGACCAGCGCCGCGTCGCGAGCGAGCGGGGTCTGTACCTCGAGGACGCCCCGGCGTACCGCCTGGAGAGCGCGTCCGACCGGGAAGGACGCCTCGTGCTCGGGGTGGCACTCGAGCCCTACCGGGTGCACTCCGCGATGAAGGTGCTGCACGCCGATCCCCGGGTCCGGTCCCACCATCACGACCGCATCCTCGTCGCCGACGCCCTGGTCCGCACAGCCGATGACCGGGTGGTTCTGGTCCGGACACCGAAGGCGACAGGGATCGAGATGCAGCTGGTGGGCGGCACCGCGTCACCCGCGCAGCGAGTCATCGCCTGTGCGGAGGATCTGATGACGTTCACCCGTGAACGGGTCGTCCGCGCGCTCGACGGAACGCGCGGTCTGATCGAGACGAGGGGGATCCTGGGCCTGGTCGAGCACGAGGTGGGTTGCCGCAACGTGGTTGTCGACGTCCGGCTGGGGGTCCCGGCCGCCGAAGTGCTCGCCCGTGGTGCCGGCGGGCTGGTCGTCGTGCCGTCTGCGGCGCTGGCCGGTTTCCTCCGTGATGCACCCGGCTACCTGCCAGCCGTGGCCGATCTCCTCTAGGGTCCCGCTCATGTCCGACGAGTCGCAACAGCAGCCGATCCGCGTGATGGTGGTGGACGACCACCCCATGTGGCGCGACGCCGTCGAGCGTGACCTCCAGGCCGCGGGCTTCGACGTGGTCGCGGTCGCCGCCAACGGCGCGGAGGCGGTGGCGCGGTTCCCGGCCGCCCGGCCCCAGGTGGTGGTGCTCGACCTCCAGATCCCCGAGCCCAACGGGGTGGAGGTGACCGCCACGGTGCTCCGCCACGATCCGTCGGCGCGGGTGCTGATCCTGTCGGCGTCCGGTGAGCAGGCCGACGTGCTGGATGCGGTGAAGGCCGGCGCGACGGGCTACCTCGTGAAGTCCGCCTCGCGGGAGGAGCTGCTGTCGGCCGTCCGACGGGTCGCCGAGGGGGACACCGTCTTCACCCCCGGTCTGGCCGGGCTGGTGCTGGGGGAGTTCCGCCGGATGGCCGAGCCGAGGTCCGGCCCGGACCAGCCCGAGCTCACCGAGCGCGAGACCGAGGTCCTGAAGATGGTGGCCAAGGGGATGAGCTACAAGCAGATCGCCGAGCGTCTGGTGATCTCACACCGCACTGTCCAGAACCATGTCCAGAACACGCTCCGGAAGCTGCAGATGCACAACCGGGTCGAGCTCACCAGGTACGCCATCGAGCAGGGCCTCGATGAGGAGGAGTGACGCGGTCTGCGGCACCTGGTTCATCGTCGCGACCAGCCTGCCGTTCTGGCGCTCGCGGACCTCGCCCAGCGTGACGTACGCCGACCTCCCGGACGGCCGCGTCCTGGACGCGGTTCACTACCGCAGCGGCGGCAAGGACCGGATCGTCCTCGGGGCAGACACCCCGGTCGCCGACGGGTTCCGCTGGCGCGGGCTGACACCGCTCACCCGGCTCACCAGCAGCCGCTGGCAGGTGGTCGCGAACGACGAGTCCGCGGCGGAGCCCTCCGGACGCTGGGCCGTCACCTCGTTCGAGAAGACGTTGTTCACCCCGGCCGGGGTCGATGTCTACTGCCGGGCCGAGAGCATCGCCCCCGACGCGATGACGGCGGCGCGGGCGACCCTGACAGGTGACCTCGAGGCGTTCCTCCCTCAGCTGTTCGAACCTGGCCGAGCGTGAGCGCCCTCGACGCCTACCTGGGCCGGCTCGGCATCGACGACCGGCCGCCGCCGACCATCGAGATGTTGCGCGAGGTGCACCGACGGCACGTCAGCACCGTCCCCTACGAGAACCTCGGCATCATCCTGGGGAGGCCACCGTCGGTCGATCCGCGCGCCAGTCTCGCCCGGGTCGGCGAGTCCGGCCGTGCGGGCTACTGCTTCCACCACAACGGCGCCCTCGAGGCCGCGCTCGAGGAGCTCGGCTTCACGGTGGAGCGCCGGCACGGTCACGTCTGGTTCCACGAGGAGAACCGGTACGACGAGGAGCTCACCCACCTCGCCCTGGTCGTCACCGGTCTGCCGGTGGCCGGCAATCCCGACGGCCTCTGGTGGGTGGACGTCGGACTGGGCGACGCCTTCCTCGAGCCCATGCCGCTCGTCGAGGGCCGGCACGAGGAAGCCGGGTTCCGCTTCCTGATGGAGGGTGTGACGCCCGACTCCTGGACGTTCTTCCACGACCCGGGCGCGCAGAGTTTCACCGGCATCCAGGTGACGTCGCGCGCCGTCGACCTCGAGGCGGTGGCCGCGGCCCACACGTCCCTCTCGACGCCGCCCGACGGGATGTTCACCGGTGGCTTCATCGCGCAGCTTCGCGACCAGGCCGGGACCGGGTCGCTCCGCGGCTGCCGGCTGGTCCGCACGGAACCCGGCGTTCGCGAGGAGACCGTGCTGACGTCGTACGACGACTGGCGCAGCGCGATGACCGACGTGCTCGCGGTCCGGGTTCAGGCGTCGGAGGAGGACCAGCTCCCTGGCCTCTACGACCGCCTGTGGGCGGCGCACCTGGTGAAGGAGGCCGAGCGGTCGTGACCTTCCGGACGGCAGGGCCGGACGATGCCGGGCTCCTGTGCGACCTGGAGCGGGAGGCCAACCTGGCAGCACTCGGCCACGTCTTCCCGCCCGACCGCTTCCCCTTTCCGACCGCCGCGGTGCTGACGCGCTGGGTCGAGGTCCTCGCCGATCCCGTGGTCCGCGTCGAGGTGGTCGACGGCGACACCGGGCTGCACTGCTTCGTCGCCTGGGACGCGGTCACCCTGCGGCACCTGGCCGTGCACCCCGACGCGTGGGGGACCGGACTCGCCCGGTCGGCGGTGACCCGCGCGGTCGCCGCGATCCGGGCCGGAGGCAGACGGCCCGTCCTGTGGTGCCTTGCCGACAACCGCCGGGCGCGGACCGTCTATGAGCACCTCGGCTGGGATCCCACCGGTGGCCGCCGCGACGCCGTCTGGCCGCCGTACCCGGTCGAGCTCGAGTACGCCCTGAGAGAATCGGACCGTGCCTGACGACCTCCTCGCGATCGCCGACGAGCTCTACGGGCTCTCCCTGGCCGACTTCACCCAAGTCCGCGACGCCCGCAGCAAGGAGCTGAAGGCGAGCGACGCCGACCTTGCGGTGTCGGTCAGGACGTTGCGCAAGCCGTCGCTCGCGGCGTGGGTGGTCAACGTCCTCGTGAGGCATGAGACCGGGCAGGTCGACCAGGTGCTCGCGGTGGGGGCGGCCCTGCGCGAGGCGCAGTTGAGCCTCGACGGCGAGGAGCTGCGGGCGCTCACCCGGCAGCGCCGCCAGCTCACGGCCGCGGTCACGACCAAGGCCCGGGCACTGGCCGCGGAGCGTGGGGTGAAGGTGACGGTGGCGGTCGCCGACCAGGTCGAGGCCACGCTCACCGCGGCGATGATCGACGAGGGCTGTGCGCAGGCGGTGCGCAGCGGCCAGCTGGTGGCGGCGCTGACGGCCACCGGGGTGGACGTCGTCGACCTGGCCAGGGCGGTGGCCACGCCCGGGGCTCTCGGCTTCGCCGCGACCGCCGCGGCGGAGGAGCCGGGGACCAGACCGGAGCTGCACGTCGTCCCAGACCCCGACGCGGACGCCAAGGCGCGCGCAGCCGCCCAGGAGCTGCTCGCGGGCACCGAGGAGCGACTGGTGACGGCCACGACCGCGTTCGAGGACGCCACCCGGGAGGTCACCGACCTCGAGGCCCGCAGCATGCAGCTCCAGGCCGAGGCCGACGAGCTCCGTGGCCGGCTCGCGGCGCTGGAGACGAGCGCGGAGGAGGTCGACGAGGAGCTCGCCGACGCGGAGGACGTGCGCGCCGAGGCCGAGTCGTCCGCTGCCGAGGCGACCCGGGAGCGGGACGCCGCCGTCGCAGCCCTGGCCAGTCTGAAGCGGTAGTCCGCCACGAAAATCATCACCCGGAGCCCGACTGCCGATGATTTTCGTGGCGGACTATCTCAGTCGGAGGCCCAACCCTTCGACCGGCTGACGGCCTCGATCCAGCGGCCGTGCGCCGCGTCCGCCCGCTCACGGTCACCCGAGGGTTCGAAGCTGCGGTCCAGCTGCCAGGTCTCGCGGAGGTCGTCGGTGGACGACCACACGCCGGTGCCGAGACCCGCGAGGAACGCAGCACCGAGCGCGGTGGTCTCGACGATCTTCGGCCGTTCGACGCGTACGCCGACCTGGTCGGCCTGGATCTGGCACAGAAGGTTGTTGGCGGACGCGCCGCCGTCGACCCGCAGCGAGGAAAGTCCCGGCATGGTCTCGAGGACGTCGCGCACCTCGAACGCGATCGCCTCGAGGGTGGCCCGGACGATGTGCGCGCGCGTCGTGCCGCGGGTCAGCCCGATCAGCAACCCCCGGGCGTGCGGGTCCCAGTGGGGCGCGCCGAGACCGGTCAGCGCGGGGACGAACACCACGCCCTCCGTGTCGTCGACGGTCGCCGCGATCGCCGCCGTCTCCGCGGCGGACCCGACGATCTGGAGGCCGTCCCGGAGCCACTGGACGGCGGCGCCGGTGACGAAGATGGCGCCTTCGAGCGCGTAGGTCAGCTCGCCGTCCGGGGAGCGCCAGGCAGCCGTGGAGAGCAGCCCAGCGTCCGAGCGCTCGAGCTGGGTGCCGGTGTTGGTGAGGATGAAGGAGCCGGTGCCGTAGGTGCACTTCGAGTCACCCACGTCGAAGCAGGTCTGACCGAACAGCGCCGACTGCTGGTCACCGGCGAGGCCGGCGATCGGCAGCTCGATCCCGCAGAACGACGCGGGGTCGGTGGTGGCGATCTCGCCCCAGTTGGGGACGAGTTCGGGCAGCGCGTCGCGTGGCACGCCGAAGAGCTCGCACAGCTCGTCGGACCAGTCACCCTCGTTGAGGTCGAAGAGCAGTGTCCGGCAGGCGTTGGACACGTCGGTGACGTGGTAGGTGCCCCGGGTCATCCGGGCGATCAGGTAGGAGTCGACGGTGCCGACGGCGTAGCGGCCGGACTTCACCAGCGCCCAGGTGTGCGGCTCGTGCTCGGCCAGCCACATCAGCTTGGTGCCGGAGAAATAGGGGTCGAGCCGGAGCCCGGTGAGCTCGGTCACCCGGTCCTCGTGACCGGCGTCGCGGAGCCGCGTGCAGATCTCGGCGGTACGCCGGTCCTGCCACACGATCGCCCGTCGGGGTGATCCGAGGGTCTCGCGGTCCCACAGCAGGATCGTCTCCCGCTGGTTGGTGATGCCGACGGCCTTCAGCTCGGCGGCGTCGAACGACTTCAGTGCTGCCCGGGTCGCCTCGAGCGTGGCCTGCCAGATCTCCTCGGGGGAGTGCTCGACCCAACCGGGCTTGGGGAAGTGCTGGGAGAACTCCTCGTACCCCCGGGCCGCGATCCGGCCCTCGGGCGTGACGACGACGGCAGTGACACCGGTGGTGCCGGCGTCGATCGCGAGGACGCTCATGCGGTCGTGCTCCTGACGATGTCGAGGATCTTCTCGTCGATCCACTCCAGCTCGGGCGAGACCCGCATCTCGTAGTTCTCGGTGCCGACCCATGCGTGGAAGTCGCGGTGACCGTGGGCCTGGGCGAACTCCTCGAGCTCGCGCTGCAGGTCGGCGGTGACGGGGACCTTCTCCTCCTCGGTCGAAGCGGTCAGGTAGAGGTCGTTGAGGTCCAGGAGGCGGGCCAGCTCCGTGACCGGGTCGGTGTGGTCGTCGACCCGCAGGTCGACGGCGATGTCGTCGAGGCCGCCGTACCCGGCGCCGTCACGGACGACGAGGATCGCGGCCGACTGGCGTCCGCGCCTGTCCCCGCCGGCGTCGTCGCCGGCCGTGAGCGCCGCGAGCAGGCGGCGGGCGAGCGGGGCGTCGTCGTCGGAGGTGTCCCAGGCCGCCTGCATGGCGTCCACGACCTCCTCGCCGGCGAGCACGTTGCCCTGGATGGCATACCCCTCACCCGTCACCGAGCCCGCCCACGGCAGGCAGCTCTGGCCCGTGTGCGAGGCGGCGCCGCCGTCGCTGTCGACGATGCCGACCTGTCGGTGGTCCCGCCCCGGGTCGTCCTCCAGCAGGCGGATCAGCGCGACCGAGGCGGTGGCGCCGTCGTCGAGATGGGAGAGCGCCAGCCCCTTGTAGGCCACGTTGGCGTCGGCCTGCGTGGCGATGGCCCCGACCTGGGCGACAGCGGCGGGGACGGCGGAGCCGACGGCGAGGAACTTGGAGGCGACGGCCACTCCCCACGACTCTCCGTCGGTGGACCGGGCGACGATCGAGAAGGTCATGGCCGGACCCTACCGACAAAGATTGCCGTCAACCCGCGTCGAACATGCAGGATGGCAGGGTGCTCCAGAGACTCGGGTTCCCTTCTGTCGGACCGCACCGTCGGTTCGTGACGGCGATCGCCGTCGACGCGGTCGGCAGCGGGGTCTTCATGCCGGTCTCGATGCTCTACTTCCTCGCCGTCACGCCGCTCACCCTCTTCGAGGTCGGCCTGGCGATCTCACTGGCGTCGCTGATGGCCCTGCCGGCCGGCCCGTGGATCGGCGCGCTCGTCGACCGCGTCGGAGCGAAGCGGATCCTCCTCATCGGCAACGCCCTGCAGACGGCGGGGTTCGTCGCCTATCTCGTCGCCGAGTCCTTCGCCGCCGTGCTCGTGTGGACGGTGGTCGTCACCGTGGGCCGGACCGCCTTCTGGGGCTCCTACGGCAACATCGTCGCCACGATCTCCCTGCCGGGGGAGCGGGAACGCTGGTTCGGGTACCTCGGCGCCCTGCGCAACGTGGGGTTCGCCGTCGGCGGCCTGGCCTCGGGTGTCGCACTGACGGTGGGCACCGAGCTCGCGTTCCTGGTGGTCGTCGCGGCCAACGCGGCGTCGTACCTGGTCGCCTTCTGGCTGCTGCTCGCGGTCCCGGAGACCGTGACCAACGCCCACGAGACGATGCCGGGCACCTGGGGCACCGTCCTGCGCGACCGGCCCTACCGCCTGCTCGTCGTCGCGCAGGTCGGCTTCTCCCTGCCGATGATGCTGCTCAACTTCGCCTTTCCCGTCTACGCGATCACGGTGCTCGGGCTGCCCGGTTGGGTGATGGGGGCCGTGTTCACGCTCAACTGCATCCTGGTCGGGCTGGGCCAGGGGCTGGTCGTCAACGCCCTGACCGGACGCATCCGCTACCGGGTGCTGCTGCTCACCCAGGTGGTGTTCGCCGCCTCCTACCTCGTGTTCCTCGCGGGCAGCACACTGCCGATGGTGGCGGCGTCGCTCGTGCTCGTGCTGGGCGGCGTGGTCTACACGCTGGCGGAGCTGATGGGGGGACCCGTCCTCGGTGCCCTGTCGGCGGAGGCCGCCCCCGACCACCTGCGCGGCCGCTACCTGTCGCTGATCCAGCTCGCCTGGAACATCAGCAGCACCGTGGCTCCCGTGCTCTTCGCGTGGTTGCTCGACCGCGGCGCCGCCCCCGTCTGGGCGGTGATGCTCGGCCTGGCCGCGGTCAGCGCCGTCGTCGCCTCCCGCCTCGGGACCGTCCTGCCCGATGCCGGTCGTCCGGTCACGAACCGGCCGGAACCGCTCATCGCTTGAGACGGCTGTCGGGCGCCCGCTCTGGCACAGACCGCGTGACGGCGCTAGGGTCGGGTGGTCTCGATATGAACGATCCAATCTGAGGAGTGGCCGTGCGCGTCGGAGTGCTGACCGGAGGCGGGGACTGCCCCGGACTGAATGCCGTGATCCGCGCCGTGGTGCGCAAGGGTGTGCGCCAACACGGCTTCGAGTTCGTCGGCTACCGCGACGGCTGGAGGGGGCCGCTCGAGGGCGTGACCATGGAGTTGGGCGTCGAGCAGTGCCGGGGCATCCTGCCGCGCGGCGGCACGATCCTCGGGTCCTCCAGGACGAACCCGTTCAAGATCGACAACGGAGTCGAGCGGATCAAGGAGAACCTGGCGCGCGACGGCGTCGACGCGCTCGTCGCCATCGGAGGCGAGGACACCCTCGGTGTCGCCACCAAGCTGGCGGACCTCGGCGTCAACGTCGTCGGCGTCCCGAAGACCATCGACAACGACCTCTCCGGCACCGACTTCACGTTCGGCTTCGACACCGCCGTGAACATCGCGACCGAGGCCATCGACCGGCTGCACACCACCGCTGAGTCTCACCACCGGGTGCTCGTCGTCGAGGTCATGGGCCGGCACGCCGGCTGGATCGCCCTGCACTCCGGCATCGCCGGGGGAGCGAGCGCGGTGCTGATCCCCGAGCAGCCGTTCGACATCGACACCCTCTGCGAGAACGTCAAGGCCCGCTTCGCCACCAAGTTCGCCCCCATCATCGTCGTCTCCGAAGGTGCCGTCCCGGCCGAGGGTGGCGACATGACCCTGGTGTCGGGCGAGAAGGATGCTTTCGGCCACGTCCGCCTCGGCGGCATCGGCGACCGGCTGGCCCAGGAGATCGAGGCCCGCACGGGTGCCGAGGCGCGCGCCGTGGTGCTCGGCCACATCCAGCGCGGCGGCACCCCGTCGGCGTTCGACCGCTGGCTGGCGACGAGGTTCGGGCTGCAGGCGATCGATGCCGTGGCCGACGGTGACTTCGGCACGATGATGGCCCTGCGCGGCACCCACATCGTCAGGGTCCCGCTCCTCGAGGGCACCGGTGAGCTCAAGCTCGTGAGCCCCGAGGAGTACGCCGAGGCGCAGGTGTTCTTCGGCTGAGGGAGCCACCAGGTCTGGACCTGTTGTCTGGACCGGTTGTCCGTACCTTTCCCTTCCGTTGACAGGGATTAGACCCTGATCGGGTCGCGCGATCGTAAAGTCGTGTCATCTCGGGCGGGGTTGTCTCGTCGTATCCTCTGCGACCTGCGTCCCTGAATCTGAACCCCCCGATTCGCGAGGAAGTGGACCACCAATGAGAACCCCCCGATCTGGACGCCTCGGACTCCTCGGAGTCGGCGCCGTGTTCGCCTTGGTGGCGAGCGCTCTCTCTCCGATCCCCGCGACGGCAGCACCGTCCGCCTCGTCGGGCGACGTCACCATCAGCAAGACCTGGCTCGCGGCGCCCCCGGTCGCCAACGGCGGATCCGCCATCGCCCGCCTGACGGCCACCAACGCCACCGCGAACCCTCAGCTGGTCACGATCAGGGACACCTACGACGCGGGCCTCACCCCGGGGGCACTGCCGACCGACTGCACGGCGTGGCCCGCCCCGGCCCGCGTGATCGAGTGCACGACGACCGTCGGTGGAGGTGTGGGCGTCTTCGCCCAGTACGACATCCCGTTCACGGTGACCTACCAGGGGCCGAAGACCTACACGAAGAACTGGAAGACCGACGAACGGTTGACCGTCCAGAAGCAGGAGAAGCACTGGAACCTCGAGGGCGGTGAGGTGAAGACCTTCGAGATCTCGTGCCCGGCTGGCTACTTCATGATCGACCAAGCGATCCACAAGCAGCGCGTCGACCAGGACATGGGGACCCTCGAGGACCTCCGCGTGCAGTCCACCAACCTGACCACGACCAAGTGGGAGGTGGTCGTCGAGAACGACTCCGGCGGCCAGGGGCAGGGCAAGCTGTGGGCCGCCTGCATGAAGCAGACCACCAACCATGCGGGGACCATCGCGATCGGGGCCGTGCAGACACAGGTCTTGAGCCTGGCGCCGGTCGGGGACGTCCCCACGGAGTTCCACGCGATCTGTGCGTCGGGGGAGACGCCGGTGGCGATCAACCTCCGCGCGGTCCAGGGCGGGTTCTGGCAGGATGAGCTGTTCAGCCAGATCGGTCTCTACGCGAACGGTGGCCCCAGTGCCGTCCTCTTCGCGATGGTGCACGAGACCGGGAGCTTCACTCTGCAATGGCGTTGCATGTCGACCACCTCGTCCTCCGGTCGCCGGATGGACCTGCGGCTCGACTCGGACTCGCACGTCGTCCCGGCAGGCCAGCAGCAGGACTTCACCGCCACGTGTGACGACGACGAGAAGGGCATCGTCGGCGGCTGGCGAGGTGCGGCTTCCAACGGTCAGGCGTTCAAGACCACCATGAACGGACAGGAACCGCGTCCGAAGCTGCGTACCTACTGGATGCGGAACCTCACGGGCAGCCCGCTGACGTACGACACCAAGCTCCTCTGCGTGGGGAACCGGTTGGTGCGCGGTGGAAAGATCGACAAGACCCACTCGGACAGCAGGTGCAACTACGCCGACGGTCTGATCGACGGTACGCCGAACGACTTCTGGCTCAACTGGAGTGAGGTGTGCCTGGCCGTGAAGCAAGGCTGAGGCAGACCGGGCTCAAGCCGGGTCGTCAGTAACAACGACGGAGGCGGGGTGCCCAGCACCCCGCCTCCGTCGTACTCGGTCGATCTCGCTCAGGGCTTGCCGTTGCCCTTCCCGCCCCTGCCGCCACCCTTGGTGGGCGTCGTGGCCGCAGCGGCGGCGCCCGGGTGGGCGACCGCAGCCTGGGCGTCGACGATCCCGTGGCCGTAGCTCGTGGTGAACAGCCCGGTGCCGAGACCCGGAGTCCGGGCGGTCCCGATCAGTGCCTCGTGCACGTTGTCGCGGGTCCGGCCCTGCGCGAAGAGCAGCGCGGCGACCCCGGCGACGTGCGGCGTGGCCATCGAGGTGCCGGCGTAGTAGTCGTAGTCGCTCTGCTTGCACGCCGCGGAACCGGTGCCGACCGGCACGGTCGAGACGATGTCATCGGCACAGAAGAGCAGTCCGGCGCCTCCCGGGGCAGCCACTGCGTCCAGGTCGGGCTTCACAGCCCCGTTGGAGAACCAGGACGGGGTCTCCTCACGCGTCGTCGAGGTCACGCACAGGGCGCCGGGCTCGAACGACGGGGTGTCGCACACGGGGAAGGCCTCGTTGCCGGCGGCGGCCACGACCTGGACGCCGCGGGACGTGGCGTAGGCGATGGCGTCGGTCACCGAAGACTCGAGGCCGGTGATGGTGAGTGCCTGAACTCCGGGGAGTGCGCCGATCGAGAGATTGACGACCTGTGCCCCGTGGTCGGCGGCGTACCGGATCCCGGCTGCGATGTCCTCGAAGCTGCCGCTGCCGTCCTCCAGAGACTTGATCGGCATGACCTTCGCGTCCGGGGCGACGCCCGCCACCCCGAGGCCGTTGTCGGTCACCGCGGCGATGATGCCGGCCACGTGGGTGCCGTGGGTGTCGGCGTCCTGCGCTTCGCCGTCCATGCCCACCCAGCTGCCGTTGCCGCAGTAGGTCTGCTTGCGTCCGCAGCCGACGGTCGTGACACCGGGCACCAGGTTGGCACGCAAGTCCGGGTGTCCCAGGTCCACGCCGGAATCGACAACGGCAACGATCACGCCCGCACCGCGAGATGTCGTCCACGCCCCCTCGGCGTGAACCTGGTCGAGGCCCCACTGCTGCGTCCGGAGCGGGTCGGTGGTGGCGGCCTGGGCGGGAGCCACGGGCGCGGCCAGGGAGGCGGCGAGGAGCACGCCGGCGGCGATGCCGAGGAACTTTCTGAAAGCACGGGGTCGCATGAACAAGCCCTTCCGAGAGGTGGTGGTCGAGGATCCAACGACACAACCGCCCCCTCGTCACGTCGTCGGCACGCATCAGTGGACGGCACCGAGGGTCGTGGCGACTCCTGTTCGTACACTGGGGCCGTGACGATTCCCGATCTGGCGGCGCTGCACGGGCTGAGCCCGGCGCAGCAGCCGTCGTACCCCGACCCGGCCGCAGTCGATGCCGCGGTCGCCACCTTGCGCACCCGCCCCCCGCTGGTGTTCGCGGGGGAGTGCGACGAGCTCAAGGCCAAGATCGCCGCGGTCTCCCGCGGGGAGGCCTTCCTGCTGCAGGGCGGGGACTGCGCCGAGACGTTCGACGGCGTCACCGCCGACAACGTCCGCAACAAGCTGCGGGTGCTGCTGCAGATGGCGGTGGTGCTGACCTACGCCGCGTCCGTGCCGGTCGTGAAGGTCGGCCGGATCGCCGGCCAGTACGCCAAGCCGCGTTCGTCCGACCTCGAGACCCGCGACGGTGTCACGCTGCCGGCCTACCGCGGCGACGCGGTCAACGGGTTCGAGTTCTCCGAGGCCTCGCGCCGCCCCGACCCCCAGCGGCTGGTGGACGTCTACAACTCGTCCGCCGCCACCCTCAACCTGGTGCGCGCCTTCGTCACGGGCGGGTACGCCGACCTGCGGCAGGTGCACACCTGGAACACCGACTTCGTCCGGGAGTCCGGCGCCGGGCAGCGCTACGAAGCCGTCGCCGACGAGATCGAGCGGGCGCTCACGTTCATGAAGGCGATCGGCGCCGACCCCGACGAGTTCCACCGCGTCGACTTCCACAGCAGCCACGAGGCGCTGGTCCTGGAGTACGAGCACGCGATGACCCGGATCGACTCCCGCACCGAGCTGCCGTACGACGTGTCCGGGCACTTCGTGTGGATCGGTGAGCGCACCCGCCAGCTCGACGGTGCCCACGTCGAGCTCCTGCGCCACATCGAGAACCCGATCGGCGTGAAGCTCGGCCCCAGCACGACCCCGGACGATGCGCTGGCCCTGGCCGCGAAGCTGAACCCGGACAACGAGCCCGGTCGGCTCACGTTCATCACCCGCTTCGGCGCCGGCAAGATCCGGGACGGCCTCCCGCACCTGATCGAGAAGGTCACCGCAGCCGGCGTCGACGTCGCGTGGGTCTGCGACCCCATGCACGGCAACACCTTCGAGACCTCGCTGGGCCACAAGACCCGCCGGTTCGACGACGTCATCGAGGAGGTGCAGGGCTTCTTCGACGTGCACCGCTCCCTCGGCACCTGGCCGGGCGGCGTCCACGTCGAGCTCACCGGCGACGACGTGACGGAGTGTGTCGGCGGTGGCGAGGAGCTGAGCGAGGCCGGGCTGAGCGACCGCTACGAGTCGGTCTGCGACCCGCGCCTGAACCGGGTCCAGTCGCTCGAGCTGGCGTTTCTCGTCGCGGAGATGTTGCGCAAGGCCTGATCGGCCTACTCTGGTCGGGTGCGCATAGACGTTCTCGCCGCGCCCTTCGTCCTTCTGGGCGCGCTGCTCGTCGTCGTTCCCGCCCCGGCCCAGGCCGGCGGCACCACCGTGGTCGTCGCCGACATGGCGTTCACGCCGGCCCGGGTCACCGTCGCGCTGGGCGAGACCGTCACCTGGTCGTTCCCCCAGCAGGTCAGTCACACGACCACGTCCGACCAGGGATTCTGGGACAGCGGCTCCCGCAACGGCGGCGAGACCTTCGCCCGAACGTTCTCCTCGGCCGGCACCTACCCCTACCACTGCACCCCCCACCCGTCCATGACCGGAAGGGTCCGGGTGCCTCTGGCGGCCTCGGGGTCATCGTCCGACGGCTGGACGCTGCGCTGGGCCACCGGAATCGCCCCCGACGGCCGCGACTACGACGTCCAGGTTCGGCTCAACGGTGCCGACACGTGGACCTGGTTCCGCCGCAACGCCGACAAGGCCACCGGCACCTTCGACCCGGCGCGTTCGGGGACCTGGAAGGTCCGCGCCCGGACCAGCAACACCGATGCCGGGAAGAGCTCGCAGTGGTCACCCGTGAGGAGCGTCACCGTCTCCTGACGGCCTGGCACGATCCCCTAGGGTGACCGGGTGATCGACCTCCGCAGCGACACCCTGACCCGCCCGACCGAGGCGATGCGCCGGGCCATGGCGACGGCCGAGGTGGGCGACGACGTGTACGGCGAGGACCCGACCGTCCGGCTCCTCGAGGAGCGGGTCGCCGGCCTCTTCGGGCACGAGGCGGCACTGTTCACCCCGACCGGATCGATGGCCAACGTCCTGGCCGTCCGGACCCTGGTCGGCCCCGGGCAGGAGGTCCTGTGCGAGGCCAGCGCCCACATCGCCCGGGCCGAGCTCGGCGCGCACGCGGCGTACACGGGGCTCACCATGCGCACGTGGATCTCGCCGCGCGGGCAGGTCGACCTGCCCGTCATCCAGCAGATCTTCGCCCCGGACATGGGCCCGTTCTTCGTGCCGACGGCCGCGATCTCGGTGGAGAACACCCACAACTTCGCCGGGGGAGCGGTGCTCCCGCTGGCCGACCTGCAGGCGTTGCGCGACTACGCCACCTCGGTCGGCGTCAAGGTGCACGTCGACGGCGCCCGGATCTGGAACGCGCACGTCGCCACCGGGGTACCGCTGTCGACGTACGGCGCGGTCGCGGACGTGATGGCGGTCTGCCTGTCGAAGGGGCTGGGCGCGCCGATCGGGTCCCTCATGGTCGGGTCGGCCGACGCCGTCGCGGAGTCGCGGGTGTGGCGCAAGCGGATGGGTGGCGGCATGCGGCAGACCGGGATCCTGGCCGCTGCGGGCCTGCACGCGCTGCACCACCACGTCGAGCGGCTCGCGGACGACCACGACCACGCCCGGCTGCTCGCGGAGGCCTGCGGCGTGGACCCGGCGACGGT
This sequence comes from Nocardioides sp., assembly GCA_046590395.1. GTDB lineage: Bacteria > Actinomycetota > Actinomycetes > Propionibacteriales > Nocardioidaceae > Nocardioides. The sequence continues at coordinate 74,216 of JBKJUE010000079.1, forward strand.
CGACACGAACATCGTCGTGGTGCCCCACCCCGACCCGCCCGCGTTCGTCGCGGCGGCGCGGGACGCGGGTGTGCTGGTCGCCGCGGTCGGCCCGACCGCCGTCCGCATGGTCACCCACCTCGACGTGACGCGTGAGGACGCCGAGCAGGCCGCCAGGGTGCTGGCCGGTCTCTGACCCTCAGGCAGGACTGCCGAGCAGGCTGACCTCGCTGATGGCCGTGTAGTTGCGCGCCGAGTTCCCCTCGCCCGGAGGTGAGACCGTCACCAGGCGGACCTCCACGGTCTGCGTCGTGACCGGGTCGATCTCGATCGACTGGAGGGAACGGCTCTCCTCGAAGTCCTGGGACACGACGGTCCCGTCGTCGAAGACCCACTCCACCGCCAGCACCCGCCGGTTGCCGGCGTACCAGTCCAGAGAGGTGTCGCCGTCGCGGGCGGTCTTCGCGTAGCCGTTCACGAGCCCGACCGAGGTCAGGGTGGTGGGCTCGGCCAGCTCCAGGAGCAGTGACTCCCCGGAACCGTCGCCCGGCATCCGCCAGCAGGTTTCGGGGACCCCGTCGAGCATGTTGCGGCCTTCGTAGCGGACCTGGTTGCCGTCGACGTCCTGGTTCGGCGGGGCAGTCGCCGGGACGGTCACCGTGGCCTGCCGGGCCACCTCCTCCGGGTCGCCGGCCGGCTCCTCCGTGGGCTCGTCGGAGGGCCTTTCGGTCTCGGACGGGGTGGGTTCAGCAGGCTCGGTCGTCGGTGTGGACGAGGCCTCGCTCGAGCGGTCGTCGGTGGCCGTGGTGGCCGGGTTGTCGTCGCCTCCGCTCACCAACAGCCACACGCCCGCCCCGGCGAAGACCACGAGGAGGACGGCGGTGACCAGCCACGGGAGCCACGCCGGGCGGCGCCCCGGTCGGTGATCGACCCGTCGGTGGGAGCCGGTCGTGGTCACGTGCGCCTCGTCGGCGTACAACGGGTAGCGAGGCTCCGACCCGGCACGGACGACGGGCCGCTCGGCGGTGCCGGTGCGCCAGTCGTCGACCGGTGGTGCGTCGGCGGCGGAGGCAGCATCGATGGGGCGCCCGCAGTTCACGCAGAACCTGCCGACACCGAGCTCGTGACCGCACTGGGTGCAGACGGACATGCTCCTCCTCGAACCGGTTCGGCAGGCAAGGGTAGGCGAACGGGGCCGGGAACGGCAGGGATCAGCGGTTGCGGACCCACTCGGACGCGTCCACCCGGCCTGCCACCGGGGTCATCCGGCGCACGGCCTGGGCGAGCTCGCGGAGGTCGCTCCCGATCAGGGCCTGCGGCCCGTCGCAGAGGGCGGTCTCGGGCGTCGGGTGCACGTCGACGATGACGCCGTCTGCGCCGACGCCGAGGGCCGCCCGCGAGAGCGGGACCACGAGGTCCTTGCGGCCCGCCGCGTGGGACGGGTCCACGATGATCGGGAGGTGGCTGGTGGCCTGCACGACCGGCACGGCCGAGATGTCGAGGGTGTTGCGGGTCGCCGGCTCGAAGGTGCGGATGCCGCGCTCGCAGAGGACGACGTCGAGGTTGCCGCGCTGGGCGATGTACTCGGCCGCCATCAGCCACTCCTCGATGGTGGCGTTCATGCCGCGCTTGAGCAGCACCGGCTTCCCGGACTCGCCGACCGCCTGCAGCAGCCCGAAGTTGGCCATGTTGCGGGTGCCGACCTGGAGCATGTCGGCGTGCTCGGCCACCACGGTGACGTCACGGGCGTCGACCACCTCGGTGACGATCGGCAGGCCGGTCGCGCGGCGTACGTCGGCGAGGATCTCCAGGCCGCGGACGCCGAGGCCCTGGAACGCGTACGGCGACGTGCGCGGCTTGAAGGCGCCGCCCCGGAGGATGGTGGCGCCGGCTGACTGGGCCATGCGGGCGGCCTCGAGGGTCTGCTCGGCGGTCTCCACGGCGCAGGGGCCGGCGATGAAGGTGAACGTGTCCGGCCCGATCGGCACCTGGTGGCTCGCGGGTCCGACCCAGACCGTCGACCGGTCGTGGTGGTGCTGGCGGCTGACCAGCTTGTAGGGGTCGGAGATCCGGTGCACGTCGGCCACGCCGGGCAGCGTCCGCAGGTTGAGGTGGTGGAACGAGTCGATGTCACCGACCAGGCCGATGATGGTGCGGACCACGCCCTTCGACACGAACGCCTCACCGCCGACTCCCTCGACGCGGTCGACGACGTGCGCCACCTGCTCGTCGGTGGCGTCCGGTGACATGACGACGACCATCAGGGCTCCCTCGGTTGCTCTCCGGTCCGAACGCTAGGCGAGCGCGCTCCCGGGGCCTGCCGATATTCACGATGTGGTCACACGGCGATGTGCGGGACCTCGGCCTCGACCTTCCGGCGGGGGAGCAGCTCCACGACGATCATCGCGGTGAGCACCATGGCCCCACCGACCAGCATCCGCGCCGTCGGGTCCTCGCCGCCGAGCAGGACGGCGAACAGGGCGGCGAAGACTGGCTCCATGCTCATGATGATCGCGCAGCGGGTGGCCGACAGGTGGGCCTGTGCCCAGGTCTGGGCGACCAGTGCGAGCGCGCCGGCGAACGCCGCCATGTAGAGCACCGACAGCCAGTCCCGCGGGGTGGGCGGCAGCACGATGCCGTCCGGCGCGGAGGCCACGAGGCAGATGACGGCGATCACGATGATCTGCACGATCGACATCCCGATCGCCTGGTCCGGCTTCGACCAGGCGCCGAGACCGACGATGTGGAGGGCGTAGAGCAGTGCCGCCACCAGTGTGATCGCCTCGCCGTACCCGAGCGAGAAGCCGTTCAGGGTCAGCACGCCGAGCCCGGCGGTGGCCAGCGCGACCGCCGCCCACGTCAGGCGCGTGATCCGGTGCTTGAGGAGCAGGGCGGCGAACAGCGGGGTCGCCACGACGTACATGCCCGTGATGAAGCCGGAGACGCTGGCCGCCGTGTGCGCCAGGCCCGCGGTCTGCAGGATCTGGGCCACGCCGTAGAGGCCGCCGAGCACGACGGCGTGGCGGCGTGAGTCCGGGTCCAGCCGGCTCAGGGCGCGGGGCGCCACCAGGACCAGCAGGGCGGCCGCGATCGAGAACCGGACCGCCAGGAAGTCGAGGGTGGGCACCCGGTCGAGGAGGTCCTTGATCAGGAAGAACGTGCTGCCCCACATCGCCGTGACGAGCAGCAGCGCCAGTGCCGCCAGCAGCGAGGTACGCCGGGTGCTCACCGCCGCTCCCGGAGCCGCTTGAGCAGCGGGATGCCCTCGTCGCCGACGTCGCGGGACCCGGGCGTCTCGAGGATGAACGGCACGCCGTCCGTCGCCGTGTGGGCCAGGAGCTCGGCGAACGCCGCGACCCCGATGTGCCCCTCGCCCAGCTTCTGGTGCCGATCCCTGGAGGCACCCCGCACGTCCATGGAGTCGTTGGCGTGGACGAGGCGCAGCCGCCCGCGGCCGCCGATCTCGACGATCCGGTCGAGCGTCGCGGTGGCGCCGCCGCGCTCGTCGAGGGGTGCGCCGGCCGCGAAGACGTGGCAGGTGTCGAGGCAGATGCCGGCCTTGGGGTGATGGTCGAGCGCGGCCAGGTAGGGCTCGAGGTCCTCGACGCCGGCACAGAGCGACCGGCCCTGGCCGGCGGTGGGCTCCAGGAGCAGCCACGGTGCGGCCTCGTCGGCAACCGCGTCCAGCAGCGGCAGCAGGCCCCGGCGGACCTGACGCATGGCTGCGTCGTACAGCTGGTCGCTGCCGCTCGGGTCGACGAACGAGCCGGTGTGGACGACGACGCCCTCGGCGCCGATCTCGGCGGCCCGCTTGAGGTTGTGGGCGATCGAGGCGACCGACTTCTCGTACGTCGCGGCCGTCGGGGAGCCGAGGTTCACCAGGTAGGGCGCGTGGATGAACACCCGCATGCCACGCTCGGCCGTCTCGGTGCGGAAGGCGGCGTCGACCGTCGGGTCGCCGGCGGAGTGCGCCCAGCCGCGGGGGTTGCCGGCGAAGACCTGGATGGTCTCGCAGCCGACGCTGTCGGCACTCGCGAGGGCGCCGGTGACCAGACCCTTGCCCACGGTGACGTGGGTGCCGACGGGGTTGCGGAGAGCGGGGTGGACGGGCACCCGGAAACCCTAGGGGACCTCAGATCTGGGTCAGGACGATGGTGCTGCCCTGGGGCACCATGGAGCCCGAGTCGGGGTCCATGGAGAACACGTAGCCGAGCCCGAGGTAGGTCGACGCGTTCCGGACCTCGACCACGAAGCCGAGTGCCTCGAGCGTCTCGCGGGCCGCCTCGACGCCGGACGCGACGATGCCGCCCGGGACCTCGACCAGCTCCGGTCCCTGGGAGACGACCAGGGTCACCGTCTCGCCGCGGAAGAGCGTGCCGCTCGCGGGGGACTGGGAGACGACCCGGCCCTCCTCGACGGTGTCGGAGTACTCGAGCTGGTCGCGGTCGACGACCAGGCCTTTCTTCTCCATGACCAGCTCAGCCCGGTCGGCGCTCTTGCCGGTCCAGTCGCGGATGGTGATCGGCCGCGGGCCTTCGCTCACGTAGAGGTCGACGATGGTGTCCGGGCGCAGGGTCGTGCCCGCGGGCGGGTCGCTGCCGAGGACGGTGCCCTCGGGAACCTTCTCGGAGTAGCGCCCGATGGACTCGCCGAAGTCGAGGTTGGTCCCGGCCAGCTCGTCCTGGGCCTCGTCCTCGGAGAGCCCGCGCACCTTCGGGACGTCGTACCTCTCCTTGCCGAGCGACAGCACGAGCGCGACGGTGCCGCCGTCGAGCACCCGGGCACCCGGCTCGGGGTCGGTCTGCAGCACCCGTCCGGCGGGCACCGTCTCGGAGTAGGCGCGCTCACCGATGTCGGTCTCGAGGCCGGCGGCGTCGAGCTTCTGCACGGCGGCCTTCTCGGTGAGGCCCAGCACGCCCGGGGTGGCCGTGTAGCGGGCCCACCCGAACCAGTAGGCACCCACGCCCGCGGCGGCCGCGAGCAGCAGGGCGAGGACCAGGAGGATCGGCCCGCGCCTGGAGCGCTTCGGCCGGGCCGCCGGCCGGCCGGGGACGACCGTGGTGCGGGACGGCGGGGGCGGCGTCGGGCGGTGCTCCAACGCCGTCGTGTGGTCGTGCTGGTGCGCCGCCTGGACGGGCGAGAGCAGGGTGGCGAACTCGTCCGCGTCGAACGGGTCGGTCTCGGTGTCCTCGGTCTCGTCGACGGGGAGGGGCCGGGGAGCGAGGTCGGCCTCGAGCTCCTTGTCCTCGCGGACGCCGGCCGCGAGCGCCTGGCTCACCCGGTGGACCTGGTGCAGGAGCACGGCGGCGTCGGCCGGGCGCTGGCCCCGGTCCCGCGCGGTCGCCCGGGCGACGAGGGCGTCGACGTACCCCGGGAGGCCCTCGGCGGTGCCCGACGGCGGCGGCACGTCCTCGTGGACGTGCTTGTAGGCGACCTGGATGGGGCTCTCACCCTCGTGCGGCTTGGTGCCGGTCAACAGCTCGTAGAGGACGACGCCGACGGCGTAGACGTCGGCGCGGGCGTCGGCCCGGCCGTCGACGACCAGCTCGGGGGCGAGGTAGGAGACGGTGCCGATCAGGACGCCGCCGGTGGCGGTGTGCTGGGTGTCGGTGCTGACCGCCTTGGCGAGCCCGAAGTCGGCCACCTTGACCCGGCCGTCGTCGGCGATGAGGACGTTCTCGGGCTTGATGTCGCGGTGGATGAGGCCGGCCCGGTGGGCGCTGGCGAGCGCGGACAGGACGGGGTCGATCAGCGCCAGGGCCCGCGCCGGGGGCATCGGGCTCTCCTTGCGGATCACGTCGCGGAGCGTGTGCCCGGAGACCAGCTCCATCGCGAGGAAGACGGTGCCGTCGTCCTGGCCCTGGTCGTAGACGGCGACGACGTTGGGGTGCGAGAGCCGGGCGGCGGCCCTGGCCTCGCGGACGAACCGGGCCGCGAACTCCTCGTCGTCGCCGAGGCCGGGGTGCATGATCTTGATCGCGACGATGCGGTCGAGACGGAGGTCGGTGGCTTCGTAGACGCTGGCCATGCCACCGCGCGCCACCCGGGTCGCGATCCGGTAGCGACCGTCCAGCAGACGGCCGGTCAAGGGGTCGCCGACACCGGCGTCCACGCCCGTGCGGGCGGAGCGATCTTGCTCCACGACGACCCTCCTGCGCACCGGATGGGGAAGGATCCGGTGGGTCAATCGTACGGATCGGGTGGCTCCCAGCCCGCCTGCCCTGGCCCCGGCGTGGCGTACGCCGGTTTTCGTGACCGCTCCGGTGGTGCCAGAGTGGAGCCATGACCTCCCCACGCCTCGCCGACGCCGATCTCGACGCACTGGTGCCCGCCTGGCTCGACTGGGCCGAGGCCGGCGCCCTGCTCGAGGTCACCCCGGCCAAGATCAGGACGATGATCCGCGACCACGAGCTCGCCGCTGCGGTGTCCGCACCGGGCATCGGGCCGCGGGTGCCCGCGGACTTCATCCAGGACGGCCTGGTGGTCAAGGGACTGCCCGGGCTGCTCACCGTGCTCCACGACGGTGGCTACGACGACCGCGAGATCATCGCCTGGCTGTTCATCGAGGCCGACCTTCCCGGACGCCCCATCGACGCCCTGCGTGAGAACCGGGGGTCCGAGGTCAAGCGCCGGGCCCAGGCGATGGCGCTGTCGTGACCGGACGGCGTACCTGGCTCGGCCTGGTCGCCGCGATCCTCGCCGTCGTCCTGCTCTGGTGGAGCCAGGGTGACGGCTCGACGCCGACGGCGGACCCCACGCCGCCCACGTCCTCGTCGTCCACCCCGGAGTCCGGGTTCCCCACCGTCAGTCTCGACGACCTCCCGCCCGAGGCCGCCGAGACCGTCGACCTGATCGACGCCGGGGGCCCGTTCCCGGAGGACGAGGACGGCGGCGTCTTCGGCAACTTCGAGGGCCTGCTGCCCGACGAGGAGCGGGGCTACTACCGGGAGTACACCGTCCCGACGCCCGGGCTCGACCATCGCGGTGCCCGCCGGATCGTGGCAGGCTCCGAGGGAGAGCTCTACTGGACCGAGGACCACTACCAGTCGTTCGAGAGGATCAGAAGATGAGCGGACTCGCAGCGGTCCTGGCCGGGCGCAGGGACCCGGGCATCTTCCGGTGGCACGGGGCCTTCGACGTCCCGGACGTGCAGCACACGGTCGAGCACGCCGGCTGGCGGTTCGTCTACCTCGACGGGGTGGGCGTGGAGGCGAAGTCCGAGTTCCTCGACCGGATCGGTGAGGCGTTCGGCTTCCCGGACCACTACGGCCGCAACTTCGACGCGCTCGCGGACTGCCTGCACGACGTGGTCGCGACCGACAGTGACGGCACGATCCTCCTGTGGGACGGCTGGGGCCCGTTCGCCCGCGCCGAGGAGCGCGCGTTCTCCGTGGCGCTCAGCGTGCTGGGTGCCCGGGTCAACGCCGATCGCGGCGGGCGGTTCGCCGTTCTGCTCCGGGGCGAGGGTCCCGACCTGGGGATCCGCAGCCTCGACTGAGCGGCTTCGGCGTCACACCACCCGGTCGGTGGCGGCCGCGGCGAGGCCGCGCAGGACCTCGCGGGCGTCGTCGTCGATCCGCGCCCGGTCGAGGGCGCCGACGGCGAGGTCGACCAGCTCCCGGATGACCGACTCGACCTGGGCGTGGGCACCGGAGTCGTCGATCACCCGACGCAGTGCGTCCACCTGTCCGGCGTCGAGGGCGGTGCCGAGGGACCGGTCGAGCAGGGCGGCGTCCTCGGCCGTCGCGCCGTCGAGGGCGAGTGCGACGAGCACGGTCCGTTTGCCCTCGACCAGGTCGTCACCGGCGGGCTTGCCGGTCATGTCGGCGTCCCCGAAGACGCCGAGCAGGTCGTCGCGCAGCTGGAAGGCCTCGCCCAGGGGGAGACCGTACGCCGCGAGGTCCGCGAGGGTCTCGGCGGAGCCGCCGGCGAGTGCCGCGCCGATGTGGAGCGGCCGCTCGATGGAGTACTTGGCCGACTTGTAGCGCAGCACGGTCATCGCGGTGTCGACGTCGGCTTGTCCCCGGGCCTGGGCGGAGACGTCCAGGAACTGGCCAGCGATGACCTCGGAGCGGCAGAGGTCGAAGACGTCGAGCGCCGCGGCCACCTCCGGGCCGGGGAGCCCGCAGCGACGGAGCATCTCGTCGGCCCAGCTGAGCAGCAGGTCGCCGAGCAGGATCGCCGCGGAGGCGCCGTACTGCTGGGGGTCCCCGCGCCAGCCGTCGTCGCGGTGCTCGGCCTCGAACGCGCGGTGCGTTGCCGGCCGGCCGCGGCGGGTGTCGGAGGCGTCCATGTAGTCGTCGTGGACGAGGGCGCTGGCGTGGAGCAGCTCGAGGGCGGCGCAGGCCCGCATGAGGGCACGCTCGTCGTCGCACTCGGACCGCGCGGCCCGGAATCCCCAGTAGCAGAAGGCCGCACGGAACCGTTTGCCTCCGGAGACCGAGCGGCGGGCCTCGTCGAGGAGGCGGCCGGCGTCGGGACCCAGCGGGTCGAGCCGCGAAGACATCTCGTCGAGGAACTCATCGAGCGCCTCCTGGATGCTCGCGCGGAACTCCGCCCCGTCCCAGCTGGTCACCGGACGAGGCTATGCCATGCCTGCGGGGTGGACACCGGGCGCCCGCAGTCGTCCTCCTCCTTAGACTTCACCGCATGGTGGACCGACGTAGCCGCAGCATCGGCGAGGTGATTCGCGAGGGGGAGCGTTCCGTCTCCTTCGAGTTCATGCCGCCCCGCGACGCGGCCGGCGTGGAGCAGCTGTGGCAGGCGATCCGCGACCTCGAGCCGTTCGCGCCGACCTTTGTGTCGGTCACCTACGGCGCGGGTGGCTCCACGCGCGACACGACCGTCCAGATCACCGGGCGGATCGCCCGCGAGACCTCGCTGCGGGCCATGGGCCACCTCACCTGCGTCGGCCACACGCGTGAGGAGCTGGTCGAGATCCTGCGGTCCTACGAGGAGGCCGGCGTCCGCAACATCCTGGCCCTGCGCGGGGACCCGTCCGACGGGCCGAGCGCGCCGTGGACGCCCACCCCGGGCGGACTCACCTACGCCAGCGAGCTCGTCGAGCTCGCCAAGGAGACCGGCGACTTCAGCGTCGGCGTGGCCGCGTTCCCCGAGAAGCACCCGGCGTCGGCGTCGCGTGAGGAGGACGCGAAGTTCCTCGCCGCGAAGGCGCGCGCCGGTGCGGACTTCGCCGTGACGCAGCTGTTCTTCCGGGCGCAGGACTACGTCGACCTCGTCGAGCGGGTGCGTGCCGAGGGCGTCGACATCCCGGTACTGCCGGGCATCATGCCGATCACCAACCTCACCTCTGTTCGCCGGATGGCGGAGCTGTCGGGCGCCGAGATCCCCGACGAGCTGATGGCCCGGTTCGACGGCGTGACGGAACCGGCCGACGTACGCCGGATCGGTGTCGACATCGCGACCGAGCTGTGCGAGGCGGTGCTCGAGGGCGGTGCCCCGGGCCTGCACTTCTACACGTTGAACCGGTCGCGGGCGACGCTGGAGATCTTCGAGCGGCTTCACATCACCGTCTAGCAGCCGACCGGGGCGTACCGTCCCTGCATGCGCACGATCACCGTCACCGGTCAGGGTGCCGTCATGGTCCCGCCCGACACCGCCAGCGTGTCCCTCTCGGTGGGTCATCGGGCGGCCGGCGTGGCCGAGGCGCTCGCCGGGTGCGACTCAGCGGTGCGGCTGGCGGGCGAGGTGGCCCGGGAGCACACCGACGCCTCCCGGATCGGGTCCCGTCATCTCCACGTCGGTCCGGACCACGACCGGGACGGGACTCCGGCCGGCTTCCGCGCCAGCCACTCGCTCGTGATCGGTTGTCCCGACCTGGACGCGGCCGGCGCGCTCGTCGCCGCCCTCGCCGAGCGCATCGGCGACCGGCTCCGGGTCGAGGGGATCACCCTGCAGGTCACCGACGCGACGGCTGCCATGTCGACGGCACGCGAGGCAGCCTTCGCCGATGCGCGCGAGCGAGCGACGCACCTGGCCGGCCTGGCCGGGCTCGAGCTCGGTGACGTCCAGACGATCGCCGAGGGCGGCCGCGACGACGTGTTCCACGAGGCGGCCTCGGATGCGCGGATGCTGTCCGGCACGGTGGCGTTCGAGCCGGGGGAGACCACGGTCGGTGCTGCACTGACGGTCACCTTCCAGCTGCTCCCGACGTTGCACTGACTCCGGTCGGCGGCTACGTCGAGTACGGGGCGGGTGGCGTCGCGTGCGGATTCTCCGGCAGGTCGGCGGGATCCACGGTGGACGGCTCGACCCACTGATGTGCCTGCGCCATGAACGTGTGGACAAAGCCGCACCGGACGCAGATCGCACCGTCGCCCGACTTGTTGGCCCAGTCCAGGTCGAAGAAGGTCATCCCCGTCGTCGTCATCTTGATCTCGCGGCGGGCGAAGACCAGCCCCGCGCAGACCTGACAGGCCAGGAACGACTGGGTCGGCTTGATGTACACGTGCATGGCCCGAAGGTTGCCACGCGAGCCCGCGGACATGCCGGTGGCCCCGCCTGCGGCGGGGTGTGGGGCGGGGTAGCTACTGGTCGGGAGGGCGTCGGTCGGCGGAGACGTCGGTGGTGCCGTGGTGGTCGATGAGGTACTGGTAGCCGTGGGGGCTGGTCCACAGGTAGGTGCCGGGGTCGAGGACGAGGTAGTTCCAGGCGCCGTGGGTCTTGTGTCGGTG
>JBKJUE010000135.1:0-5408 GCA_046590395.1 Nocardioides sp.
CGCAACTACTGGGGCTACAACACCCTCGGCTTCTTCGCACCGCACGCCGACTACGCCTCGAGCGTCGAGGGGCAGCAGGTCCAGGAGTTCAAGGCGATGGTGAAGTCGATGCACGCCGCCGGCATCGAGGTGATCCTCGACGTGGTCTACAACCACACCGCCGAGGGCAACCACATGGGCCCGACGCTGAGCTTCAAGGGCATCGACAACCCGGCGTACTACCGGCTCGTCGAGGACGACGAGCAGTACTACATGGACTACACCGGCACCGGGAACACCCTCAACGTCCGGCATCCCCACTCGCTGCAGCTGATCATGGACTCGCTGCGCTACTGGGTGACCGAGATGCACGTCGACGGCTTCCGTTTCGACCTCGCGTCGGCGCTGGCCCGCGAGTTCTACGACGTCGACCGGCTCGCCACGTTCTTCGAGCTCGTGCAGCAGGACCCGGTCGTCAGCCAGGTGAAGCTGATCGCCGAGCCCTGGGACGTCGGACCCGGCGGGTACCAGGTCGGCAACTTCCCGCCGCAGTGGACCGAGTGGAACGGCGCCTACCGCGACACCGTGCGCGACTTCTGGCGCGGCGAGCCGTCGCTCGGCGAGTTCGCCTCGCGTCTGTCCGGCTCCTCGGACCTCTACGAGCACTCCGGCCGCCGGCCCTTCGCCAGCATCAACTTCGTCACGGCCCACGACGGTTTCACGCTGCGCGACCTGGTGTCGTACAACGAGAAGCACAACGACGCCAACGGCGAGGACAACAACGACGGCGAGAGCCACAACCGGTCCTGGAACCACGGCGTCGAAGGGCCGACCGACGACCCGGAGGTCCTCGAGGCGCGCGCCCGCGAGCAGCGCAACTTCCTGGCCACGCTCCTGCTGAGCCAAGGCGTGCCGATGCTGCTGCACGGCGACGAGATGAGCCGCACGCAGGACGGCAACAACAACACCTATGCACAGGACTCCGAGATCAGCTGGGTCCACTGGGACCGCGCCGACAAGCCGCTGATCGAGTTCACCGCGGCCGTCGCAAAGCTCCGCGCCAGCCACCCGACCTTCCACCGCAAGCGCTTCTTCCACGGCAACACGGTGCGCACCGGTGACGGCGAGCGCCTCAACGACATCGTGTGGCTCGCGCTGGACGGGCAGCCCATGGAGGACCAGGACTGGGAGGACGGCGCGAAGGCGATCGGCATGTACCTCAACGGCGACGGCATCGCCGGCAGGGACGCCCGCGGCGGCAGCATCATCGACGACCACTTCCTGCTCTACTTCAATGCTGACGGTCCGGCCGAGGCGACCTTGCCGCCCGACGAGTACGCCGACGCGTGGGACGTCGTCATCGACACGGGCGGCGGGGCCGACGAGGCGCGCACCCTCGCAGCTGGCAGCAGCTTCTCGCTCGAGACGCACAGCCTGGTCGTGCTCCGCGAGCACGCCGAGCCGGAGTCGGAGCCGGACCACTCGGTTGCCGCCTCGCTCGCCGCGCTCGCCGACACCGGCGCCATCGACTCCCACCCCGGCGCAGACCAACGCCACCACCGCACCGACGACGATCAGGCCTGACCTGAACTCCCCCCACACGAGAGGCACCATGCGCACGCCGAGCAGCACGTACCGACTCCAGATCACCGAGGAGTTCGACCTCTTCGAGGCCGCCCGGCGGTTGCCCTACCTGCACGCGCTCGGCGCCGACTGGGTCTACCTGTCGCCGCTGCTCGCGGCCGAGCCGGGCAGCAGCCACGGGTACGACGTGGTCGCGCACGACCGGATCGACCCGTCCCGCGGCGGCGAGGAGGGCCTCGCTGCCCTCTCCGCCGAAGCCCGACGGCTCGGGCTCGGCGTCCTCGTCGACATCGTGCCCAACCACGTCGGCGTGGCCACGCCGGTAGCCAACGCCTGGTGGTGGGACCTGCTGCAGCACGGCCCCGACTCCGAGCGGGCCGCCGCGTTCGACGTCGACTGGGCTGCCGGTGACGGCCGGATCCGGATCCCGGTCGTCGGCGACGACGATCGCTCCCCCGAGGGCGGGCCGATCAGCAACCTCCGGGTCGAGGACGGCGAGCTGCGCTACCACGCCAACCGGTACCCGATCGCGCCCGGCACCGCCGACGACGGCGCGGACGCCAACACCGTCCACGACCGCCAGCACTACGACCTGGTCAACTGGCGGGTGGCCGACAGCGGCCTGAACTACCGGCGTTTCTTCGCGGTCAACACCCTGGCCGCGATCCGGGTCGAGGACCCCGACGTCTTCGCCGACTCCCACGTCGAGATCGGTCGCTGGTTCGACGAGGGTCTCGTCGACGGCCTGCGCGTGGACCACCCCGACGGGTTGCGCGACCCCGGGGGCTACCTCGACGACCTCGCCGAGCTCACCGGCGGCGCCTACGTCCTGGTCGAGAAGATCCTCGAGCCCGGAGAGGAGCTGCTGACCTCCTGGGCCACCGCCGGCACCACCGGGTACGACGCCCTCGGGCTGGTCGACCGGGTCCTCACCGACCCGGCCGGCCAGGAGCCGCTGGACGCCCTCGAGACGCGGCTCCGGGGCGGCGAGCTCTACTGGCCGTCGTTCATGCAGGCACGCAAGCTCACCGTTGCCAACGGCATCCTGCACTCAGAGGTCCTGCGGATCGTCCGGGAGGTCCGTGAGCTGAACGACACCGTGCCGGCCGTGGCCCTCGAGGAGGTGGTGGCCAACCTGTTGGCGTGCTTCCCCGTCTACCGCTCCTACCTCCCCGAGGGGCGTGACCACTTCGACCTGGCCCTCGCCAGCACCCGGATCATGACCCAGCACGTCGACCCCGCGGCGTGCGACGTGCTCGAGGAGCTGCTGTCCGACCCGTCTACGGAACCCGCCCTGCGCTTCCAGCAGACCAGCGGCATGGTGATGGCCAAGGGCGTCGAGGACTGCGCGTTCTACCGCTGGTCCCGGCTGACGTCGCTCAACGAGGTCGGCGGCGACCCGAGCGAGTTCTCGCTCCCGGTCCCGGAGTTCCACGACCGGATGGTCAACCGCCAGCGGGACTGGCCGCACGCGATGACCACGCTGTCGACCCACGACACGAAGCGCGGCGGGGACGTCCGCGCCCGGATCACCACGCTCGCCGAGCAGCCGGAGGTCTGGGCCGACGCGCTCGACCGGCTGCTGGCCTCCGCTCCCCTGCCCGACCCGGGCTTCGGTGCCCTGCTCTGGCAGGCGGTGCTCGGCGCCTGGCCGGCCTCCCGCGAGCGGCTGCACGCGTACGCCGAGAAGGCGATGCGCGAGGCCGGCGACCGGACCACCTGGACCGCCCCGGACGAGGCCTACGAGTCCACGGTGCACGCCGCCGTCGACGCCGCCTTCGACGACCCTGCCGTGGGCACCGTGCTCGACGAGCTGCTGGAGCGCACCACGGCCGCCGGGTGGAGCAACGCGCTGACCGCCAAGCTGGTCGCGATCACCATGCCCGGCGTCCCCGACGTCTATCAGGGCAGCGAGCTCTGGGAGCAGAGCCTCGTCGACCCCGACAACCGCCGCTTCGTCGACTTCGACGCCAGGATCGACCTGCTCGGCTCTCTCTCGGAGGGTGCGGAGGCCGTCCTGAGCAACCGGCCCGACGACCCGGGTGCGGCCAAGCTGCTCGTCACCCACCGGTCCCTGTCGCTGCGCCGGGACCGCCCCGAGCTCTTCACGACGTACGCCGGAGTCGGGGCAGACGGTCCCGCAGCGGACCACGTGCTCGCGTTCGACCGCGGGGGCGCCGTCACGGTCGCCACCCGGCTGCCCGTCGGGCTGGCCGCACGCGGCGGCTGGGACGGGACGACGGTCCGGCTCCCGGCGGGCCGGTGGCGCGACGTGCTCACGGGTCGGGCGGTCACGGCGACGACCGGCGGCGTCCTCGCCTCCGAGGTGTTGACCGACCTGCCGGTGGCCCTGCTCGTCAGGGAGGACTCCTGATGCGCGGCCGGTTCGACGTGTGGGCGCCTCGGCCCCAGCGCGTGCGGCTCGCGGTCGGCGACGACGTCCTCGAGATGCGCCGCGGTGACGACGACTGGTGGTCGCCCACCGAGCCGGCGCCCGAGGGTGAGGTCGACTACGGCTACCTCCTCGACGACGACGAGGACGTGCGCCCGGACCCGCGCTCGCGACGCCAGCCCGGCGGCGTCCACGCCCGGTCGCGCACGTTCGACCACACGGCGTACGAGTGGAACGACGCGTCCTGGACCGGCCGCCAGCTCGCGGGAGCGGTGATCTACGAGCTGCACATCGGCACGTTCACGCCGGAGGGCACGTTCGACGCCGCGCTGACGAAGCTCGACCACCTCCGCCGGATCGGGGTCGACCTGGTCGAGGTGATGCCGGTCAACGCGTTCAACGGCACCCACAACTGGGGGTACGACGGAGTGCTGTGGCACTCGGTGCACGAGGCCTACGGCGGGCCGGAGGGTTACCAACGCTTCGTCGACGGCTGCCACGCGGCCGGGCTGGGCGTCATCCAGGACGTCGTCCACAACCACCTCGGCCCGTCGGGCAACTACCTGCCGCTGTTCGGTCCCTATCTCAAGAGCGGCTCCAACACCTGGGGGGACCTGGTCAACCTCGACGCCGACGGTTCGGCCGAGGTCCGCCGCTACATCCTCGACAACGTCCGGATGTGGCTCGAGGACTACCACGTCGACGGGCTCCGCCTGGACGCCGTGCACGCGCTGTCCGACTCCACCGAGGTGCACCTGCTGGAGGAGATGGCGGTCGAGGTCGCCGCGATGTCGGCCCACCAGCGCCGGCCCTTGACGCTGATCGCCGAGTCCGACCTCAACGACCCGTTGCTGGTGACGCCGCGCGAGGCTCGCGGCTACGGGCTCGACGCGCAGTGGAGCGACGACTTCCACCACGCCGTCCACGTCGCCCTGACCCGGGAGACCGCGGGCTACTACGCGGACTTCGAGCCGCTGTCCGCGCTGGCGAAGGTGTGCGAGCGCGGGTTCTTCCACGACGGCACCCACTCGTCGTTCCGCGGTCGCGACCACGGCGTCCCGATCGACACCGCCGCGATGCCGACCTGGCGGCTGGTGGTCTGCAGCCAGAATCACGACCAGATCGGCAACCGCGCCGTCGGCGACCGGATCACCGAGGCGCTCGACGACCACCAGCTCGCCTGCGCCGCCCTGCTCACCCTGGCCGGCCCGTTCACGCCGATGCTGTTCCAGGGCGAGGAATGGGCGGCGTCGACGCCGTTCCAGTTCTTCACCTCGCACCCCGAGCCCGAGCTCGGCCGCGCGACGGCCGAGGGCCGGATCGCGGAGTTCGAGCGGATGGGCTGGGACCCGGCGGTCGTGCCCGACCCGCAGGACCCCGCGACGTACCAGCGCTCCAACCTGGACTGGTCCGAGCTCGAGACCGGCCGGCACGCCCGGATGCTCGAGACCTA
>JBKJUE010000089.1:0-14573 GCA_046590395.1 Nocardioides sp.
GTTGGGATGCACCGGTCCAGGTGACGCGAGGCCGCACGACCACGTGCGACTCGTCCCGGCCGGGGATTGGGAATGGCGTGGCTGACGTCCGACAGAGCTATTGGCGCACGACGGACGGGGACGACGCCCCCGAGTTGACCCGCGAGCAGGCGGAGGACGTCTGGACGCCCGCCGCGCACGAGATCCTGACCCGCGTCGCAGGCACCTACCAGGGCCTCATCCAGTACAACGAGCTCGCCGCCGAGGTCCAGGAGACCACCGGCGTGCACACCCGCAAGCAGGTCCGCAGCTGGATCGCCCCGGTGCTGGCCAAGGTCGCCACCGCCAACGAGGCGAACGACGAGCCGCCGTTGGCCTCCCTCGTCGTGAACAAGTCCGACGGCACCGTCGGGGTCGCCTACGACGAGGTCCTCCGGATCACCGGCGCCGACGGCATCGACGACCCGGTGCTGCGCGAGAAGCACGCGGCGAGCGCCCGCCTCGAGTGCTACCGCTGGGCCGGCGCCGACATGCCGGACGACGGCGGCAAGGCCGCCCTCTCCCCGCGCTACGAGCAGATCCAGGCCCGGCTCCGCAAGGAGCGTCGCGCCGCCGAGCTCGACGCCCCCAGCATCTGCCCGAAGTGCAACATGTCGATCCCGCCGACCGGGCTCTGCGACAACTGCGACTGAGGCTAGGTCAGCGGCTCGACACACGCGAACGGCACCCGGAAGACCATCGACCCCACCTTCAGGTGGTAGCTGGTCCGACCGCGCTTGACGACCCTGCCGACCAGGCCGTGGTGCTCGCCGTCGACGGTGATCCGGGCGCGGCCGCCCACGCGGATCCAGGTCGGCCGCTCGCCCGTCACGAGGCGCTCGAGCTCCGCCACGTAGTTGGGGTGCATCTGACCGGGCCGGCCGTGGTGGGTCCAGCTGAGCAGGTGGGCGACGTCGAACTGCGGCCGACACTGCGAGCAGCTCATGACCCGCTCCGGTCGCCGGTGCCGGTCGACGGTGTGACCGGCCGGGCACACCCCGAGCCACGCCGCCTCGACCCGCGGCGAGTCCGTCGCCACGCACCGCTCCCCCGAGCAACCGATGGCGACCGCCGTACGCCGCCACGTCTCGTCGTGACCGTGACGCGGGCCGACGAGGGCGTGGGCGATCTCGTGGAGGATCGTGTCGCGGACCTCGGCCTCCGAGTGGATCGCGGTCAGCGGGGCGCTCAGCCCGAGCGTCCGGTCCGTGAACCGGCAGACACCGGCCCGACGCTTCGCAGAGTCGTAGGCCACCGCCCACCCCGACAGGCCGTGCACCTCCAGGAGGTGCTCGGCCAAGGCGTAGGCGTCGCGCAGGTCCACGCCGCAGACGCTACGTCGGCGCACCGACAGGCCGTCAGCGCCGCGACGTGGCAGGCTCGACCCATGACCGAGCTCAACCCCGAGGTGAACGTCCTGGGCGGCGCCCTCGAGCCCTGCGGCACCGACCCGATGACGGGCTTCTACCGCGACGGAAGCTGCGGCTGCGGGCCCGACGACATCGGGCTGCACGCCGTGTGCTCCGTGATGACGCCCGAGTTCCTCGAGCACCAGCGCTCGGTCGGCAACGACCTGTCCACGCCGAGGCCCGAGTGGGGCTTCCCCGGCCTCCACCCGGGCGACCCGTGGTGCGTCGTCGCCGGCCGCTGGCTCCAGGCGTACGAAGCAGGGGTGGCTGCACCGGTCGTGCTCGCGGCCACGAACGCGCGGGCCCTGGAGATCGTCCCGATCGAGCTGCTCACGGCGGCGTCGGTCGACGTACCCCCCGACCTCAGCAGCCTCGACTGACCCAGGGGCCCATTGACACCTGGGCGTACCGTGGCGAGCAACCGGCTCCCTTCTTTCGCCCCCTCGCGCGGAAATCCGCTCCGGCAACACTGCTCGGAGACGGTCGTGCCTTCACCTCGAATGCCCTCGGCATCCCCTGCCCCCACCACCCGCACCCAGGCGCGGCGCAGCGGCGTCCTCGCTGCGTTGGCGACGGCCGGCATCGCCACTGCCGTGGCCCTGGTGATGGTGGCCGGGTCACAGCCGGCGTACGCCGCCGAGGCCAAGGTCGGTCTCGGGACCGCGGACCCGTTCGCCGTCCTGGCCGGCACCACCGTCACCAACACCGGCCCGACCGTCGTGTCGGGCGACCTGGGGTTGAGCCCGGGGACGGCGGTCACCGGCTTTCCGCCCGGCCAGGTCATCAACGGCACCCAGCACGTGGCCGACGCCGTGGCCCTGCAGGCGCAGAACGACCTCACCACCGCATACAACGACGCCGCCGGCCGCACCCCGGCCACCACCGTGACCAGTGACCTCGGCGGCCAGACCCTCGTCGGCGGCGTCTACAACACCGCCGCGGCGATGGCGCTCACCGGGACCGTCACCCTCGACGGTGAGGGTGATCCCAACACCGTCTTCATCTTCCAGGCCGGCTCGACCCTGACCACGGCGACCAGCAGCAGCGTCGCGCTCGTCAACGGCGCCCAGGCCTGCAACGTGTTCTGGCAGGTCGGCAGCTCCGCGACCCTCGGCACGGACACCACCTTCAACGGCACGATCATGGCGCTGACCACCGTCACCCTGCAGACGAACGCCGCGGTCATCGGCCGCGTCCTCGCCCGCAACGGCGCGGTGAACCTCGACACCAACACGATCACCCGGCCGGGATGCGTCGTCGGCCCCACCGCCACGGCGAGCACGACCGCCCCGACCGCCACCGCGAGCAACGGTGGCCCGTCCGGGACCCCCAGCAGCGGCAACCCCAGCCCGACCCCCACCGCGACCTCCACGGCGACGACGACCGTGCCCGTCGGCCACCCCGACACCGGCCGCGACGACACCGGGATCCTCGGCGGCTCGTCGCCCGTCGGCCCGGTGTGGTTCGCGCTCGGACTGGCCGCCCTGGGCGCCTCCGGCCTCGCCGGGCGCCTCGCGTGGCGGAGGTCCCGGGCAGCCGAACCGATCGGATGAGCCGGTCCCCGGAGCGGATCGGCACGTCGGCCCGCGTCTGGGGGTGGCTGTCCGCCGTCCTCGCCATCGTCGCGGTGGCCTGCCTGGTCGTGGCGGTCCGCGCCGCCGGCCCGGGCGAGCCCCGCGGCGTGATGTTCGACGTTCCCACGGGCGAGCCACCAGCGGCGTCGACCTCCGCGTCGACCTCCGCGTCGGCGTCCGCATCGGGTACGCCGTCGGCGGCGCGCGCTCCGGTGGCGCCACCGGTCGGGCTCCGGATCCCGGCGATCGACGTGGCCGCCGACGTGACCAGGCTGGGGCTCAACGAGGACCGGACGGTCGAGGTCCCGGGGAACCCCGCGGAGACCGGTTGGTACCGCCTCGGGCCACCGCCGGGCCAGCCCGGCTCGGCCGTCATCCTCGGCCACGTCGACTCGATGCAGGGCCCGGCCGTGTTCTACCGGCTGCGCCACCTCGAGCCCGGCGACCTGGTCCTCGTGGACGCCGCGGACGGCTCGACAACGACGTTCCGGGTGCTCCGGCTCGCGACGTACCCGAACGAGAGCTTCCCGGCCCAGGAGGTGTACGCCGCACCCGGTCGCCGTCGGCTGCTGAACCTGGTGACCTGTGGCGGCAACTACGACCCGGGGTCCGGCTACCAGGCGAACGTCGTGGTCTACACGCGGTGGGTGCGCGGCACCTGAGCCGCCTCGGTGAGGAGATCCAGGTCCTGATCTGAGACCCTGTGCGCGTGCCCACGGACGACGCGACCACCCTCGGCGACCGGTACCTCCTCGGTGAGGTCATCGGCCGCGGTGGCATGGCCGACGTCTACCGGGCCACCGACCAGCTCCTGAGTCGTCCCGTCGCGATCAAGGTGCTCCGGGAGACGGCCGACGACGAGTCCGACCGGCGACGCTTCACCGCCGAGGCGACCACCCTGGCCCGGCTCAACCACGTGAACCTCGTGATGGTGCTCGACGCCGGTATCACCGCCGAGCAGCCGTACCTCGTGATGGAGCTCGTCGAGGGCCCCACGCTTGGCCAACGCACCCAGACCGGCCCCCTGGCGCCGGAGGAGGTCGGCCGCATCGGCGCGCAGATGGCCGACGCACTCGCCTACGCCCACGGCGCCGGGGTCGTCCACCGCGACGTGAAGCCCGGGAACGTGCTGCTCGGGAAGGACGGCAGGACCCGGCTCGCCGACTTCGGGATCGCGCGGCTGATCGGCGACACCGTCCGGCACACCAAGACCGGGCACGCGATCGGCACGCCGGCGTACCTCTCTCCCGAACAGGTCCGCGGCGACGACGTCACCCCGGCTGTCGACGTCTACTCGCTGGGGCTGGTCCTGCTCGAGGCGCTGACCGGCGAGCGCGCCTTCCCCGGGTCGCACACCGAGTCGGCCATCGTCCGGCTCAGCAAGGCACCGACGATTCCGGAGTCGCTGCCCGGACCCTGGCGGGACGTGCTGGCACGGATGACCGCGATGGAGCCCGCCGACCGGCCCGCACCGCAGGAGGTCGCGGCCGAGCTGCGTACGACGGCTCCCGCGCCGACTGCGACAGACCCGACCCGGACCATGGTGATGGCCCCGGCCCCGGCGGCGTCGGAGACCGCGACGGCGCCGGCCCCTGCCCCAGCACCCACCGGGCCGTCGGTCATCGACCGTGCCGGCGACGCGCTCGCCCGGCAGCCCGGCAAGATCGCCGCGCGGGCGGCCGCCATGCCGCCGCACCAGCGCGGTGTGGCCGCCGCAGTGGCCGGCATCCTGCTGCTCGTGATCGTCGCGGGCATCGCCGCAGACACGGGCGGCTCGAGCGACGACGAGCTCCCCAGCCAGACACCCCAGGAGCTCGAGCAGCCGCTCCAGGACCTGCACGACGCCGTCAACGGGGACGGCTGATGACGCGCCGGTCGCTCGCCGCGCTGGTCACCGCCGCGCTCCTCGTCACCTCCGGGTGCGGGAGCGGGACCAGCCCGGCGGACGACGTACCCGCCCTGTCCGCGGCGCTCGACCGCGTCGACGAGGCGATCGCCGGTGAGGACTACGACGCCGCCCGTGACGCCGTCGCCGAGCTCACCGACGTCGCGACCGAGGCCGAGGAGTCCGGCGACCTCGACGCCGAGCAGGCCGACCGGATCGTGTCGGCCGCCGAGTCGCTGGTCGAAGCGCTGCCCGGAGCCGAGCCTGCCGAGCCGGAACCGGAGGCACCGACCAGCAGTGCCCCGGCCGACGACGAGGACGAGGACGAGGGCGACGAGGAGTCGGAACCAGAGCCCCACGAGAAGCCCGAGAAAACGGACAAGAGCAAAGGCAACTCCAGCAAGTCAAAGGGCAAGGGGAAGGACTGAGCAACCGGCGTCGATCCACGACGGCCGGGTGGGCTAGACCGGTCCAGGGGCTGACGTGAGCGCCTTCGGTAACAGGACATCCACAAACGGTCCACAAAAGCCCCACACGCCGCGCGGTGCACTCGTTGGTCCAGACCAGTGGCCTACGGTCCAGAGGTGAGCCCGAGATGGGCGACGGTTCACAAACGGGGAGGTCGGCATGTCGACACGTCATTTCCTGGGAGACGATCCGAAGTGTGAGTCGTACCTTCCTGGACACAAGTTGCACTGGTCCTTGTACAAGCGGGCCTCCGGTGCTCGCACGGTCCTGGTCAGCAAGATCATCGTGACCGGCACGCAGCTCGAGCTGGTGATCCCGGGCGAGGAGTCCCTCCGCTGGGTGCACCACGACCCGAAGCGGCTGGCGGCAGCGCTCGTGGGCTCCATCGACCCGATCCTGGCCTGCCCCGAGTGGCGCGCCCTGCGGGTCGACGGCTACTGGTTCAACTGCGCCCCCCAGGGCGCGGACCTGTCCGTCTGCGGCTGACCCGTCCTGCTCGTCCGGACCCGACCTGCGCCACGGGACGGTCGCGCCGGAGCCTGTGGATGACGCCAGCGGCGTTCCTCGAATCGGGGAAGGCTCGGTGCATGACGAACACGACTCCCTTCCGACCGACCATCCGCACGCAGTCCGACCTGCAGCGGGCCTGGCAGCGCCTGATGTCGCCCCTCGGGTTCTCCGGCGAGAGCATCTGGATGATGGTGATCGGCCCCGACGACCAGCCACTCCCCCAGCTCACCGAGATCACTGAGGCCGACGTCCCGGACGACCTCACGCCCGACGACTTCGCGCGGCTGCTCCGGCACCTCCGGGAGTCGGGCCTCGACACGGTCCGCTTCGCCTTCCTCCGGTCCCGACCGGGTGGCGGCGGAGTCACGGCTGACGACCGCACCTGGGCGCGGTTCCTGTACGACGCCGCGCGCCTGGCCGACGTACCCGTCGAGGTCGTCCACCGCGCCAGCGACCGCGACCTCGTCCCGGTCCCCTTCGACGAGGTGCTGGACGAACCTGCCTGACTGCGCGCGCCGCTCACCACCTTCGGGGGAGGATCTGTGCGTGCTCCCTGGGCTCGGCGCGGTGCCGTCGGTGGCGCAGGGCGAGGGCAGCTACGAGTGCACGGCCACCCAACGCGGCAGCAGGGAGCCGGTCGCCCACGACCCGTGCCGGATCATCGAGGTCGCGGTCAATCCGGAGGGGGCGCCGGACAACTACGACGAGCTCGTGGACACCGCGATCGAGCGCACCGGCGACGCGACCGGACTGGCGTTCCAGCGGGTCGGCGCGACCGACGACCGCGACTTCACCCGACGCGGCAGTGCGATCGCCACCCGGCCGCCTGTGCTCGTCGCGTGGGCGTCGCCGGAGGAGGTACCCGACCTCGAGGGTCTCGCCCGGCTCGGCAGCGTCGACTGCTGAGAGCAGCTCAGTCCAGCGACGTACGACGCCCGGCCGGCGTCAGCTCCCAGACTCCCGGCCGACCTTTGGCCATCAGTCCCTCGTTGATGAGCAGCTGGCGAGCGCGGCGGGCGGCGTACTGCCAGCGCAGCTCCCCCTCGGGGGTGTTCTCGCGGTCACCGGGGAGCAGTCGCTCGTCCATCGCGATCTCGAGCTCGAGGAAGAGGTCCTCGGAGTCGAGCTCCCCGCCGACGCCCTGGAGCACGGTGAGGATGGGCGACTTCAAGGCGTCCGGTGCCGTCCAGCGGCGCGACACGACCTTCGGCGGTGTGCCCGGGACGGACGTGCGGGTGACCGCACGGGTCTTCGGCGCGGGGCGGGTGACCGGCTTGGGCGGCGGCGGTGGCTGGCCGTGGACGCACGTTGCCTTGGGCAGGTCACACAGGTCGCAGTACTCGTCGGACGCACTCATCGAGGCCCACCGTACCGACAGTGCACTCCGGCGAGAAAGGCGCCGGTCAGGGCTCGTCGGTCGCGGGCTTGGTGGTGACGAACGAGAAGACCGTGATCGACGAAAGCGCCCAGCCGTTCTCCGCGGCGTCGGTGTGGCTGCGAATCGCCTCTTCTGCCTGTTCCCGGGTGATCGCGCCGTCGGACACCGCCTGGTCCGCCGAGATCCGGAGCAACGGCGCCTCCTTGAGCAGCTCCAGCGGGAAGACGAGCGCGGAGGAGCCGATGTCGGGGTTGACTTCGAGACCGGCGGCGATGGCCTGGCGGCGGATGTGCCGCGCCGCGCGGGGGTTGGCGACCTGGCCGACGAACGCGTGCTTGATGGCGCGCGCCACGTCGGGGTCCATGTCGGAGTCGACCCGGCTCTCGTGGTCGGAGTCCAGCAGCAGCGCTCGCCCGCCCGGCTTGAGCACCCTCGCGAACTCGATGATGGCCGCCTGGGCATCGGGAAGGTGCTGGAGGACGCGTTCGCACCAGACGACGTCGACGCTCTCGTCCTCGAAGGGCAGGTCGGTCGCCGAGGCGTCGACGAACTCGACGGCCACCTCGGCCGCGGCAGCCCGCTCCTCCGCGATCCCGCGCAGCATCGGGTTCGGCTCGACACCGACCACCCGTCCGTCAGCGCCGACGATCTCGGCGAAGCGGCGGGCCATCGTGCCGGTCCCGCTGCCCACGTCCACTGCGGTCAACCCTGGCAGCAGCTGCGCCGCCGCCAGCGACCACCCGCGGAGTCGCTGGATGCTCGGCGCCTCGTCCTGGCCGTCCAGCGCCTCGACCATCCGTCGTACGAGGGCGCCGTCGATCGCGGCCGGCTTGAACAACTCGTTGATCTCTTCTGCCTGGTCGGTCATCGGAACCCTCTCGACGTACGCGTCGAGCGTCCTCCTGTCGACGGTGACGCGCCACCGCTTTGGCCGGATCGGTCGATCCCTAGACTCGCCCCCGTGGACGAGGACGAGGTGTACGACCGGTTGACGGAGATCGAGGAGACCGTCCCGTTCAGCGAGAAGGCGGAACGGTTCGAGGAGCTCGCCGCGACGATGCCTGTGGGTGAGAACGGGCGCGCCAGCTTTCTCGTCGCCGCGGGCGAGCACCGGCAGATGCGCAAGCAGTACGACGAGGCGCGGCGCTGCTTCGAGTCGGCGCAGGCCGACGGCGGCCAGACCGGGACGCCGGCCCTGGCCAACCTCCACAACCTCGCACTCGAGACCGGGAACGAGGCAGAGGCCAAGACGCTGATCGCCGAGCTGCGCGAGATGGCGCGTCGCGAGGAGCTGTACCCGATGGACTGCAACTTCGTCGGTGAGACCTTCGAGATGTTCGACCGTCTGGGCGAGGCGCAACGGTGGTTCACCCTGCCGTTGAGCTACCTCGACCCGGTCCTCGACGAGGACGAGCTCGACCCGGACTGCCTCGCTGGGCGTCACCGGGTACGTCGGGCGCTGGGCCTGCCCGTGGACCGGTACGACCTGGCGGCGATCGCGGAGCGCGAACGGCGGCAGCAGGAGCCCCTGCCGGACTGACCGGCCGCTACTCCACGAGCACGGCACCCGAGGATGCCCGCGCCAGCCGACGGTCGCTGGTCAGCAGTGGCATGCCGAGGCGGTGGGCCAGCTCGACGTACAGGGCGTCGGCGAGTCGGAGGTCAGCCCTGCGCGACCACGCCCCCGCCACCAGGTCGGGCAGGTGATGGCGCGTCACGGGCGCGGTCGAGAGCGCGTGCAGAGCGCGCTCCGCGTCGTCGTCGTCGAGCAGCCCTCCCCGGTTCAGTCGCCCCAGTGCCGACAACACCTCGACATCGAGATGGGCGGGCGCGTGCATCACCTTTCCGCCGAGCGCTGCCCGAGCCGCCGGCGCCAGGTCGGTGCCGGCGAGGAGGTCCACCAAGACGGACGCGTCCACCACGACCAAGGACTCAGGAGCCGGCTCAGCCACCCAGGTCCTCCCGACCCGAGTCCAGCGCCACCACCGCGTCAGCGTGACTCACCGAGCTGGCCTCGGCAGGCAGTCCCGTGAGCCAGGCGTCGGTGGCCGCCTGCGCCAGCGCCTGCGCCAGCGCTGCCTGGGTCAGGGCCGAGACGTTGAGACCAGCCTCCCGCGCCGCAGCCGCCAGGTCGTCCGGCAGGTAGACGTTCACACGCGCCATACACACAGCATACACACTCCTCGGGCGCGGCCCCTGCCGTGCCAGGCCTCAGTCCAGCAGCAGCTGCCGACAGCGCGGATCAGTTGTCCACAGATCGCTTTCGCACCGTCGCGGTGGATGGATTTCGGGGCAGGCTGGGGAGCGGACACACGCTCATCTCGGGAGGTGCCATGCGGCTGTCCATCGACGGCGGTGGGTACGCCACCGCAGCCACGGCCTTCGCCGACGCCAACCAGGTGGCGGCCCTGCAGCACGACTCGCTGACCGGCAAGCTCGGCTCCTACGCCGCCATGGCCGGCGACGACGCCACCTCGGCGGCCTTCGCGACGGCGTACGACGAGACGGCGGGCGAGGCGGTCCACGCCCTGGGCGACCTGGTGACGGCGTTCGCGAACCTGGGCCGGCTCACCGAGCAGTCGCTCGCCCACCACCGCAACGCCAACGCGGCTTCGGTCATGTCGGGCTCGATCATCACCGGCTCGACGGTCTACGAAGGTGCGGAGCTCCCCGACAGCGGCTACGTCTCGGTGCTGCCGGCGACGCTGCCGTCGAGCCTCGGCGGCGATCCCCCGTTGCTGTCGTTCCAGGAGAACTGGATCCTCGACCACGTCGAAGGCTTCGTCTGGCCCAACGCCGACACCGCCCGGCTGCGGGACGCCGCCCACCTCTGGCGAAGTGCCGCCGAGGGCCTCGACCACCTCGCGACCTACTGCGACGGCGCCGTGCGTGGGTTCGACTCGCAACGGTCGCCCGAGATCCCGGTCGCCATCGACGCGACGACCACCCTGCGCCGCACCATCGACGACCTCGCCGCCCAGTACGCCGCCCTCGCCGTCAGCTGCGAGTCCTTCGCCCTCGAGGTCGACGCTGCCCATGAGCGAACCCGGGCGTTGCTCCGCGAGATCCTCGCCATGGTCGTCGAGGGCGTCATCATCAGCGTCGCGATCGGGCTGATCTCCGCCGGTGCCGGAGCCATCATCGGAGGCAGCTCGGTCGTCGCCCGGGTCGCGGCCCAGTCCCCGCGCTTCGCGGCCATCCTCACCACCCTCCGCGCCGCGGCCGCCACCAGCACCCACGGCATCCGCACCGCCCGCACCAACCTCCGCGCGATCCGTTCCCGGCTCGACCGCTACCTCGGCCTTCCCGTCCGCACGGAAAGCGGTCACCTCACGGTTGCCGGCATCTCACGCTGGCGCCGTGGCTGGCTGGCGGCTCACGAACACTCGGGCGGACACACCCTCAGTCGGCATGTCGGCGCGTCGATCGATGATCTCCTAGAACGTCTTCGTCAGCATCCTCGGCTGTCGCATGTCTCCTCATTTGCTGACCAGGAAGCCGCCGAGAGATCACTCTCGCGACTGCTCACGCAGAATCATCGGGAGGTGAGCCAGTGGCTCGCAGGAGCGTCGCCCAGGCTCCGGCTCGATTCCCTGATGAGCCAATCAACTGGGATCTCGGTCAGTTCCGGCGGCCAGGCATTCCATGTTTCGGGCATCCGCGCGATTCTGGTCCGCGACTCGTCGATGCCGGACGGGTTCAGAATCTTGACCTCGTTCCCGCAGCCATGACCACGACACCGGAGGATCTGTGACAACCGCCCCCGCCTTCTGGCACTTCGCCGGCGCCTACCTGCATCAGGACTGGCCCGAGGAATACGGCGATCCGTGGCGAGCGTTGGCTGCCTTCGTGACGGATGAACCAGCGCTGGCAGCCGCGATGCCGGACGAGATCGAGCATGCACTTCAGGACAACGGCTCAGAGGAAGGACTGGCCGCCTTCGTCATTGTCCAGGGCGCAGCCTTCGTGCCAGGCCCTGATGACGGCGGCTACCGCGGCTGGCTCACCGAGGTCGCCCGACGCGTCCGGGTCGCTACGGCACCGTGATCTCAGCTGACAACAACCGTGGGCCGCGTACAAGACCTTCCGCGACAGCGCCGTCTTCACCAACAAGCGCCTGATTGTCCGCGACGCCCAGGGTCTCACCGGCAAGAAGGTCGAGATGTACTCGCTCCCCTACTCGGCCATCAACATGTGGTCCTCCGAGAACGCCGGGCGGATGCTCGACTTCAATGCCGAGATCGGGCTCTGGACACGAGCCGGACACATCAAGGTCAAGCTCAACAAGGGCGTCGACGTCCGCAAGCTCGACCACGTGATCTCGCACGCCGCTCTGAACGGGTAGATCATGGAACGCCAACCGATGGCGGGGAGTCTCACCCTCATGCACCGCGCCCTCCTCGTCACCCTCGCGGCTGGACTCGTGTCGCTCGCCGGCTGCGGCGACGAGCAACCTGCCGCCTCTCCCGAGTCCGGGGTCACCGGCCGGGTCCACCTCGGCCCGCAGTGTCCTGTCGAGCAGGCGGGGCAGCCGTGCGACGACGAGCCGGCGGTCGGCGTAGAGGTCACCGTTTCTGAGCAGCTACCCGGCGAGGCCTACGCCGCCGGGGAGGTCGTCGCCCGCGGCATCACCGATCCGGACGGCGCCTTCCGGATCGCGGTCCCGCCCGGCGAGTACGTGGTCACCGCCGATGCCGGCATGTCGTGCGAGTTGATGGATACCCGGGTCACCGCGGACGCCTACGCCGAGGTCGACGTCCCGTGCGACACGGGCATTCGCTGACCCCGAGCCGACCAACCGTGCCTAGCAGGGCAGCCGCCACACACTCCGGCCCTCCTCGAAGGTCCGGACCAGGTCTGCTCCGGGCGTCGCGGTCAGCCGCACGGTCGAGGCTCCGTCGCTGCGGACGACGACCGACCCGCACGTCAGACCGGCGCGCGCCATGTCGACAGTCACTCGCTTGACGTTGTCGAGCGACAGGGTCAGCGTCTGCGCCGTGGGACTCGTCGTACCGCCGCCCCATCGGAGCTCACTGACCGAGGCCGGGAGCGGGGCCTCGACCGGGGTCGGACCGGTGCGGGTGATCTCGGGCGTCCGCAGCGGGATCGCGAAGGAGCGCGCCCGGACGGTCGCGTAGCTGCCCGGCGCGACGTCGCGTGCGGCGAGCTCGCCCAGCCAGTACGCCGTCGTTGCGCCGATGCCGAGTCCGGCCCGGTCGAGGTGGGGGCGCCAGGTGAAGTCGACCGTCGGCGGGCGTGGGTCGATGGCCGCCGTACCCATGCCGTCGACCACGGTGTCGAAACGGTCCTGGGTGGCGAAGATCAGGTGGTCCTCGCCGGGATAGCGGACGAACCGGTGCCGCAGACCCTGCTCGTCGAACCTGCTCACCTGCTGCTCGACCGACGTGAACGGCACCAGCTGGTCCTCGGTGCCCTGGCCGATCCGGTACGGCATCCAGCGCGCGTTCCCGACCAGCGGACCGGTCCTGCCGTCGGTGGTGCAACGACCCGGCACGGCGCCGTCGCCGGCCTCCTCGCCGTCCAGGCTGACCCCGCACTGCGGTGGGCCCGCGAGGGTGACGGCACCGGCGTACAGGTCGGGGTGCGCCAGACCGAGCTGGTAGGTGGCGAAGCCGCCCATGGAGTAGCCGGTGATCTGGGTGCGCCGCGGGTCGAGGCGGTAGGCCTGCGCGACCTCGCGCCACACCGACCAGTAGTCGACCTCGGCCTCGTCGAAGTACCAGCCGTCGGGGCCGTAGCCCAGCGTGCTCGCGCAGACGGAGTCGCGGGACTCACACATCTGCTGGAGCAGCCGCGGGTTCAGGCCGCCGTACTGGTTGTGGTTGACGCCCAGCGAGTGCAGGACCCAGGTCAACGGCCGCGGCCCGTCCGGCTTCGTGGTCGGGACGTAGACGGCGTACGGCTGGATCCGACTCAGGTAGTTGGGCCGGCCGTCGCCGGTGCCGGGGCCGCCGTCGTTCTCGACGATGCCCTGGCCGAGGTCGAGCGCGGAGACGTACCACCTGTTGGTGTAGCCGGTACGCCGCGGCTCGCGGGTGTGCGCCCGCTCCTCCAGCTGCGACCAGCTGAGGACCTGGCTGAACTTCGAGACGTCGCCGCCGGCGAGGGTGTCGGCCTGGTTGTCCTCCATCCAGAAGTTGCCGGTCACGAACCTGGCCTGGCCGTCGGCGCCGAGCTGGTCGAACGGCGGCGTGGCCGCGGCGGCCTCCTGGAACGCGGCGACCAGCGCGGAGGTCATCCCGTCGGTGTGGACGGGCTTCTCCTGGCCAGAGCCGCGGAAGGCGAGGTTGTAGACGTGCGGCAGCCCGGGCGGTGCCGGCGTCGACGACTCGACGTACGGCGCGGCCATGGTGCGGCCGTCCGAAGAGGCCAGGCCGGCGCCGAGCCGCACGCGCCAGTCGTCGCCGACGGGCATGAGGGACCGCGGCACCTTCACGACGAACGAGCGGGTCTTCTGGTCGACGGTCAGGTTGCCGCCGTTGTCTGTCACGGACTGCTGCTCGCCGCTGGCGAGGTCGGTGAGCCACGCGCCGCGGCTGGAGACGGTCAGTGCCTGCTCGATCCCGGCGGACGTCACCCCTGCCTCGTCGGGCCAGGCGCTCTCGCCGGTCTCGGCGTCGTTGTCGGTGTCGAAGGTCCACACGGCGATCGGGACGTCGGGATCCTTCAGCGTGCTCCAGTCGACGCGCCAGTAGGTCGCGTTGCTGGTCGCGCCGACAGCAGCGACGAAGACATCGGCGCCGTTGCCGGCGGCCGGTCCCTCGGGGTACGTGTACGCGCCCTGCGCCGGTGCCAGGTAGGAGGTGTTCTGGGCGGTGAACCCGCCGGGGACGGCCGCGCCCTTGTCGTCGTAGACGAAGTCGCTCCAGTAGGACGCACCGTCGTGCATCCGTCCGGTGCCTGACGTGCGTGACAGCCGCTGGTCGAACGGCCAGCCGTCCGGCGTCACCAGCTTCGGCTCCGCCCGGTGGGCAGCCGCCGGCGCCGAAGCAGGCACGTCACGGTCGACGCCTGGCGTCGCGGTGGCGGGAGCGAGCGGCAGCAGCGTCGCGGCGGCCGTCGCCAGGCCGGTCAGGCAGATGAGTCGGGTTGCGTGAGGCACGCGGTTCCTCCTGGTGGGGTCCAGCGTCCAACGCGCGCGGGGGTCACTTGTTACGTCGGCCTATCTGCGTCGGTTGAAGCGGACGTCGCCTCCGGGCAACCGGGACTGGTCATAACGCCGGTCATGAGCACGATGATGGTGGAACCCGCACAGAAGGATCCCGTCGGCCAGGTCGGTCCTGCCGCCCACCGACCAGGGTTTGAGGTGG
>JBKJUE010000092.1:0-14935 GCA_046590395.1 Nocardioides sp.
GGACGATCCGGATGGCGGAGTCGCTCGACTTCGGCATGGTCGGCGTCAACTCCGGCCTCGTCTCCAACCCGGCGGCGCCGTTCGGCGGCGTGAAGCAGAGCGGCTTCGGGCGCGAAGGCGGCTTCGAAGGGATCGACGAGTACCTCGACACGACGTACGTCGCCCTGCCTGCCTGACGCTCAGCGCACGCCGCGCGCGACCTTCACCCACCACAGGTCCCAGCCACGGGAGTACCGGTCGCGGCCGCGGACCGGCGCACCCTCCGAGCTCCAGACGGCGAACGTGTCCCGCCCGGCCGAGGTGACGTCGCTGAGCTGGAGGAAGCGCGGCGTGCCGGGGTAGCGGGTGGACGTCACGGCAGCGCCCGCCAGCGGTCGGATCGAGGTGGCCCACCGCTCGAGGGTGATCCGCCCGGGGTGGTCGCCGCCGTCGAGGTCGACCTCGAGGTCTAGCAGGACGTGGCCGGTGTAGCGCTGCAGCTCCCAGTGGCGGGCGGGGGCGGGCAGCACGGTCGACGACACGGTCCGCTGGACCCGGTTGAAGAGGGTGACGTCGCGCCGGGTGACCTGCCCCGTCACGACGAACTCGGAGGTGTCGGCGAGGAAGCGCCACGTCGTCTCCGTCCCACCGGAGCCGATCCGGGAGGCCTCGGCGATGTCGTGGGCTATACCGCCGCCCGACACCACCTGGATCGCCTCGTTCCCCGGCCCGAACTCGTAGGTCACCTCGCCGAGCAGTGCGTCGAGGACCCGGATCCAGTTGCCGACGACCCCCTTCGCCTCGCTGCTCCCCGCGAACGTGTCGTCGACCTGGAGAACGTCACCGTCGGTGATGGTGCGGCTGAGTGAGAGCACGTACGTCGTGAAGCCGGCGTCTCGGGCGGCGGCGTCGACCCGCTTGACGGTGGCGAGCGTCTCGGTCGGGTCGAGGCCCAGGTCGAGGGTGACCTCGATCTGGTTCGCCGTGTCCCTGGTGGCGGCCAGGACGACGGCGTCGTCCACGCCGTCCACGCCGGCGAGCGTGGTGTCGAGACCCTGGGCGCGATCGAGGTCGGCCGAGCAGGCCGTGCCGCCCAGCAGCACCGCCCCCACGACCGCGAGCGCGGCACGGCCCCGCCCCCGGCTCCACCCCCGTGTCGCCATGGACGCATGGTCCCGCACGCATGGCTCGGCCGGGGCCGTTTGCCGGGAGCAGGGCGAGTGGTCTTGCCCGGTTGGGCGAGGATGTCGCCATGGAGCCGTACGCCGAGGTCCTCGACGCCTACGCCGACTTCGCGTCGTACGCGCGCCGCGAGTCGCCCTGCTTCTCGGCCTGGGCGGACGGGGTGACCGGTGACCCGGAGGTGCTGGCCTGGCTCCACGAGCTGCCTCGGCTCAAGCAGCAGCCGAACCTGGTCTTCGCCGCCGCCCGGTGGCACGGCGTCCCGGCCCCCGGCCCGTACGCCGCCCTGCGCCACGCGCTGCTCGGGGACGACGCGTCGATCCGGGCCACGATCCTGGCCCGGGCGACCCAGACCAACGAGGCCGGCCGCCTGGCCACCCTCACCCCCGCGTTCGCCCGGCTGGGCGGTGAGGCGCCGCTCGCTCTGCTGGAGGTCGGCGCGAGCGCCGGGCTGTGCCTCTACCCGGACCGGTGGTCCTACCGGTGGGCGACAAGGGACCGGGTGGTCGAGGCCGGGTCCGGTCCGGTGCTCGAGTGCCTGGTCAAGGGGAAGTTCCCCCTCCGGGTGGACGTGCCGGAGGTCGGCTGGCGCGGCGGTCTCGACCTGCACCCGCTCGACGTCACCGACGCCGACGCGATGGCCTGGCTGACCATGCTGGTCTGGCCGGAGCACGACGACCGGCGGCGGCTGCTGACCACGGCCATCGACCTGGCCCGGTCGGATCCGCCGTCGATCGTGACCGGCGACCTGCTCACCGACCTGCCGGTGCGCATCGAGGAGGCGGCGCAGCACGGGACGGTGGTGGTCTTCCACAGTGCGGTGATCGCCTACCTCGATCCCGCCGGCCGGGCCCGCTTCCACGAGCTGATGGCCGGGCTGGTCGCCGACGGCCGGTGCCACTGGGTCTCGAACGAGGGCACGAACGTGTTGCCGGGGGTCACGGCGACCGGGCCTGACGTACCCGCTTCGTGGCACACCTTCGTGCTCGGCGTCGACGGCCAGGCCGTGGCCTGGACGCACGGGCACGGTCGGTCGATGACCTGGTTCGGCAACGGCTAGGCCGGCGCTGGCCCCCGTGGCTCAGGCGGGGACGCCGAGGGTGTCGGGCAGGCTGGCCCGGCTGCGGATGCCGAGCTTGCGGTAGACGTGGGAGAGGTGCCACTCGACGGCCTTCACCGTGACGCTCAGCTGCGCGGCGATCTCCCGGTTGGTGAGCCCGTCGGCGGCCAGCCGGGCGGCCTTCTGCTCGGTCGCCGTGAGGCTGGCCAGGGTCTCGCTGCGGATCCGCCGCGGCTGCTCGCCCAGGCGCTCGAGGGTGCGGCGCACCCGTTGCTGCAGCGGGAACAGGTCCTCGAGGCCGGCGTACTCCTCGGCGGAACGCAGTAGCTCCACGGCCTCGGCGGTGGGGCCTGCCTGGAGCGTGATGAGCGCGGCCAGGTCGGTGTCGATCTGGGCGGCCAGCCGGTCGGCCCGGACGCCGGCGAGGGCGGCTCGCGCCTCCCGGAGCAGCATGAGCCGGGTGCCGTCCGAGTTGGTGGCCGCGGCCGTGCGCAGGGCGTGTGCCAGGGCGTACGCCGATCCGGTCGCCCGGGCCAGCTCGAGGTGCTCGGCGGCGAGCACGGAGGCCTCGCGATGGCGGCCCAGTCGGGTGAGAGCGAGCGCGGCCCCGGAGCGCCACGGCACGGTCTCGGTGTCGTCGGCGTCGGTGCCCAGGAGGGCGCCGGCCATCGTGTAGCGGGTGAGGGCTGCCTCGTGCTCCCCCCGGGCGGTCGCCAGCTCACCGAGCGCGTGGCTGGCGATCGCGCTGACCGGCCCGGCCTCCTCGACGAGTGGTTCGAGTCGTTCCCCGAGGCGTCCGGCGTGGCCGAGCTCGCCCCGTGCGAGACGGCACGCGAGAAGGTCGGACAGGAGGGCGGCGGCACGTCCGGGGTCGACCTCGGACGCCAACGCCTTCTCGAGGACGCGGACGGCGCGAGCGATCCGGCCGGCCGCGATCAGGTCGCGGCTCGAGAGCAGTTCGTCGGAGATCGGGGGGTGTGGCTCGACGAGCATCCCCCCACGCTATTTGGGCGGGGTGCCTCCCATGGCCGCTTTGACCACGATTTTGCCTGGCGGTCCCGTCACCGACGCCCGAGGAAGGCGAGCAGCCGTCCGGCGTGACCGGCACTTGCGGGGACCGGACGCGGTGCCGCGAACCGGACGGCGCGGTCCTCCGGGTGGACCAGCAGCCGGGCCACCGGGAGGAGGCGCCCGGCGAGCTCGTCCGGCACCGGCGGCCCGTCGCCGACGGCCTGACCCACGTCCCAGCCGTGCACGGTGATCTCGAGCGCGGCGGTCGCCACGAGCAGGTCGCTGGACAGGTCGTGTCCAGCCACGCTCACCCCGTCCGGGGTGTCTCCGCTCCAGGCGCCGAGGAGAGCGCAAGCCTTGTCCTGCAGGCGGTTCACCCGGGGTACGGCGGCGCCCGACGCGCGCCCGCCGACCGTCGTACCGAGGCTTCCGCCGGCCGCCTCGGTGAACGCGTCGAGGGCGTCCTCCATGTGGGCGAGCAGGTCGCCGAGGGACCAGTCCCGACAGGGGGTGGGCCGGTCGAGGTGGACACCGGCGACGCCGGCGAGGATGACGCGGGTGTAGCCCAGTGACCGGTCCAGCAGCTCGACGGCGCCCGTGAGCGCCGTGGTCACCGTGCTGCCGGGACGGGGTGGTCGGCGGGCAGCCGCGCGGGCAGGCCGAACCGGGCGAAGAGCTCCTTGTCGAAGAACGCCGCGACGTGGCGGACGCGGTCGCCGTCGAGGTCGAGCACCTGGAGGTGGAACGGTTCGAAGTCCCCCTGGGGGGTGCGCATGTAGAGCCCGAACGCCGGCTGGCCGTTGGCGCTGGTCGGCAGCATCGGCATGTCGTGGTGGCCGCCCGGGCACTGGGTGTCGATGAGGCGGCCGATGTTGTCGGCGCCGCGGTACCAGCCGGTGAACGGCGGCATCTCCCAGATCGCCTCGGCGGTGAGCAGGCTGACGATGGTGTCGATGTCCTTGGCCCAGAACGCCTGGACGTAGCGGTCGAGCAACCGCTCCTGGTCGGGCGACAGGTCCGGCCGGACGGTGTCCTCGGTGAGCTGCCGGTCCTGGAGCTGCGCGTGCGCGCGCTGGAGGGCGGAGTTGACGGCGACGGGCGTGGTCTCGAGGGCCTCGGCCACCTCGGCGGCCGACCAGCGGAGCACGTCGCGAAGGATCAGCACCGCGCGCTGGCGGGCCGGGAGGTGCTGGAGGGCGGCGACGAAGGCGAGCCGGATGGTGTCGCGCTCGGCCACCACCACCGACGCGTCGGGGACCGGCTCGAGCCACGGGATCTCGGCGGCGGCCTCGAGGGCGTCGCCGGCCAGGGCGTCGGGGGTGCCGAGCCCGGAGGGCATCGGCCGGCGGGGCCGGCTCTCGAGGTTGGTGAGGCAGACGTTGGTGGCGATCCGGTAGAGCCAGGTGCGGACCGAGGAACGGCCCTGGAAGTCGGCCGACGCCTTCCACGCACGGAGGAACGTCTCCTGGACCAGGTCCTCCGCCTCGTGGAACGAGCCGCTCATCCGGTAGCAGTGCGCCAGCAGCTCGCGCTCGTAGCGCTGGGTCAGCGTCGGGAAGTCCTGCAGCTCCGCGGTGTTCTCGCGGCCGCGTTCGGTGGTGGTCACGTCTGCCGTCCTCATCGGTGGCTCCTCGTCGCGTCCAGTGTGCCTCCACCTACCGACCGGCGTCGAAGCCGAAATTCATCGGTGGGCGGCGACGATCTGCAGCGCGCGCTCCGCGAGCGGACGCGCGAGCTCCTTGTCCTCGGGGATCAGCCCGACCCGGGTCCGGCGGTCGAGCAGGTCGTCGACGTCGGCGGCCCCTTCGTGCGTCACGCCGAACAGCAGCTCGGCGAGCGTGACCGGGACCTGCCCGGAGACAGGTGCGAGCAGGTCGGCGTCGCCGAGCCCGCTGACGTCCCGGGCGCTGCTGAGCACGAGCGCCGCGTCGGTGCCGTAGCGCCGGACCAGCCGAGCGGGCAGCTCCAGCCGGGCGAGCTCCTCGCGGGAGGCGGCGCCGGTGAGCGGGTACTGCCGGGTCCGGCACGGACCGGCCTCGAGCCCCACGTTGCCGAGGGCGGCGTCGACGGCGTCCTCGGCCATCTGCCGGTAGGTCGTGAGCTTGCCGCCGACCACGGTGACCACACCGGTGGCCGAGGTGAGGACAGCGTGCTTGCGGGAGAGGTCGGCCGTCGGACCGGTGCCGTCGGGGGAGGCCAGCAGCGGGCGGAGGCCGGCGTACGCGCCGACGACGTCGGACCGGCGTACGTCGTGGGCGAGCGTGGCCGAGACGACGTCGAGGAGGAAGCCGATCTCGGGTTCGGACGGCTCGGGGACGTCGGGGATGTCGCCCTCGACGGGCTCGTCGGTGAGGCCGACGTAGAGGGTGCCGTCAGGCTGGGGCAGCACCATGACGAAGCGGTTTGCCGAGCCGGGGACGGGCGCCGTCACGGCCACCCGGAGCCCGGGCACGGTGTCGGCACGCAGGACCACGTGGGTGCCGCGCGAGGGCTGGAGGGTCACCTCGTCGACGAGGCCGCCGGCCCAGACACCGGCCGCGTTGACGACGGCGCGAGCCCGCACGGTCGCGGTGGTCGAGGTCAGCTCGTCGCGGAGCTCGACGGCGGTGCCGGTCGCGGACACCACGCGGGCGTGCGTGCGGACGTGGGCGCCGGCGTCGGCGGCCGTCCGGGCGATGGTGGTCACGAGGCGGGCGTCGTCCTCGAGCTGGCCGTCCCAGTAGAGGAGCCCGCCGCGGAGGCCGGAGGGTCGGAGCCCGGGCACCAGCGAGATGGCCTCGGTGGCGGAGATCCGGCGCGGGGTCGGCAGCGTGGCGCGGCTGGTGCGGGCACCGCGCCGGAGCAGGTCGCCGGCCACGATGCCGCCCCGGGCGATGGCTCCCTGGAAGCCCGAGACGCTGGACGTCAGCGGGATCAGGAAGGGCAGCGCGTGGGTCAGGTGGGGGGCGGTGACCTCCATCAGGATGCCGCGCTCGACGGCGCTCTCGTGGGCGACGCCGAGCTGGCCGTGGGCGAGGTAGCGGAGCCCCCCGTGCACCAGCTTGGAGGACCACCGCGACGTGCCGAAGGCGAGGTCGTGCGCGTCGACGGCGAGCACGCTGAGGCCGCGGGTGACCGCGTCGAGGGCCACGCCGGCCCCGGTGACGCCGAGGCCGACGACGACCAGGTCGACCTCGTCGGGGAGGCCGGCCAGACCGGGCGTGATCCGCTGGCCGGTCACGGCGTCAGCGCCCGGGTCAGGACCAGCCGGAGCTCGTCGTCGAGCTCGGCCTCGGTCACGCCGTCGTCGACCATGGTGTGCGCGGAGAGGACGAAGCCGTGGGCAGCGAGCAGCGTCGCGCGGGCGATGGCGGTCGGGTTGCCCGCCCGGACGTCGCCGGTCTTCTGGGCGGTGCGGATCTGCTGCTCGGTGAGCGCGAGGATCGCGTCCTGGGAGCGGCCGCGGCGGGAGAGCAGGTAGGGGAGGAGCAGCTCGGGGTCGAGCTCGACGATCCGGACGAACAGCTCGTTGTCGCGCAGCGCGCGGACGGTGCCGACGATCTCGTCGACCAGCTGCGTCACCGGGTCGGCCTCGGAACCTCTGGCGGCCACCGTCTCGCTCACGACGGCACCCCACTCGCGCGTCATCAGGTCGCCGAGCAGCTGCTGCATGTCGGACCAGGTGCGGTAGATCGTCATCCGCGAGACGCCGGCCCGGCGGGCGACCTCGGTGAGCGTCGTACGCCGCCAGCCGACGTCGAGGATGCACTCGCGGGCGGCATCGAGGTAGGCGTCGCGAGGCTCGCGTTCTGGACCAGGGTTGTGACGAAGTGACGTCATGTGTCACACTGTAACACATGACCCCTGGACAGCAGACGCCCGAGATGCACCCCCAGCGCTGGGGAGATCCCGCCGCCGCCACCGCGCTGCCCGACACCGCGCGCGGCCTGATCGACATGGTGTTCGGTCTCGACGAGCGCCCCGCCGCGCCGTCGGTGACCCTCCCGGACTCCGGCCTCTCGGCCACCCTCCTCGACGGGCTCCGCGAGCTGCTCGGCGCCGAGAACGTCCTCACCGACGACGAGGTCCGGCGGCTCCGGACCCGCGGCAAGTCGACGCCGGACCTGCTCAAGGCCCGCGACGGTGACCTGTCCGACGCCCCCGACGCCGTGGTTCGGCCCGGGGACCACGACGACGTCGCGGCCGTCCTGGCGTACGCCGTGGAGCACCACCTCGCGGTCGTGCCGTTCGGCGGCGGCACCTCGGTGACCGGCGGGCTCGCCGCCCGACGCGAGGGGTTCTCCGGTGTGCTCAGCCTCGACCTGATCCGGATGAAGCGCCTGCTCCACGTGGACCCGGTCTCCATGACCGCCACCCTCGAGCCCGGACTGCGCGGCCCCGAGGCCGAGGCGCTGCTCGCCGAGCACGGCCTGACGCTCGGTCACTACCCGCAGTCCTTCCAGTTCGCGACCATCGGCGGCTTCGCGGCCACCCGGTCCAGCGGCCAGTCCAGCGCCGGCTACGGCCGCTTCGACGCCCTGGTCGTCGGCCTCTCCGTCGCCACCCCGACCGGTCGCCTGGACCTCGGCTCTGCGCCCGCCAACGCCGCCGGCCCCGACCTCCGCCAGCTCGTCCTCGGCTCCGAGGGTGCGTTCGGCGTGATCACCGCCGTCACCGTCCGGGTGCGCGCACTTCCCGAGGTCAAGGTGTACGACGGGTGGCGCTGGCCGTCGTTCACCGACGGAGCGACGGCGATGCGCACCCTCGCGCAGTCCGGACTGCTCCCGACCGTCATCCGCCTCTCCGACGAGTCCGAGACCGCGATCAACCTGGCCCGGCCCGACGAGATCGGAGCCGAGGGTGCTGACCCTGACTCCGGGGCGAGCTGCATGATGATCGCCGGCTACGAGGGCACGCCCGAGGCCGTCGCCGCCAAGCGCGACGCGGTGACCGCGGTGCTCACCGGGCTCGGCGGGACGAACCTCGGCGAGGAGCCGGGGCAGTCGTGGTCCCACGGCCGGTTCAACGCGCCGTACCTCCGCGACTCGCTGCTCGACGTCGGCGTGCTGGTCGAGACCCTGGAGACGGCCACCTTCTGGTCGAACATGGACCGCCTCTACACCGACGTGAAGGCCGCGCTCGAGTCGTCGCTCGGCCAGCCGTCGATGGTGCTCTGCCACATCTCCCACGTCTACGAGACCGGGTGCTCGCTCTACTTCACCGTGGCCGCCAAGGAGGCCGAGGACCCGCTGCCCCAGTGGCTCGCCGCCAAGGCCGCTGCGAGCGACGCGATGATCAACGCCGGCGCCACGATCACCCACCACCACGCGGTCGGCACCGACCACAAGCCGTGGTTCGCCCAGGAGATCGGCGAGGTCGGCGTCCGGATCCTGCGCGCCGTCAAGGCCGACCTGGACCCCACCGGCATCCTCAACCCGGGGGTGCTCATCCCGTGACGGGTTCCCGTGCGTTCACGTTCCTGGTCAACCCGTCGTCCGGCGGGGGTGCCGCCCCCGAGGCGGTCGTCCCGGTGGCCCGGCTTCTGCGCGACTCCGGCGCAGCCGTCGAGGTGACCTACTCCCCGGGCCCCAGGGCGATCCACGACCTCGTGGCCGGCGCGCTCGGGCGCGGCGACGTCGTCGTCTCCGTCGGCGGTGACGGGATGCTCTCGTCCCTGGCCGGTGCGGTCGCCCGTGGCGGCGGCACGCTCGGCGTGCTGCCTGCTGGTCGCGGCAACGACTTCGCCCGGATGCTGGGTCTCCCCGAGGACCCGGCCGGGCAGGCCCGCCTGCTGCTCGAGGGCGCCGTACGCCGTGTCGACCTGTTGTCGTGGTCCGTCGGCACCGAGAGCCGGCTCGTCGTCGGGTCCGTGTACGCAGGCGTCGACGCCCGCGCGTCCGAGATCGTCGACAAGGCGCACTGGCTGCCCAGGTCGCTGCAGTACCCCTACGCGGCGCTCCGCTCCCTGGCGACGTACACCCCCGGCCGCTACCGGGTCTCCGTCGACGGGGTCGAGCAGGAGTACTCCGCGGCCACGGTCGTCGTCGCCAACTCGGCGTACTACGGCAAAGGCATGAAGATCGCGCCCGCCGCGTCGGTCTCCGACGGCATCCTGGACGTGGTCGTCATCGAGGCGGCGTCGAAGCTGGAGCTGATGCGCTCCCTCCCGACGGTCTACGACGGCGAGCACATTCACCGCCCCGAGGTGACCGTGCTGACCGGCAAGCGGGTCGAGATCCGCGGCCGCGCCCGCACCGCCATCCCCGTCGGCGGTGACGGCGAGCCCCTCGGTGTCCTGCCGAACCTGACCGACGAGGCCGCCGTCGTGGAGGTCCAGCCGGGAGCCCTCGCCGTCATCGCCTGACGTTGAGTTGGGCACGCGCGGCAGGTGAGTTGGGCACGCGCGGCCAGGAGACTGCCGCGCGCGCCCAACTCAACCGGTGATCGCCCCGCGAAACCATTTGTGGCCCCGCTCGTTGACCCCTCATCCCGTCCACCTCCGCGGGACCTCCTGATGCGAAGCGAGTCCGACCGATGACCTCTCGTCCCTCCTGGCGCCTGCTCGCCGGCGCCGCGACCACCGTCGCCCTGCTGCTGACCGCCACCCCGGCCCAGGCCGGGCTCGGCGGCACCACCACCGTCTCCGCCGACGCCCTGCAGCCGTCCCTGCTCGCGCACCTCGAGAGCGTGTCGGCCACCGAGCCGGTCCGGGTCATGGTGCAGGCCGGCGGCAGCATCGCCGCCGCCGAGCGCGCCGCGCTGGCAGCCGGTCTCGTCCCCGAGGCCAGCCTCGACCAGGTCGGCATCGCCGTCGCGGTCGGGACGCCCGCGCAGGTCGGCCGGCTCGCCATGACCGCCGGGGTCACCCGGGTCGACTGGGCCGACGAGGAGGTCGTCGAGTTCACCGAGACCTCGCACCAGGCCACGCGGGCCGTGCCCGTGCACGACGGCGCCGTGGACATCGACGGTGACGGTGCGCTCGACAGCCTGACCGGTGAGGGCTTCTCGGTCGCGGTCGTCGACTCCGGCACCGACGGGACGCACCCGTCCTTCGCCGACGAGAACGGCGACTCCCGGGTCAAGAAGAACGTCAAGATCATCTGCTCCGATGCCCTGCCGATCCTGGCCGGCATCTTCGTCGAGGACGGCTTCGCCGCCGCCGAGGCCTGCGCCGTCGACGCCACCGCCGTCAACGACACCGACTCCCCGTCACTCGGCGGGCACGGCACCCACGTCACCGGCATCGCCGCCGGCTCGATCGTCACCGACTCCGCCGGCCGCGAGCTGCGCGGGGCCGCCCCCGGGTCCGACATCGTCGCCGTCAGCGCCGGCGCCACCCTCAGCGTGTACGGCGGATCGCTCGGCCTCTACTGGGTCCTCCAGAACCACGCCGACCCGTGCGGCGACGGCTCGTGCGCCCCGGTCACCGTCGTCAACAACTCGTGGGGTCCCGCGGGTGGCGGTGACTTCAGCGCCGACGCGCCCCAGGTCCTGATCCAGCGGGCGCTGGTCGCCGACGGCGTCACCGTCGTCTGGGCCGCAGGCAACGACGGCGGGGACGGAAGCGAGAGTGTCACCAACCCCTACTCGACCGACCCGACGCCCGGTGTTCTCTCCGTCGCCAACTACGACGACGGTGACCAGGGGAGCCGTGACAACGCGCTGAACTCCTCGTCCTCGCGCGGTCTCGCCGGCAACGCCGCGACCTACCCGGACATCTCCGCACCGGGCACCAACATCACCGCTGCCTGCCGGGTCTACCTGCCCGTCTGCTCGACCGGCTTCGACACCACCGACCCGGACTACAACACGATCACCGGTACGTCGATGGCCGCGCCGCACATCGCCGGCTACGTCGCCGTCCTCCAGCAGGCCGCGGTCGAGCAGACCGGCCAGCCCCTGTCCCCCGGCGCCATCGAGGACCTGATGGTCAACACGGCGTACCAGTTCGGGTCGCGCACCTACGAGGCCGATCCGCGGAACGCCGACAGCACCACCGGCACCTCCTTCGACGCGGGCCACGGCCTGGTCGACGTCCTGGCTGCCGTCGAGCGCCTGACCGGCCAGACCGGCACGGCGCCGGACACGGCCGCGTGCCCGGTGGACGGCCGGTTCACCGACCCGGCGGGCGACGCGACCGGCGCCCTCGGCATCGAGACCTCCGGTCCCAACGCCACGGGCCTGGACGTCGTCGAGAGCTGGCTGAGCACGGACCCCGCGACCAGTGACGTGACCTTCCACTGGAAGGTGACCGACCTGCCGGGCACCCCGGGCGGTCTCGAGGGCACGGGTGAGTACTTCGACTACAACTTCAGCCTGGGTGGTGGGGGCTACTACCTCGGTGCCACCCGCACCCAGGAGGACGGGGAGCAGTTCGTGCTCGGCAAGTTCGAGACCACCCGCAAGTCGCTCGCATCCGGCCTCCCTGGCTCCTTCGACCCAGCCACCGACGAGATCACCGTGACCCTGCCTGCCCAGCTGTGGTCCGACCTGGCGCTTCCGGGTGCCGTCGCCGTGGGCGAGCAGATCGCCGGCCTGTCGATCGTGGCGCGGCGCTCGCTCGTCTTGCTGGTCCCCGACGCCGACACCGCCACCAGCGGTTGCGGCTACACGGTGGGCGCCGAGAACCAGACCGCGCCCAACACCGCGCCGGAGATCACCTCGGTTGCGGTCACGTCCGGTGCGAAACAGGCGAAGGCCGGCCAGCTCCTGACGTTCTCGTCCTCCGCGACGGACGCCGACGGCGACCACCTCGACTACACCTGGGACTTCGGTGACGGCACGTCCGCCACCGGTGCCCTGGTCGAGCACGCCTACGCCCGCGGCGGCACCTACACGGCCACCGTCACCGTCAGCGACGGCGTGGACTCGGTCGTCGACTCGGTGACCGTCACCGTCAAGGGCAAGCGCTGACCTTGTTGAGTTGGGCACGCGCGGCAGGTGAGTTGGGCGCGCGCGGCATCGAGGCTGCCGCGCGCGCCCAACTCAACGACTGAACGTCCAGACGAGCAGCTGGGTGGGCGCCGCCGCCGTGAGCTCGATGCCGGGCTGGTCCGTCACGAGGAACGCGTCACCGGCCGCCAGCGGCTGGGCCATGCTCGACCGGACCAATGCTCCGGTGGCCACGAACGCGTGCGCGAGCGGCGCGTCCGGCAGGCCCACACTCTGACCGGCGGCCAGGTCCGCGACGTACATCGTCGCTCCGGCGACACCGACGCGCGCGGGCGCGGCCGGGTCGTCCCCGGCCACCACCGGCACGAGGCCTTCGCCGGGTGCCACGTCGACGAGCTGGTACGACGGATCGCCGCCCGGCTCGTCGGGCCTGAGCCAGACCTGGACGAAGCGAGTGGCACCGGCTCCCTCGGCCGCGACCTCGCCGTGCCGGATCCCGGAGCCTGCCGACTGCACCTGGACCGTGCCCGGTCGGACCAGCGTGCCGCCGCCCGGCCCGGTGTGGGCGAGCGCTCCGGCGAGCACCCAGGTGACGATCTCCAGGTCGCTGTGGGGGTGGTCCTCGAAGCCGAGCCCGGACCGGAGCAGGTGGTCGTCGTGGCACACCATCGGCCCGAACCCGAGGTGCTCCGGGTCGTAGTGCGGACCGAAGGAGAACCCGTGCCGGGTGCTCCGCCCCGCCTCCCGGGTCAAGAAACGGTCACTTCCCCGACGTACCAGCACTGTCATGGCCAGAATGATCGCGTGTTCCCCCAACTTCCTCCCGGTTTCCGCTTCGGCACCAGCACGGCGTCCTACCAGATCGAGGGCGCCGCGACGGAGGACGGCAGGGGACCCAGCATCTGGGACACCTTCTCGGCGACCCCCGGCAAGATCGACGACGGATCCACCGGTGACGTGGCCTGCGACCACTACCATCGCTGGCAGGAGGACATCGGGCTGCTGAAGGAGCTCGGCGCCGACGGCTACCGCCTCTCGATCGCCTGGCCCCGGATCCAGCCGACCGGGCGCGGGCCGGCAAACCAGGCCGGGCTGGCGTTCTACGACCGGCTGATCGACGGGCTGCTCGAGGCCGGTGTGATGCCGATGGTCACGCTCTACCACTGGGACCTGCCGCAGGCCCTCGAGGACGACGGCGGCTGGTTGAACCGGGAGACCATCGACCGCTTCGCGGAGTACGCCGGCATCGTGGGCGAGGCGTTCGCCGACCGGGTCGAGCACTGGATCCCGGTCAACGAGCCCAACGTGCACACGCTGCTGGGCTACGGCAACGGCATGCACGCGCCCGGCAAGTCGCTGCTCTTCGACAGCCTGTGGGTGGGACACCACCTGCTGGTCGGGCACGGCCGGGCCGCGGTCGCCCTCCGCGCGGCTGGCGCGCCGAGCGTCGGCTGCGCCAACAACCACGCCCCGATCTGGCCGGCCAGCGACTCGGACGCCGACGTGGGCGCGGCGAAGCTCTTCGACTCGCTGTGGAACGCCTTCTACATCGACCCGATGCTGCTCGGCCGCTACCCCGCCGACCTGATGCCGCTGATGGAGGACCTCGTCGAGGACGGCGACCTGGCCACGATCCGCCAACCGCTCGACTTCTACGGCGTCAACTACTACAACCCGCTCAAGATCGCGGCCGCACCTGGCGACGCCCCGATGCCGTTCGAGCTGCTCGAGCCGCTGGGCTACCAGACCACCGACTTCGGCTCGCCGATCGTCCCGGCCGCCCTGCGCGAATGGCTGATCATGTTCCGCGCCCGCTACCGCGCCGCGCTGCCACCGATCATGATCACCGAGAACGGCTGCGCCTTCAACGACGGCCCGGACGAGAACGGCGTGGTCGACGACCAGCGCCGGATCGACTACATGGAGAGCCATCTCAACGCGGTTGCCACCGCCGTCCAGCGGGGGGTCGACGTCCGCGGCTACTACGCGTGGTCGCTCATGGACAACTTCGAGTGGGCCAAGGGCTACACGATGCGCTTCGGCCTCGTGCACGTCGACTACGAGACCCAGAAGCGGACGCCCAAGAAGTCGTTCCAGTGGTACGCAGACACGATCGCGGCCCAGACCTCGTCAATCGGCTGACCCCCCACACGAGGTGGCGCCAATAACCCACGAAGTGGGGGATATCTGCCACCTCGTGGGGGTCAGGCTGCGCTCAGCG
Source organism: Nocardioides sp. (assembly GCA_046590395.1). Classification (GTDB taxonomy): domain Bacteria; phylum Actinomycetota; class Actinomycetes; order Propionibacteriales; family Nocardioidaceae; genus Nocardioides. Next base: position 14,325 of record JBKJUE010000092.1, read on the forward strand.
CCCCGGCCATTCGGCGGACGATCTCGGTGAGCCGGTCCGGGGAGGTGGCTATGTTGAGCCGCACGTGCCCGTCGAGCCCCGGGTGGTAGTCGTGACCGGGGGACAGTTGCACCCTCCCACGCTCGAGCAGGACGGCTGCCGGATCGGCGTGACCGTAGGCGCGCAGGTCGAGCCAGGCCAGGAAGGTGCCCTCGAGCGGCCGCATCCGGGCCTCGGGCAGGTGTTCAACGAGCAGCTCTCCCAGGAGGGAGCGCTGCCGGTCGAGGCGCTCGATCAGCGAGGCCAGCCACCGGTCGCCCTGGGTGTACGCCGCGACGGCCGCCACCACACCGAGTGATGCCCACGAGTCGTTGTGAGCCATCGGCACGCCGACGAGCGACTTGCGGGCGCCCTCATCCGGAACCACGAACTGCGCGCACTTCAGCCCGGGGGTGTTGAACGCCTTGCTCGACGCCACCAGCGCCACCGCGTGGTCGGCGGTGCCCTCGATCGACAGATACGGCACATGCTCCGCACCGGGCAACACCAGCGGGGCGTGGATCTCGTCGCTGATCACCCGGGCGCCGTGGGTGACGACGACGTCGCGAATGCCCTCGAGCTCCTGCCGGCTG
>JBKJUE010000082.1:0-27007 GCA_046590395.1 Nocardioides sp.
GCCGACGCCGTACTGGTCCTCGAAGATCATGAACACGCCGGAGAGGAAGTCGCTGACCAGGCTCTGGGCGCCGAAGCCGAGCGCGATGCCGATGATGCCGGCGCTGGCGATGATCGGCGCGACGTTGACGTTGACCTCGGCCAGACACATCGTCACGACCACCATCACGATGACGCCGGTGATGATGCTCTTCAGCAGGCTGCCCATGGTCTGGGCACGCTGCACGCGGCGGGTGGCGACGATCGTGTCGCGCGCCGCGGAGGGGTTCTCCGCCGCTGCAGCCGCGGCCCGGGCGGACCTGGCGCGCCCGACCTTCATCCGGCTCACGCGGTCGGGCAGCACGCCGACCTCGGCCTTGCGCACCAGCCGGTCCACGAGTCGGTGGAGGACGAACCGGGCGATGAGCCCCAGGACGACCAGGGTGGCAATCATCAGGGGTTTGCCGATCAGGACGTCGGCGACCTCCGCCAGTTGTTCGTTGTCGGTCCACTCGAGGGCGGCGTTGCACAGGAACTCGTCGGTCGAGCACGGGCCTGTCGTGGTCTCCAGAGCAAACATGTCGCCAGTATGTGCACAGTCAGGGGGGCGGTTGGCAACTCGTACGCGCCGGTGTGACGGAGTCGACGCCGACGGCGGAAAGAGGCGCGCGGCGGCGGACCGATATCCTGCTGGCGTGACCTCGACATTCCAGACGCTCCGGCGTCGCGCCACCGTCCTGATCGCCGCCGCGACCATCCCCCTGATGGTGGCCGCACCGGCCCGCGCCGACGTGCCCGAGGGCTGGAGCGACCCCGACCCGGTGTCGGGGATGCACACCCTTCTTGTGCTCGTCGGCGTCCCGCTGCTGCTGTTCGTCGTGATCGTCCTGGCGGTCTACCTCCCGGCCATGATCAGGGGCGAGCGGGTCGCCCCCGGCACCGCGACGCCCGACAACCAGTGGTTCGGTGGCCCGCGGTCCGGCACCCACGAGCTCGGCTCCGGCTCGGACAGCGACGGGACCGGTGGCGCGAGTGGCCGCTGGTGACTTCAGCCCGCGCGAGCGTCACGAGCTCGACCGGGTGATCCGGGCCGCCGAGCAGGCGTCCCGCCGCGAGTTCTCCGTCTTCGTCGGCAGTGCCGAGGGAGACCCCCAAGCGTTCGCCCGGCGGCTGCACGCGGCCCTGGTCGCGCCCGCGGTCAGCGTCCTGGTCATGGTCGACCCCGCGCGGCGGGCCCTCGAGGTCGTCACCGGGGCGGAGGTCCGCCATCACCTCAGCGACGGCGAGGTCGAGCTCGCCGTCCTGCACATGAAGTCGGCGTTCGCCGAGGACGACCTGGTCGGTGGCCTCAAGCGCGGCGTGGCGATGCTCGCCGAGCACGCCCGCCCCCCGCAGACGCTCCACCGCAGTTGAGTTGGGCCTGCGCGGCAGACATGCCGCCGCGCACGCCCAGCTCACCTGCCGCGCGGGCCCAACTCAACGTGCCTGGGCGTCCTTCGCCTGGGCGGTGAGCGCTCGGGCCACGTCGGCCCGGCCCTCGCGCACGTAGCGCTTGGCGGCGGGGTTGGCCGGCGACGACTCGAGCCAGGCGTCGACCCGGTCGAGCAGCTCCTGGCTGGCCAGCGGTCGCGGGAAGATGAACTCCAGGGCGGTCGAGGCACGCTGGGTGCCCTTCTCCTCCCACATGGTGTCCGCGGCGGCGAGGTACTTCTCGACGTACGGCGCCAGCACCTCGTCCTGGTCGGAGCACTGGAAGGCCAGCACGATGCTGCGCTGGGTCTCGTTCGCGATGTCGTCGCGGACCATCGCGGCCTCCCACGCCTCGGCCTTGGCCTCGGCGGTGGGGCGGGCGGCGCGGGCGGCGGCCGCCTGCTCCTGGCCGGAGATGGTGTTGTCCCGCTGCAGCTCCGCGCCGATCCGTGCCTCGTCGGCCCGGCCGGACTTCGCCAGCGAGGTGACCAGTGTCCAGCGCAGGTCGGTGTCGACCGCGAGACCGTCGAACGTCACGGAGCCGTCGAGCAGGCCCTGGAGCGTGTCGAGTGCCTCGTCGCTGTGGGCAGCGGCGGCGTAGGCGCGCACGAACGACAGTTGGTGGTCGCTGCCCGGCTCGGCCGCGTCCAGGAGGTCGCGGACGCCCTGCTCCCAGCGTGCCTTCAGCGCCGGGCGGTTGGCCGGTGCGGAGTATGAGTTGACCGCCTGGGCGGCGTAGCCCGGGATCCGGCTCATGCCGAACGCGTCGGTCTCCTGGCCGACGGCACTCAGGACGAGCTCGACGAAGTCGGTGGCCCGCATCTCGCCGTCGCGCGTCATGTCCCACGCCGCACCCCAGCAGAGGGCCCGGGCGAGCGAGTCGTCCAGTGTCTTCAGGCCGCCGACCAGCGTGGCCAGGGAGCGCTCGTCGAGGCGGATCTTCGCGTAGGCGAGGTCGCCTTCGTTGAGCAGCAGCAGGTCGGGCTGCTTCTGACCGACGAGCGAGTCGACGGTGGTGAGCTCGCCGTCGACGTCGGTCTCGAGAGACGTACGACGGACCAGGCGGCCGTCCTGCTCGTCGTACAGGCCGATGCCGAGGCGGTGCCGCCGGAGCGTCGGGTGGTCAGGGTGGGCCGTCTGCCGGACCGCGAAGGACGCGAAGCTGCCTTCGGCGTCCAGCTCGATCTCGGGGGCGAGGGTGTTGACGCCGGAGGTCTGGAGCCACTCCTGGGCCCACGACTCGAGCTCACGACCTGACGACTTCTCGAGGGCCATCAGGAGGTCGCTGAACTCGGAGTTCGAGAACGCGAAGTCCTTGAAGTAGCCACGGATTCCGGTGACGAAGTTGTCGATCCCGACCCAGGCGACGAGCTGCTTGAGGACCGACGCGCCCTTGGCGTAGGTGATGCCGTCGAAGTTGACCTCGACCGCGCGCAGGTCGACGTTGTCGGCGGCGATCGGGTGGGTGCTGGGCAGCTGGTCCTGGCGGTATGCCCAGTTCTTGCGGGCGTTGGTGAAGCCGGTCCAGGACTCCTCGAACTCGGTCGCCTCGACGGCGGCGTGGTAGCACGCCCACTCGGCGAAGGACTCGTTGAGCCAGAGGTCGTCCCACCACTTCATCGTCACCAGGTCGCCGAACCACATGTGGGCCATCTCGTGGAGGATCACCTCGGCGCGGAACTCGTAGAACGAGCGGTCCTGGCGGGAGCGGGGGAGGTACTCGTCACGCAGCGTGACGGCACCGGCGTTCTCCATCGCGCCCATGTTGTACTCCGGCACGTAGAGTTGGTCGTACTTGCCGAACGGGTACGGGTAGTCGAAGAGGTCCTCGAAGAACTCGAAGCCCTGGCCGGTCAGCTTCTCGAGCTCCGCGACGTCCATGTGCTCGACGAGCGACTGCCGGCAGTAGTGACCGAGCGGGATGTCGCCGTACTTGCCCTCGTAGGTGCCGAGCACCTCGTGGTACTCGCCGGCGATGAGGGCCGTGATGTAGGTCGACATCGGCTTCGTCTCGGGGAACGGCCAGACGGACTTGCCGTCGCCGAGGTCCTCGGGAGCTGGCGTCGGGGCGTTCGAGACCACCTTCCAGTGGCTGGGCGCGGTCACCCGGAACGTGAACGGTGCCTTGAGGTCGGGCTGTTCGAACGTGGTGTAGACGCGTCGGGCGTCCGGCACCTCGAACTGCGAGTAGAGGTAGACCCGGTCGTCGGCCGGGTCGACGAACCGGTGCAGTCCCTCGCCGGTGCGCGAGTAGGTGCAGTCGGCCGTCACGACCAGCTCGTTGTCGTCCGCGAGGCCGGTCAGCGCGATCCGGTGGTCGTCGTACGCCGTGGCCGGGTCGACCGCCTCGCCGTTCAGGGTGATCGAGTGCACGGTCGCGCCGACGAGGTCGGCGAACGTCTCCGCGCCGGGCTCCTGGCAGGTGAAGCGGATCGTGGTGGTCGAGGCGAAGGTCGTGTCACTCGTCGTGAGGTCCAGATCGATGGCGTACGACGTGACGTCCAGGAGGGTGGCGCGGGCGCCGGCCTCGTCCCGGGTCAGGTTGGTTCCAGGCATGCCCGGCATCATGTCACCGCCCGGGCGAGGCTCCCAACTGCGTTACCCGCCCGTGACCGGGTGGGCTGGTCAGGGGCTGGTGGAGCGCCTGTGGCGAGAGTTCCACGAGTGAAATTTGTGACGAAACGCTGTTCATGGTGCTTGACATGCGTCAGAGTTCACTCTCGTGGACCGGACTCGGCGGCTCTGCGGCGCCCTGCTCGTCGCTGCGGTGCTCATGGCGCTCGTGCCGCTCGCCTCTTCGGCAGCGGCCTCGTCGTCGTACCTGTGCACCGGCTACGTCGGCTGCAAGGACGAGGGCTACACCCACTTCGGCTACCGCAAGGCCGGCCAGAAGATGTGGTGGGGGATGTACGCCGGCCACAACTGCACCAACTACGTGGCCTACCGGCTGGTCAAGGGCGGCATGTCCGCCGAGCGCCCGTGGTCGGGCACCGGCATGGCCTACAACTGGGGCCGCGCCAACAAGCGGATCACCGACAAGCAGCCGATGGTCGGGGCCGTGGCCTGGTGGAACAAGAACGCCCGTGGTGTCGGGTCCAGCGGCCACGTTGCGTACGTCGAGGAGGTCATCTCCGCGCGGAAGATCGTGATCTCGGAGGACAGCTGGAGCGGTGACTTCCACTGGCGCACCCTGACGAAGGGCAACGGCAGCTGGCCCAGCGGCTTCGTCCACTTCGACGACCGCACGGTCCAGGTGCGGACCCGGCCCGGCATCAACGGCACCCCGCAGGTCGGGGAGCCACTCACCGCGTCGGTGGGCAGCTGGAAGCCGGCCGCGAGCTACCGCGTGCAGTGGCTGGCTGACGGCCGCCCGATCGCCGGTGCGACGAGCACCACGTTCACCCCCATGCCCGAGCTGCGCGGTCGGCGGCTGCAGGTGAAGGTCGAGGCCACCAAGAGCGGGTACGTCGCCGGCTCGGCCACGTCGCCCCGGACGACCCGGGTGCAGAAGGGGGCCTTCGCCAGCACCGCGCCCACCGAGATCTCCGGCATCGCCCGGGTCGATGAGCTGCTGCAGGTCCGGCCCGGCACCTGGGCGCCGACCCCGGAGACGACGACGATCCGGTGGTTCGCCGACGGCGAACCGATCCCGGGGGCGGACGGGGTCGAGCTCCGGGTACGACAACAGCACATCGGCAAGCGGATCACCGTCCGGACCACGGCTCGCTCGGAGGGCTACCGGGCGAGTGCGGTGACCTCCGACCCGACCCGCCAGGTGGCGGCCGGGCGCTTCGACATCACCAGTCCGTTCGCCCTGGACGGCGTCGCCCACTTCGGTCGCAGGCTCTCGGTGGCGCCGGGAACCTACCTGCCCGCCGACGCTCACGTGTCCTACACCTGGCTGCGCGACGGAAGGACGGTCGCGACCGGACGCAGCTACCCCCTCGGGGTGCACGACGTGGGGATGCGGATCTCGCTGCGGGTGGACCTCTCCCACCCCGGGTACCGCGACCGCTCCCTTCTCCTGACGACCGAGGGTCGGGTCACGACGACACCCGAGCTCGCGGTCATGGCCGAGGGCAAGCCCGGTCGGGCCGTGGTCCGGGTCCGGGTCACCGCCCCCGGGCTCGAGACCGCTCCGGGCCGGGTGACCGTCCGGATCGGCAAGCACCGGGTGTCCGGTCGCCTCGTCGACGGCCGGCTCCGGGTGGTGCTGGACGACCTCGAGACCGGCACCCGCACAGTGAAGATCTCCTACGCCGGAACCCAGGTGGTCCGGGCAGGCCGGACGAGCACCACGGTCAAGATCCCGCGCAAGCGCGGGCAATGACCGACGCGGCGGACCGGGAACCCGACGGGCCGCTGCCGCGTGTCAGTGGTGTGGAGAAGGACGAGCCCGACGGGGACGGCCAGGTGGCGGGTGTCTACGCGCGCTCGTGCGGGCCTCTCATCGGGCTGCTCACGCTCATGGGTGGCTCCGCGGCCGATGCCGAGGAGATCGCGCAGGACGCGTTCGTGAAGCTGCTGGAGCACTGGGAGAAGGTGCGCCACTACGAGCAGGTCGACGCCTGGCTGCGGACGGTCGCGGTGCGGATGCTGATCTCGCGGCACCGGCGACGCCAGGTCGCGACCCTCGGGCTGCGACGGCTCGGCGCGCGCCCGCCGGAGCCGGCCGGCGTCAGCGGCTCGGACACCCGCCTGGACCTCGCGGCTGCGCTGGCGGTGCTCCCGATCGGCAGCCGCGCCGCCGTCCTCCTCCACCACGTCCACGACCTGCCGGTCGACGAGGTGGCGACGCTCCTGAGAGTCCCGCCGGGCACCGTCAAGTCCCGCCTGTCCCGCGCCCGCGCGGCACTGGCACCCCTGCTGGCCGACGACGAGAACAACGAACGGACGCCCCGATGAGCGACCTCGAACGACACCTGACCTCGGCGGTGCAGCACGCCACGCCCACCCACCCGCCGCCGTACGCCGGCGTGCTGACGGCGCGTGACCGGCGCCGGACCCGGCGGCGCACGCTGGGTACGTCGGCCGGTGCTGTGGCCGTGGTCGCCGCGATCATCGGCGGCTCGTCCGCACTCCTCGGTGACGGACCCTCGGCCGGACCACCGGTCTCGATGCCGACCACCTCGCAGAAGCCGTCGGCGCCGGTCGAGAGCCCGGACACCGGGATTCCCGACGTCCCGCCGGAGTGGGACCAGGAGGGTGCCCCTCCGGTCGTGCTCCAGCTCGACGGGAAGCAGGTGGTCCTGAAGCCGTGGACGTCCTGCTACGGGAACGGTTGCTTCGACGGGTTCCCGCAGCCCCCGTTCGAGAACGTCGGGAACCGGGACGAGGTGCCCTTCTCCTTCCCGTTGAAGGGCTGGTCGTTCGACGCGTTCTTCAAGCCCTCCGACGGGGGTGACTGCGCGCGCACCATCACGGTGCCGGTCGAGAAGACCGGCGACCACACCTTCCTGGTCCCTCCGGCCGGGTCGCCGGGGTCCTACGACGTCGACGTCTTCGGACGTGGGCCGGGAGGTGACGTGATCACGACGTTCGCCTGGACGACGCGGGAGACGGGCTTCCTGCCCGAGCCGACCGGGTACGTCGGCCTCGTCTCGGACGACGACGACGACTACATCGCCTACCCACTGGAGGTGTCTCTGAACGACCTGGCGCGCACGCCGAAGGACGCCGCGGTCACGGTGACCGTCACCGCTGGCGACGGGGCGGAGCGGACCATCGGGCCCATCCGGGCCGAGCGCGGGTGCAACGGCGCCGGCAGCGTCTTCTTCCGTCAGGGCTCCGGCGCGGGCGAACCCTTCGACCTCGGGCCAGCCCCGTTCAGCTACCGGGCCGAGGTGACGCTGGACGGCACGACGTACGTCGGCACCGCGGTCTGGCCACGCGACGAGCGCGCGGACGAGGCGCCGTACACCGACCTGACCTTCGACCCGCCGCTGCCGGCGTTCGAGGGTTGAGTCCCGGCACATGAGCGAGTAAGTCGTCTGGAACACTCCTGTTCGTGACGACGGCCAGGGACTCGGACGCGGTGCCCCTGCGCGAGGCGGCCTGGGCCTGGTTCCTGATCTCGCTCCAGACCTTCGGTGGCCCGGCCGGCCAGATCGCGGTCATGCAACGGTCGCTCGTCGACGAGCGTCGCTGGATCGGCGAGAAGCGGTTCCTGCACGCCCTCAACTACTGCATGCTGCTGCCCGGACCCGAGGCCCAGCAGCTGGCCATCTACACCGGCTGGCTGCTCAACGGCTGGCTCGGCGGCCTGGTCGCGGGCGTGCTGTTCGTGATCCCGGGCGTGGTCGCCCTGCTCGCCCTGTCCGTCCTCTACGTCGCCCAGGGCGACACGACCCTCGTGGCCGGGCTGTTCCTCGGCCTGGCGCCGGCGGTGCTGGCGATCGTGGTGCAGGCGGTCCTGAGGGTCGGTGGCCGCGCGCTGCGCAACCGCGCGCTGGTCGGGCTCGCCGTGGGTGCCTTCCTGGCACTCGCGGTCTTCGGGCTGCCGTTCCCGCTCGTCGTCCTCGGCGCCGGCGCGATCGGCTGGGCCCTGGGTCGATGGCGGCCGTCGATGCTGACGGTCACCGAGCGGCCCGAGGCCGAAGGTGCGACGCCGCCGCTGATCTCCGATGACGCCCTGCACCACGCTCCGCCCTCGCTCCGTCGCAACCTGGCCATCCTCGCGGCCGGCAGCCTGCTCTGGGTGACGCCGGTCGTCTTCGCGTGGCTCCTGATGGGCGGCGACTCCGTCTTCGTCGACCAGGGCCTGTTCTTCGGCGGGATGGCGCTGGTCACCTTCGGTGGCGCCTACGCCGTGCTCTCCTACGTCGCCCAGGCGGCCGTCGAGACCTACGGCTGGCTGTCCGCCTCGGAGATGGTGCGGGGCCTCGCCCTCGCGGAGACCACGCCCGGGCCGCTGATCATGGTCGTGCAGTTCGTCGCGTTCCTGGGCGCCTACCGCGATCCCGGCAGCCTCGACCCGTGGGTCGCCGGCGTCGTCGGCTCGCTGATCACGGTGTGGGTCACCTTCGTGCCGTGCTTCGTGTTCATCTTCCTGGGTGCGCCGTACGTCGAGCGGCTGCGGGGGAGTGCCGCCATCTCGGCCGCACTCACCGGGGTCACCGCCGCCGTGGTCGGCGTGATCGCCAACCTCGCGCTCTACTTCGCCGTGCACACGCTCTTCGGCGATACCCGGACCGTCGGCGGCGGCCCGGTCGAGCTGCTGGCGCCGGTGTGGGCGTCGTACATCTGGGAGGCGTTCGCCCTGTCCGCGCTCGCGGGGCTGCTGATCTTCGTCCTCAAGTGGTCGGTGCTGCGCACGCTCGGCGTCTGTGCGCTGGCCGGCGTGGTGGTCACCCTGCTCTGACGGGGAGGTCAGCTGCGCAGGAGCAGCAGGGTGTACGCCGCCACGGACTTCGCGTCGCTGATGGCGCCGTCGCCGATCATCCGCTCGACGTCGGCCCGGGTGAACCAGGCCGACCGCATGTCCTGCTCCTCGGGATCTCGCTGTGCGGCGCCCTGCGTCAGGTCGGTGGCCAGGAAGACACTGCACCGCTGGCTGAACGTGCTGGGTGAGATCTCGAGCGTGCCCAGCAGGGTCAGCGTCCCGGCCGAGAGTCCGGTCTCCTCGCGCAGCTCACGTGCGGCCAGCACCGTCGCCTCGGCGTCGCCCGGCTGGTCGGCGCTCCCCGACGGGAACTCCCAGCGCCGGCCGGACACGGGGTACCGGTACTGCTCGACGAGGTGCAACCGGTCGCCGTCGGCCGGGACCACCAGCGCGATGTCGACCATGTCCACCACGCCGTAGATGCCCGCGGACCCGTCGGGTCGGCGGATCGCGTCCTCGCGGACCGTCATCCACGGGTTGGCGTACACCTGCTTGCTGCCAAGGGTCTCCACGTCGACCAGTCTGCCGGAGGGGGAATGCCTGCTGGTCCAGTCATGTTGAAATCTGTATGACCTCTGCTGACTTCTGGTTCGACCCTGCCTGCCCGTTCGCCTGGATCACCTCGCGCTGGATGCTGGAGGTGGAGCAGGTCCGCGATGTCCGCACCGACTGGCACGTGATGTCGCTGGCGGTGCTGAACGAGGGTCGCGAGGGCCTCAGCGACGACTACCGCGAGTTCCTGAAGACGGCCTGGGCGCCGGTGCGGGTCCTGATCGCAGCCGAGGAGCAGCACGGCAGCGAGGTCCTCCTGCCCCTCTACACCGCGATGGGCACCCGCTTCCACGTCGAGAAGCGCCCCCGCGACCACGCCACCATCGCCGATGCGCTCGTCGAGGCCGGCCTGCCCGCCAGCCTCGCCGACGCCGTGCACTCCGAGGAGTACGACGAGGCGGTCCGCAAGTCCCACCAGCGCGCGATCGACCTCGTGGGGGACGACGTCGGGACCCCGACCATCGGGTTCGACGGCGCCGGCTTCTTCGGCCCGGTCCTCACCAAGGCGCCCCGCGGCGAGGACGCCGGCCGGATCTGGGACGCCGCGGTGACGCTCTCCGCTCACCCGCACTTCCACGAGCTGAAGCGCTCCCGCGACAAGGAGCTCGACTTCGGCTGATCGTGCTCACCTCCCCGCCGCTAGGGTGACCGCGACGCGAGGAGGGGTCATGGAGCGGGACCAGCACGCGCCCGATGCTGATGTGGAGGTCGTCGAGGGACGTCCTGTGCCGTCCCAGCGCAGGCCACTGGACCGCGAGCAGATCGTGACCGCTGCCGTCCGCTTCATCGACGAGCACGGCCTGCCCGGCCTCACGATGCGCCGACTCGGCGGCGAGCTCGGCGTCGAGGCGATGTCGCTCTACCGCTACGTCCCCGGCCGGGAGAACCTCCTCGATGCCGTGGTCGAGCGGATCGTCGACGAGATGCGTGAGGACGAGGACGTCCTGGACCAGCCTCGCGACGGCTGGCAGGACTTCCTCCAGCGGCTCGCGCACGGGGTACGCCGGGTGGCGCTGACGCATCCGAAGGCATTCCCGCTCGTGGCCTCGCGCCCGCCGGAGGCGCCGTGGCTGCGCCCTCCCCTGCGCAGCCTGCGCTGGGTCGAGACCTTCCTGGTGGGGCTCGAGGCCGAGGGATTCACGGACGAGGCCATGGTCGAGGCCTACCGGGCGTTCACCAGCTTCTTGCTCGGGCACCTCCTCCTCGAGGTGTCGGCACTCGGTGCCGACGTCGGCCCGCTCGACGTCCTCGACGACTCCGAGGACGCCAACGACAAGAGCATCGTGCCGTTCCCGACCGTCGACCGGTTGCGGGACGCGCTCTCCGAGAACCACGCCTGCCGGGAGTTCGACGACGCGCTCGAGGAGCTGCTGAACCGGATCGCGCTCCTGCAGTCGGAGTCCGCCGGGTGACTCGTCGGGCCCAGAGGTTTACGTCGTAAGTCCACGGGCACGGGTGGGGCAGACGGGTGCTCAGGGCCCGTCACGATCACGAACGGATATCCCCCATGAACATCGGAGAAAGCTTCCAGAACGCGACAGATTCCTTCTTCGCGTTCCTGCCGAACCTGCTGGGCTTCCTGGTCCTGCTGCTCGTCGGCTTCATCGTCGCCAAGGTCGTGTCAGGCCTCATTCGCAAGGTCTTGCAGAAGGTGGGTGTCGATCAGCACCTGCACAGCTCGGACGCCAACAAGTACGTCGAGAAGGTGCTGCCCGGCGCCAGCCCGTCCAACGGCATCGCCCGCGTGGTCTTCTGGTTCGTCTTCCTCTTCTTCGTGGTCGCTGCCATCGGCGCCCTGAAGATCCCGGCCGTCACCACGTTCATGAACCAGGTGCTCGCGTACCTGCCCAACATCATCGCCGCCATCATCATCTTCGTCGTGGCCGCGTTGATCGCCGGTGCCGTCGCTGCCGGCGTCGCCAACCTGATGGGTGACACGCCTACGGGCAAGATCGTGGCCACGATCGTGCCCGCGCTGGTCATGGTCATCGCCATGTTCATGATCTTGAACCAGCTGAAGATCGCCGAGGAGATCGTCTCGATCGCCTTCGCCGCCACCATGGGCGCCCTGGCGCTCGGCCTGGCGCTGGCGTTCGGCCTGGGCGGCAAGGACGTCGCCCGACGCATGCTCGAGGACGCCTACAACAAGAGCCGTGACGCCAAGGAGCAGGCGAAGTCCGACCTGCAGACCGGTCGCGCTCGCGCCGAAGACAAGGCGCAGAACGGCCAGTCCGAGTTCGCCTCGGCAGGCGCCAGCAGCACGTCGACGACCGGCACCACCACGTCGACGTACCCCACGCAGGGCGGCACGCAGATCTGACCACCGCACCCTGCTGATCACGACCTCGCCCGGTGGGCGTCCCCCTGGGACGCCCATCGGGGTATCTGGGTCCGATCCTCTTGACGACGAGCGTCGAGGTGGTCACCCTCGAGGGGTGACCGACGCAGCGGGGGATCCCACCGTCAGCAACGGCGACCTCTATCGCGTCGTCTTCGAGAACGACCGGGTGCGGGTGCTGGAGTACCGGGACGAGCCCGGCGACCGAACCACACCCCACGCCCACCCCGACAGCGTGATGGTGACGCTGTCCTCCTTCCGACGGCGGCTCCACGCAGGTGACACGTCGCGCGACGTCGAGCTGGCGGCCGGCCTGGCCAACTGGCTCCCTGCACAGCAGCACAGCGGCGAGAACATCGGCGACAGCGAGACTCACGTCATCTTCGTCGAGCTCAAGGAGCTGCACGCCGCTTCGGCGGAGGGTGCCCTCGGCCCGCAGGAGTAACCCGTTCGTGACGACTGCGGGCTGCCTCTTAGGATCACCGCATGAGCAAAGTCCTGTCCGCCGTCGCCTGGCCGTACGCCAACGGCCCGCGCCACATCGGCCACGTGGCCGGTTTCGGTGTGCCCTCCGACGTCTTCAGTCGGTACATGCGGATGGCCGGGCACGCCGTCCTCATGGTCTCCGGCACCGACGAGCACGGCACCCCCATCCTGATCGCCGCCGACGAGGTGGGCGTCCCCCCGCAGGAGCTGGCGGACAAGTACCACCGGATGATCGCCGAGGACCTCTGCGCGCTGGGGGTCACCTACGACCTCTACACCCGGACCACGACGCCCAACCACCACGCCGTCGTGCAGGAGCTGTTCCTCGGCGTCTACGAGAACGGCTACTTCGTCGAGCAGACGACGTACGGCGCCATCTCGCCGTCGACGGGCCGGACGCTGCCCGACCGCTACATCGAGGGCACCTGCCCGATCTGCGGGGCCGAGGGCGCACGCGGCGACCAGTGCGACACCTGTGGCAACCAGCTCGATCCGCACGACCTGGTCAACCCGAGGTCGCGGATCAACGGCGAGGTCCCGGAGTTCGTCGAGACCCAACACTTCTTCCTCGATCTGCCGGCCCTCGCCGAGGCGCTGGGGGAGTGGCTCGACGAGCGCGAGGCCACCGGTCTGTGGCGTCCCAACGTGATCCGGTTCAGCCAGAACATCCTCAAGGAGATCCGGCCACGGGCGATGACCCGCGACATCGACTGGGGGATCGCGGTCCCGCTGGACGGCTGGCGGGACAACCCGACCAAGAAGCTCTACGTGTGGTTCGACGCGGTCATCGGCTACTTGTCGGCATCCGTCGAGTGGGCCCGTCGCAGCGGCGACCCCGACGCCTGGCGCCAGTGGTGGAACGACCCGGAGGCCCTGTCCTACTACTTCATGGGCAAGGACAACATCACCTTCCACAGCCAGATCTGGCCGGCCGAGCTGCTGGCCTACTCCGGCAAGGGCAGCAAGGGCGGGGAGCCGCGTGCGTTCGGTGAGCTCAACCTGCCGACCGAGGTGGTCAGCTCGGAGTTCCTCACGATGGAGGGCAAGAAGTTCTCCTCGTCGAAGCGGGTCGTCATCTACGTCCGTGACCTGCTGAGCCGCTACCAGCCCGACGCGTTCCGATACTTCGTCGCCGCCGCCGGCCCCGAGAACCAGGACTCCGACTTCACCTGGGCGGAGTTCGTGCGCCGCACCAACGACGAGCTGGTCGCAGGATGGGGCAACCTGGTCAACCGGACGGCCACGCTGGTCGCCAAGAACTACGGCGAGATCCCGCAGGCCGTCGACCCGACGCCCGAGGACCTGGCCCTGCTGGCCCACGTCGAAGGGGCCTTCGCCACGGTCGGCGACCTGATCGCCCGGCACCGGCAAAAGCAGGCGATCGGTGAGGCCATGCGCACCGTCGCCGAGGTCAACAAGTACGTCTCCGACAACGAGCCCTGGAAGCTCAAGGGCGACGACGAGCGGGAACGCCTCGGCACGATCCTGCACGTGATCACCCAGTGCGTGGCCGACCTCAACCTGATCCTGTCGCCGTTCCTGCCCTTCGCTGCCAACGAGGTCGACCGGGCCTTCGGCGGCGCCGGCGACATCGCGCCGATGCCGGTCCTCCAGGAGGCGGAGGACCTCGACGGCGGGGCGGCGTACCCGATCATCACCGGTGACTACACGTCCGCTCCCGCCTGGGAGCGCCGGCCGGTCACGGTCGGGCTGCCGGTGGCCAAGCCGACCCCTATCTTCACCAAGCTCGACCCGTCCGTCGTCGACGAGGAGCTCGCACGCCTCGTCGAGGCCGCACCGCCGGTCGAGTAGCGAGCGCCGCGAGGGTGTCGAAGCCACGGGTCACGCTCCAGTTCCACCCGGGCTGGCCCGTTCGGGGTGGCCTGGTGATCGAGTCGATGGCGGCGGACGGCTGTGACCGCTCCCAGTTCGAGACGGGCACCTCCAACGGCGGGCTCACCGCATTCCCCGGCGGTGACCGCTGGGGCTGGGAGAGCCGGCTCTTCGACCAGAAGTACGACAACAGGCCGGCGGCGGACCGGCCGCTGTACGGCGCCCTCAACCACGAGGACCGCGCGCACGGAGGGTCGATCCGGTTCGGATCGGCGTACGTCCGGCTCCGGCCGGAGGTGACCACACGCAGCAGCTTCTGCTTCCCCGACTCGTGGTACGAGCCCGAGGCGGTGGGTGGTCCGGAACAGATCCAGGACCTGGTCGCACTCTGCCGTGCCGCCGGCCACGACCTGCTCGACGACTACGTGGAGGCACACGTCCACGGTGGCGTGCGGTTCGACCGGGACGTGGAGGCTGTCGTGCTCGACCCCTGCTTCCGCGACACCGCGGTCGAGGCCGCAGCCGTCCGGCTCGGCTGCCCCGTCGAGTGGCACCCCGGGTTCGAGGTGGCGACGGCCGGACTCGACCCGGACTACCGCGGTCCCGAGTTCGTCGAGCTCGCCCGCTCGCTCGGCCTGGTGCTGACCCCCGCCGTCATCGGCGACTCCGCCCGCACCGGCGACCACGACCTCCCATCCCTGAAGCGGGTCTGGCACCTGGTCGCCCGCTTCGGCCGCACCGCTGGTTGAGGTGCGAGGGCGCTCTGGCGCCCGAGCCTCGAAACCCCATGAGGTAGGCAGGGCAACGAGCAGCGGGGTCGGCCACCGAGGTCACGGCCCAAAAGATTTCTGAAATAGTTCTCCACACCCCAACGAAACAAGGGGATTTCGGGGGTCGGACTGGAACTTGAATCATCCTCAGTGTCGGTGGGCCCTGCTTGAGTAGACCCATGGCCAGGACCGCACCCGAGCTCGACACCGCAGCCGCGGTGCTCCAGTTCGTGCGCGGTCGACGGGCCGACGCGGACGCCGCCGAAGCCGACCTCCTCAAGGCCGCCGTCGACTGGGCGGCCATGCACTCGGTCGACTCGATCGACGATGCCGCGTGTGACTGGTACGGCGACCAACCCATCCACATCGCCGGACCCGGCGCCCCGCTGGTCGCGGAGTTCTCTGTCGCCGAGTTCGCCACTGCCGTCGGTCTGTCCACCGAGGCCGGCAAGGCCTACGTCGGGGAAGCCATCGAGCTCCGCCACCGGCTGCCTCGCCTGTGGCAACGCGTCCTGGACGGCGACCTCCCCGCCTGGCGGGCCCGCCGGATCGCCCGCGCCACCATCGCCCTGTCCCGCGAGGCCGCCGCCCACGTCGACGCCAAGGTCGCCCCGTTCGCCCACAAGATCCGTCCCGCCGCCCTCGACCGGACCATCGACACCGCGATCGCCCGGTTCATGCCACAGGAGGCCGAAGCCCGCCAGAAGGCCGCCGCCGATGGCCGACACTTCACCATCGACACCCGAGACCACACCCTCAAGGGCCTCTCCGGCACCGCGTCCGTCTACGGCACCCTCGACCTCGCCGACGCCCTCGACCTCGAGTCAGCGGTCGCCCAGTCCGCCGCGACGTTGAAGGACCTCGGCTCCCAACAGTCGTTGGACGTCCGTCGAGCGGTCGCCGTCGGGGAGATCGCCCGACGCCAGCTCACCCTCGACCTCACCGGCGAAGAGGGGACCGGGCACGACGGGACTGATCTCGACAGGCTCGATCGACGCACTCCGGAGTCGGCACGCACCTCACCGGGGTCGACCGCGAAGCCTGGCCGGGAGGTCGTCATCTACGCCCACCTCTCCCACGCGGCCGTCACCGGCACCGACACCGGCGGCGCCGACCGGGTCGGGCACCTCGACAACCTCAACCTCCCCGTCCTCGAACAACAGATCCGCACCTGGTGCGGCGGCGCCGCCAAGATCACCGTGAAACCGCTCATCGACCTCGGGACGTGCGCGCCGGTGGACCGCTACACGCCGCCGGCCGCCATGGCCGACCAGGTCGATCTCCGCGACCGCCACTGCGTCTTCCCCCGGTGCACCCGACCCGCCAAGCGCTGCGACAAGGATCACGTCGTCCCCCACGACCAGGACGGCGTCACCTGCGCCTGCAACCTCGCACCGCTGTGCCGACGCCACCACCGCCACAAGACCCACGGCCGTTGGCGCTACCTCGCCCTGACACCAGGCATGTTCCTGTGGACGAGCCCCTACGGCTACCGCTACCTCGTGGATCACGACGGCACCACCGACGTCTCACCCGACCGGCGCACCCGGTCCGGACACCCGCCCGACCACTGACCACCCAGCCCCACACCCCGCCGCGGCGGGGCCACAGGCATGGTCGGGCCTCAAGGGGGTCCCATGGTGACGAGCTTTGGCGAGCGCGTCCGGCGGTGGCCTGGACGCCCCTCAACCGCCCATGTGCTCCATGACCGAGCGAAGCCGCTGCTCGAGCCGCCGGTTTTCCTGGCTGTCGTCATCGAAGAAACCGCTCTTGCCTGGAGGGGGCAGGAACCCGACAACGTCCATGACGTCGAAGTAGGGCTGCGCCTCGCGTCCGCTGCGCTCGAGGTAGGCCGCAGCAAATCGGTCGGCCGCGTCGTTGCCGTGCATGATGGCAATGTTGGTGCAGCAGTGTGCAACGTCCAACCAGGCTGGGCCGACCGAGGCCTCCACCCAGTCGACGACACCGCTCACGCGCCCTGCGGACCAGAGCACGTTCCGGGGCTGGAAGTCACGGTGGATGAAGCGTGGCTCGAACCCCGGCGGCTGGGTGCGCAGCCACGCGAAACCCTCTTCCCACAGCTTGGGTTCCGTGGCCCACATCGGGACCTGGAACTTCGCTTCCCATGCCCAGGGCTGATACGCACGCACCTCGCTGGTCGGTACGACGTCGTGGATGGTCACGAGCACGTCGGCGAGGAGAGCCATCGAGTCCGCGTCGACCCGATCGAGCTGCACGGCGCCCGGAAGCCTCGTCATCAGATGAGCCGGGTAGCCGCAACTGCAGCCATCGGCGTCGAGGGCACGCGAGCGCGGCGCAGGGACCGGAGTGCTCTCGAGCATCGTCTGGACCTGACTCTCCCGGGTCGTCAGGCCCTCACCATGGGTACGCCATGGCTCGCGGGTCATCAGACGAAGAACGAGGTCGTCGCCCACGTCCCTCGTCAGGGCCAGCATCGTGGAGGTCCAGCCACCCTCGAGCTCCTGAACTCCCGCGACGGGACCGCTCACGCTTGCGGCCCACTCCAGCGCGGGTCTCACATCGACGTCGCCAGCGGTCCGCACGAAGGGCATTCGACCACGCGGTCGAGGCACTGTCGCACTGGGTGCCGGCGTTTGTGCGAGCACGAACCAGCCGAAGGCGACCCCGGGACCAGGGTCGGTCAGTAGGGTTCGCGGCATGACTGATCCGATGTATCTCCCGACCTTCTACGTCCAGCAGAAGTTCGCGATGACCACCAACAAGTACTCGCTGTTCGCTGCCAACCCTGACGGCAGCTTCGGCCAGCTGATGGGCATCGCCGAGCAGAAGCGGATGGCGTTCAAGGAGCAGGTGACCTTCTACAGCGACGAGACCAAGTCGCGGCCGGTGTTCGGGTTCAAGGCGCGCAAGAAGATCGACCTCAACTCCGGCTACGACATCACCGACGAGACCGGCCAGCAGATCGGCTTCTTCCGCAAGGACTTCGGCGCGAGCCTGCTGCGCTCCACGTTCCACATCGAGGGCCCGGGCTACCAGGGCCGGGGCCAGGAGCGCAGCCAGGGGGTGGCGCTGATCCGCCGGTTCACCGACATCCCGTTCCTGCCGATCCACTTCGACTTCGTCACCCCGGAGGGGCAGCCGCTGCTCGGCGTCGAGCGACAGGGCAGCGTCCGCGACAAGTACACCGTCCACGTTCCCGACCAGCGGATCGACTTCCGGGTCGCGGCTTCGATAGCAGTCGCCCTGGACGCGCTGATGCAGCGCTGACCCGGCGATGGTGCTCTTCCCGGAGGCCCGCCGGGCCGTCGAGCTCGCCGCGGGCGACGTACCGGCGTACACCCAGGGGTACGACGTCGACGCCGCCCGCGCCGAAGCGCGTGCCCTGGCCGCCGACGAGGCGCGCGAGGAAGTCGCTGACGTCCGAGACCTCGACGCGGGCGGCGTGCGCTGCCGCCTCTACCGGCCCGAGGGCGCGGCAGCCGGCGTCGTGCTCCACCTCCACGGTGGCGGCTTCGTCTTCCACGACATCGACGTCCACGACCCGTCAGCCCGACGGCTGGCGAACCGCTGCGGGCTGGCGGTCCTGAGCGTCGACTACCGACGGCCACCCGAGGACCCGTTTCCCGCCGCTCCTGACGACGTCTCGACCGTGGTCACCTGGCTGGGGCGCGAGGCGGCGGGCCTCGGCCTCGCCGGCCCGGCGTACGTCCACGGCGACAGTGCGGGCGGCAACCTCGCGGTGGTCGCGGCGCTGCGCCACCCCGGCTTCTTCGCTGCCGTGGCCCTGGTCTACCCGTTCCTCGACCCCACGGCCGGTTTCGAGTCCTTTCGCACGGCCACCGACGGATTCGACCCGCGCGAGGCCGCCTGGTACTGGCAGCAGTACGCCGCCGCGGAGTCCGACCTGAGCGACCCAGATCTCGCGCCGCTGCTGTCCGACCGGCTCGGCACCCTGCCGCCGACGCTGGTGGTCACCGCCGAGCACGACCCGCTGCGCGACGAGGGGGAGCACCTGGCTGCCCTGCTGGCCGAGGCGGGCGTCGAGGTCGTGGGGACCCGCTACCTCGGCCAGGTCCACGGATTCTGGCGTCACCCCGGCAGGTTCCCGAGCGCGGAGCCGACGATGCGCCAGGTGGCCGCGTTCTTGCGCCAGCACGCGCCCTGACAGAATCCGCGCATGCGCGTGCACCTCGGCTCCGACCATGCCGGTCTCGACCTCAAGGACCACCTGCTGGCGTGGCTCCGCGACCACGGCTACGAGCCGGTCGACCACGGCCCCTTCGTCTACGACGCCCTCGACGACTACCCCGTCTTCTGCCTCCGGGCGGCCGAGGGGGTGGCCGCCGAGCGCGCCGACGGCGCCGACAGCCTGGGCGTCGTCATCGGCGGCTCCGGCAACGGCGAGCAGATCGCGGCCAACAAGGTGACGGGCGTGCGCTCCGCGCTCGTCTGGTCCCAGGAGACCGCGGTGCTCGCCCGCGAGCACAACGACGCCAACGTGATCAGCGTCGGCGGCCGGATGCACAGCCTCGAGGACATGACCCGGTTCGTGGAGGTCTTCCTCGCCACGCCGTTCCCGGGCGACGAGCGGCACGTACGCCGGATCGGCCAGCTCGCCGACTACGAGCGGACCGGCGACCTCCCGCCGCTCCCCGAGTCGGCCCGGGTCCGCCCGGACGATGCCTGAGGGTCACACCCTCCACCGGCTTGCCGGCGAGCTGGAGGCGGCCTTCGCCGGCCGGCAGGTGCGGGTGCAGAGCCCGCAGGGACGCTTCGCCGACGCCGCCGCCCTCCTCGACGGCGCGCTCCTCGAGGGTGCGGAGGCCTGGGGGAAGCACCTGTTCATCGCCTTCGCCGGCGACCGGTTCGTCCACGTGCACCTCGGCCTCTACGGCACGTTCGCCGTCCACCACGGTGTGGACGAGGTTCCCCTCCCGGTCGGCCAGGTGCGGTTGCGGCTGGTCGCCACGGCCCCCGACACGTCGTACGCCGACCTGCGCGGCGCGACGACCTGTGAGCTGCTGACCGCGGGGCAGCGCGCCGCGATCGTGGCCCGCTCGGGTCCGGACCCGATCCGGGCGGGCACCGACCCGGCACCCGCCTGGGAGCGGATCCGTCGCAGCCGGGCCCCGATCGGTGGCCTGCTGATGGACCAGACGGTGCTCGCGGGCGTGGGCAACGTCTACCGTGCGGAGCTGCTGTTCCGGCACCGGATGCACCCCCTGCGCCCCGGGTACACCGTGCGCTCCGGTCAGTTCCGGGCGATGTGGGACGACCTGGTCGAGCTGATGGCCGAGGGGGTGCGCACCGGCCGGATCGACACCGTCCGCCCCGAGCACACCCCCGAGGCGATGGATCGACCCCCGCGCGTCGATGATCACGGTGGCGAGGTCTACGTCTACCGTCGCAACCGGCAGGAGTGCCTCGTGTGCGGGGCAACCGTGCGCACGGAGGTCCTCTCGGGCCGCAACCTGTTCTGGTGTCCGCGATGCCAACCCCGGTTCCGGTCGCGAGCCGTACAGTGACCGCACCACCTGCCCGAGAGTCGAGGACCATGACCGATCCCCGTGGACCGGCCTTCGCCTCGTCGGTGCGTCGCGCCTGGACGGCCGCCGTGCGAACGGTGCTACCCCGGCGCAGCCGGGCCGTCCGGGTGCTGAGCGTCGTCGCCTTCGTCATCGGCGCCCTGATCGTCATCTTCCCCACGATCGTGCCGCTCAGCACGCTGGTCCTGCCCCTGCTGGTCGGCAGCCTGGTCCTCGGGCCGCGTCACCTCCCGTGGTTCGTGGTGTTCATGCTGGTGCTGGTCGTGCTCTCGCTCACCCGGCAGGAGACGGTGGACGTCCGGACCGTCGGTGCCGTGCTGGTGATGTTCATCGCCGGCTTCATCATCCTGATGACGTCGTTCCGCCGGACCCGGCTCGGCGTCGCCGGCACCCAGGGTGAATCCATGCTGGTGGACCTGCGCGACCGGATCCAGGGACAAGGCCACATCCCCCAGCTGCCTGTCGGCTGGCACGCCGAGACCGCGTTGCGGTCGGCCGGAGGGACGCCGTTCGCCGGCGACTTCGTGGTGACCTCGATGCCTGCGCCAGGCCGGCTCGAGATGGCGGTCGTGGACGTCTCCGGCAAGGGCGAGGGCGCGGCCACCCGGGCTCTGCTCCTCTCCGGAGCCTTCGGAGGGCTCCTCGGCGCGATGGCGCCCCAGGACTTCCTGCCTGCCGCCAACGACTACCTCCTGCGCCAGGACTGGGAGGAAGGGTTCGCGACCGCGGTCCACCTGTCCCTCGACCTGACCACCGGCAGCTTCACGATGCGCTCGGCGGGCCACCCGCCGGCCGCCCAGCGGGGGGCGGGCTCCGGGCGCTGGATCGTGCACCACGCGGACGGCCCGGCGCTGGGACTCCTCGAAGGCGCGGACTTCCCCGGCGTCGAGGGCGTGCTCCGGGCCGGGGACGCGCTGATCCTCTACACGGACGGTCTCGTGGAGACCCCCAACCGTGACATCGAGCTCGGCATCGACCGGATGCTGGGCCAGGCCGAGCAGCTCCTGCGCGGTGACTTCGACGGCGGAGCCCGTCGCCTGGTGGACGCGCTCGGCTCGCCGCACGACGACCGCGCGCTGCTCCTGTTGCACCGCACCTGACCGTCCGGGGGTCGCCTCGGTTACGGCAGGAGGCCCCGCGTGTGGCACCATGACTCCCGGCCAAAAAGATCCGGTGGGCTGCGTTTTCGGGGGATCCCGGGGGCGGAGCCCCCGGGTGTGCGGATGTAGCTCAATGGTAGAGCCTCAGTCTTCCAAACTGATTACGCGGGTTCGATTCCCGTCATCCGCTCCAAGGGGTTTCCAGGCAGGTCCTGGGACCCTTGGCGGGGCGTAGCGTAGTGGCTAGCGCGCCTGCTTTGGGAGCAGGAGACCGCAGGTTCGAGTCCTGTCGCCCCGACTGATCGACAGAGTCACCCCAAGACAGCATTGACAGGAGACCATGGTGAAGAGCGCCGTCGAGACCTTGAGCCCGACCCGGGCCAAGCTGACCGTCGAGGTGCCCTTCGAGGAGCTCAAGCCGAGCCTCGACGCGGCGTACAAGAAGATTGCCCAGCAGATCAACGTGCCCGGATTCCGGCGCGGCAAGGTCCCGCCGTCCGTCATCGACCGCCAGGTCGGTCGCGGCGCGGTCCTGGACCAGGCGATCAACGACGTGCTTCCGCAGAAGTACATGGAGGCGCTGCAGAGCAACTCCCTCGAGCCGCTGGCCCAGCCCGAGATCGAGGTGACCAAGTTCGGCGACAACGAGGACCTGGAGTTCACCGCCGAGGTCGAGGTCAAGCCCGAGATCACGGTGCCCGACTACGACGGACTCGAGGCCGAGGTCGAGGACGCCGAGGTCACCGACAGTGACGTCGAGGAGCAGGTCGAGGCCCTCCGCGGCCGGTTCGCCGCCCTCAACGACGTCGACCGCGCCGCAGCCGACGGCGATTTCGTCGTGCTGGACCTCAAGGCCACCCATGACGGCGAGGTCGTCGAGGGTGCCGAGGTCAGCGGCATGTCCTACCAGGTCGGCCGCGGCGGCATGCTCGACGGGCTCGACGACGCGCTCACCGGCATGACCGCCGGTGAGGAGAAGACGTTCAGCTCCCAACTCGTCGGCGGCGACCTCGTCGGCCAGGACGTCGAGGTGGCGGTGACCGTCACCCAGGTCCAGGAGCAGGAGCTGCCCGCGTTCGACGACGAGTTCGCGCAGATGGCCTCGGAGTTCGACACCGCCGAGGAGCTGACCACCGACGTGCGCGAGCGCCTCGGCAAGGGCAAGCGCCTCGAGCAGGCTGCGGCCGCCCGCGACGCCGTGCTCGAGAAGCTGCTCGAGAAGGTCGAGATCCCGCTGCCCGACACGATCGTCACCGACGAGCTCAACGCCCGTCGCCAGAACATCGAGCAGCAGCTCGCGTACGCCGGCATCACCATGGACAAGTACCTCGAGGACGAGGGCCAGACCGTCGACGAGTTCGAGGGTGACCTCGAGCGCCGGGTCCGCGACGCCGTCGCCGCCCAGTTCGTGCTCGACGAGATCGCGAAGAAGGAGGAGTTCGGCGTCGACCAGGCCGAGCTCTCCCAGCACCTGGTGCGCCGCGCCCAGCAGTCCGGGCAGGACCCGCAGGAGTTCGCGAACCACATGTTCGAGCACAACCACATCCCCGACCTGGTGCAGGAGATCCTGCGCGGGAAGGCGCTGGCCACGATCGTCGAGGCGGCGGTCGTCAAGGACGCCTCGGGCAACGTGGTCGAGCTGAAGAACCTGCGTCCCGACGGCACGATCGGTGAGCCCGAGGCCGAGGTGGCCGCCGAGGACACCGCCGACGCGGAGTCCGACACGGACTGACCTCAGTCGTACGACGACGCCCCGGACAGCTCGGCGGTCCGGGGCGTCGTGCGTCCGTGGGCTCAGGACGGAGCAGGGGTCGTCGGCGAGTCTCAGTGAACACCTGTGCTCCGAGAGGGCTACGATCGCCGACATGAGCTCGACGACGGCCCGCCGCCCCGACGAACCCGGCGTGCTCGACGCCCTGTCCCTGCTGTCGGAGGTCCTCGACGAGCTGGTCGTGCGCTCGGCGCGCGACACCCACCTCGCGGTCACCGACCGGGCGCACGGCCTGGTCCGCCGGGCCACGGGAGCCACTGGCGCCAGCGTCGGGGAGGTCGTGCACCGCGGGATCGCGACCGCCGTCTACGGCGGTCTGGGCCTGGGCCTCCGCGCCGCGTCCCGTGGCCTCGACAAGGTCGCCGCCACCGGAGCCGGTCCGCGGCTCGAGGACGGCCGCCGGGGCCGCTTCGTGAACTCCGCCGTCAACGGCCTCATCGGCGACCGGCTGGTCCGCGAACGACCCCGCCTGGCCATCCCGATGGCGGTCCGGTCGGGTGGCCGCGACGTCCCCGTCGACGAGGCCGGTCTCGCCGCCGCCTTCCCCGGAGCCACCGGCCGGATCGTCGTGTTCCTGCACGGGCTCTGCGAGAACGAGGCCTACTGGAACCACCTGCGCGAGCAGACCGGCACGACGTACGGCGAGGCCCTCGCCGGCCGCGGCTGGACGCCCGTGTTCCTGCGGGCCAACACCGGCCTCGGCCTTCGCGCGAACGGCGTCGCGCTCGCCGCGCTGCTCCAGCCGCTGGTCGAGGCGTGGCCCGTCGAGGTCACCCGGATCGCCCTCGTCGGACACTCCATGGGCGGCCTGATCATGCGGGCAGCCGGGGCCGTCGCCACCGACGACGAGCACCCCTGGACCGAGCTGGTCTCCGACGTGATCACCCTCGGCACCCCGCACCTCGGAGCCCCGATCGCGCGAGGCATCGGCCACGGCAGCCGCGGCCTCGGCCGGCTGCCCGAGACCGCGCCGTTCGGCCGAATCCTGGACTGGCGCTCAGTCGGCGTCCACGACCTCGTCGCCGGCCTGGCGGAGGACGTCCCGCCGCTGCCGCACGCGCGCTACCGCCTGGTGGCGGCCACGCTGACCTCATCGCCGCGGCACCCCGTGGGGAACATCGTCGGCGACTACCTCGTGCGGGTGCCCTCGGCGTACGGCCGCGACCGGTACGGCGCCGAGCTGTTCCCGGGTGCCGACGTGCTGCACGTCGGCCGCGCCGACCACTTCGACCTGCTCAACCATGCCGAGGTGCACCGGGCCATGGCCGACTGGCTGGCCTGACCCCCGGCTCCTCCCGGACGAGGCAGACTGTCCACATGACGACCTCCTCCTCCGCCGCCCGTGAGCTGCACGCCGAGGCGACGGTCGCGGCGCCCCCGGAGAAGGTGTGGGCGCTCCTGACCGACTTCTCCCGGATGCCCGAGTGGAGCCCCGAGCTGGTGCGGATGGTGCCGCTGAAGCCCGGCGGCCTGCGGGTCGGGCAGTGGTACCTCGGCGTGAACCGCCGCAAGGCGGTCGTCTGGCCCACGCGCAGCGTGCTGGCCGTCCTCGAGCCCGGCCGGACCCTCGCCTGGGACACGAAGTCCAGTGGTGCCCGCTGGATCTGGGAGATCAGCCCCGACCCGGCCGGCACCCGCGTCGTCCACCGCCGGCCCGTGCCCTCGGGGGTCACGCTCCTGAGCAGGGCGTTCGCGCCGCTCGCCCTGGGCGGCAGCGACGAGCACGCCGACGAGCTCGAGACCGGGATGGCCCAGACCGTGGCCCGGCTCAAGGCGGCCGCGGAGGCGTGACCCTGCTCCGGGGGCTGCTCGCGGCGCTCCTCGTCCTCGCCTGGCGGCCCGCGACGACAGCCCGCCCCGGAGGCCCGGGCCGCGCATCGACCCGGCGTACGTCGTCCGTGGCCGGGAGCTGACCGGGCGCTGACCGGTGAAATCCGCTGTGAGTGAACAGCGGGGGATATGGCGTGGAACTGTCGAAGTCGGGGGCTAGGGTCGCAGACGTGAACCTGAACCCCAGCCCCCAGATGGCCGACGCCAGCTCGATGTACGGGCTCGACGACCACATCTACCAGCGTCTGCTGCGGGAGCGGATCGTGTTCCTCGGCTCCGAGGTGCGTGACCAGAACGCCAACGCGATCTGCGCGCAGCTGCTGCTGCTGTCCGCCGAGGACCCCGACGCCGACATCTTCCTGCACATCAACAGCCCCGGTGGCTCGGTCGACGCCGGCATGGCGATCTACGACACCATGAACTACATCCCCAACGACGTGGCGACGGTCGGCATGGGCCTGGCCGCCTCGATGGGCCAGTTCCTCCTGTGCGCCGGCACCAAGGGCAAGCGCTACGCCCTCCCGCACGCGCGGATCATGATGCACCAGCCGTCGTCCGGCATGGGCGGCTCGGCCTCGGACATCAAGATCCAGGCGCAGCAGTCGCTGCACATCAAGAAGGTCCTCCTGGAGCTCATCGCCCAGCACACCGGCCAGACCGTCGAGCAGATCGAGAACGACGCCGACCGCGACCGCTGGTTCACCGCCGACCAGGCGCTCGAGTACGGCCTGGTCGACCAGGTCATCAAGAGCGCCCGCGAAGCCGCCGACGAGGGCCGCCCGGCCCGTCAGAAGGACTGACCATGTCTGAGATGAACTACTACATCCCCCAGTGGGAAGAGCGCACGTCCTACGGCTTCCGACGGATCGACCCCTACGGCAAGCTGTTCGAGGAGCGCATCATCTACCTCGGCACGCCGATCTCGGACGACGTCGCCAACGCGGTCATCGCCCAGCTGTTGTGCCTGCAGTCGATGAACCCCGACCAGGACATCAGCATCTACATCAACAGCCCCGGTGGCTCGTTCACCGCGCTGACCGCCATCTACGACACGATGCGGTTCATCAAGCCCGACGTGCAGACGGTGTGCCTGGGCCAGGCGGCCTCGGCGGCGGCGATCCTGCTCGCGGCCGGCACCCCCGGCAAGCGGCTGGCGCTGCCCAGCAGCCGGATCCTGATCCACCAGCCCTACACCGAGGGCACGTTCGGCCAGACCTCCGACATCGAGATCCAGGCCAACGAGATCCTGCGCATGCGCGAACTGCTCGAGAAGATGATCAGCGACCACAGCGGGCGTGACCTGGAGCAGGTCAGCCGTGACATCGAGCGCGACAAGATCCTGACCGCCGAGCAGGCCGTCGAGTACGGCCTGATCGACGCAGTCCTGGAGTCCCTGAAGGGCACCCCCGCCACGACGGGGTGACCCCTCATGAGCCACGTCGACGAGTTCCTCGTGTCAGCCACCCATCGGGGGGCTGGGCAAGGTACCGTCGTACGGCTCTCGCAGATTGTTGTTCCACCAGGACCGGAGGATGACCGTGGCACGGATCGGTGACGGCGGCGACCTGTTGAAGTGTTCCTTCTGCGGGAAGAGTCAGAAGCAGGTCAAGAAGCTGATCGCCGGCCCGGGTGTCTACATCTGCGACGAGTGCATCGACCTCTGCAACGAGATCATCGAGGAGGAGCTCAGCGAGGGCACCGAGGTCAGCCTCGACGAGTTGCCCAAGCCCCAGGAGATCTTCGAGTTCCTCAACTCCTACGTCATCGGCCAGGAGCACGCCAAGAAGTCCCTCGCGGTGGCGGTCTACAACCACTACAAGCGGGTGCAGGCGGGTCTCCAGCCGATCTCCGGCAAGCACAGCAAGGACGAGGTCGTCGAGGTCGCCAAGTCCAACATCCTCGTGGTCGGCCCGACCGGCTGCGGCAAGACCTACCTCGCGCAGACGCTGGCCCGGATGCTCAACGTCCCC
>JBKJUE010000117.1:0-20214 GCA_046590395.1 Nocardioides sp.
CCGGTGCTGGCGAGGTAGGCCATCGCCTTGCGGGCGATGTTGCGCGGGTCGCGCGAGTAGGCCTCACCCGTGAGCGGGTCGTGGATGAAGAAGTTGACGACCAGCGTCTTGGCGACCCGGAATGGGTCGATGTACGCCGTGGTCGGGTCCGGGAACAGCGACATGTCGGACTCGTGGATCGCCTGGAACCCACGGATCGACGACCCGTCGAAGTTGAGACCGTCGTCGAAGACCGACTGGTCGAACGAGGAAACGGGAACGGTGAAGTGCTGCATGACGCCGGGGAGGTCGCAGAAGCGTACGTCGACCATCTCGACGCCCTCGTCCTTGATGTACTTCAGCAGTTCCTCGCTGTTTGCGAACATTCGTCCTCCTTGGCCGCATCCAGATCCTGGGGCGGCCGGCAAAAGTCTGTGCGAGCGGAGCCCTCGGAGCGACGTTGCGCCGACGGCTCCTCGCAACGTAGGCGGGGGCAGTTTCTTGACCGTATCCGGTTTGTTTCAGGCATGTAACACGTCCCGACCGCCGGTCACCGGCGTGGGCGGCGTCAGTAGCCTGTCGGCGTGACCGAGACCGCCTCCTGGGGACGCCGCATCCTCGCGCTCTTCGTCGACTGGCTCGCCTCGTCGCTGGTCGTCGTGGCCATCATCGGCACCGACGGCTGGAGCGAGGACTCACGGTCCGGCTTCTACGTGCTCGGTGTCTTCATCGTCGAGTCGGCGTTCCTGATGGCGCTCGTCGGCGGCAGCTTCGGTCAGCTCGCCACCCGCCTCCGTGTCGTGAAGTACGACGGCAGCGGGCGGCCGCTGGACCTGTTGCGGGCCCTGCTCCGGCAGGTGATGGTCGCGCTGGTCGTCCCGCCGCTGATCTACAAGCCCGACGGCCGCGGGCTGCACGACCTGGCGGCGGGCTCGGCCACCGTGCCGCTCACGCCCCGGGCCGCCCAGTAGCCGAATCTCCCCGCTGAGACGGATGGCGCACTACGCTCACCGGGGAACCGGGGAGGTCTTGTGGACTGCAGCAACTGTGGTGGCCAGCTGCCGAACGGCGCCCTCTTCTGTCACCTGTGCGGTAGTCGACAGTCACCATCTGCCTGCGGCGGCTGCCAGACCGAGCTGATCCCTGGCGCGGCGTTCTGCTCGGTCTGCGGCACGCCCGTGGCGAGCGCGACCCAGGCCTCCGCGGCTGCCGCGGAGAGGCGTGTCAGCTCGGTGCTCTTCGGCGACCTGGTCAGCTACACCACCCTCTCCGAGCAGCGCGACACCGAGGACGTCCGCGACCTGCTCACGGCGTACTTCGACACCTGCAGCACCGTCATCAAGCGGTACGGCGGGAAGGTCGAGAAGTTCATCGGGGACGCCGTGATGGCGGTCTGGGGCGTCCCGTTGGCCCACGAGGACGACGCCGAGCGGGCGGTGCGGGCCGGGCTGGAGCTGGTTTCGCAGGTGGCGGCGCTGGGGGAACGGCTCGGCATCGAGTCGCTCGCGTTGCGGGTCGGCATCGTCACAGGTGAGGTGACGGCCACGTTGGGTGCGGTCGACCAGGGGATGGTGGCCGGCGATCCGGTCAACACCGCTGCGCGCATCCAGTCCGCGGCCGGGCCGGGCGAGGTCCTGGTCGACGCCGCCACCCGGTCCCTGACGGCGGCGGCCGTCACCTACACGGACGCCGGCGAGCACGAACTCAAGGGCAAGACCGAGCCGGTCCGTCTGCACCGGGCCGGCACCGTGGTCGCCGCCGTCGGCGGCCTCCAGCGCATGGACGGGCTCGAGGCTCCGCTGGTCGGCCGCGACCGCGAGCTGCGCCTGCTCAAGGAGCTCTTCCACGCCACCGAGGAGAGTGGTCGCCCGCACCTCGTCGTACTCGACGGTGAGGGCGGGATCGGGAAGTCCCGGATCGCGTGGGAGCTCGAGAAGTACGCCGACGGCCTGACCACCGCCTTCCGTTGGCACCGCGGCCGCTGCCTGTCCTACGGCGACGGCGTCGCTTTCTGGGCGCTGGCCGAGGCGGTGCGCGGACGACTCGGCGTCGTCGGCGACGAGCCGGGGTCCGTGATCCTCGGGGCGCTGGACCGGCTGCTGGACGAGCAGGTCTCCGACGACTCCGAGCACGGCTGGTTGCTGCCGCGGGTGGCATCGCTGCTGGGGGAGGAGTCCCGGGAGTTCGCACGAGAAGACCTCTTCGCGGCCTGGACCCGCTTCTTCGAGCAGGTGGCCGCCGGCGATCCGCTGGTGCTGGTGGTCGACGACGGTCACCACATGGACGAGGGACTCGCGGAGTTCCTCGACTTCCTGGTCTCGCGCGCTTCTTTCTCCTGCTTCGTCGTCCTGCTCGCCCGACCGGAGCTGCTGGCCGCTCGCCCGCACCTCGGCGGTCGCCGGGCGACCCCGCTACGCCTGGAGCCGTTGACGGACGCGGCCATGGGGCAGCTGGTCGACGGCCTGGTCGACGGCCTCCCGGCAGAGCTCCGCAGCGGCCTCGTCGGTCGTGCCGAGGGCATTCCCCTGTACGCCGTCGAGACCGTCCGGGCCTTGATCGACCGGGATCTCGTGGTGCCCGTCGAGGGCAGGTACGTCGTCGCCGAGGGCCGCGACCTCGACTTGTCGACCCTGGGTCCGCCGGCCTCGCTGCACGCCCTGGTTGCCGCGCGCCTCGATGCGCTGGATCCTGCGGAGCGCCGGGTCCTGTCGGACGCCAGCGTCCTCGGGGAGGCGTTCACCCAGGAGGGCATCGGCATCCTGGCGACCGACGTCCCCGACCTCGACCGCGTCCTGGATGCGCTGGTGCACAAGCAGCTGATCGCTATCGAGGTCGACCGCTTCTCGGCGGAACGCGGTCAATACCGCTTCGTCCAGACCGTGGTCCGCCAGGTCGCCTACGGCACGCTGAGCCGACGGGACCGACGCTCGCGGCACCTCATGGTGGCAGCGCACCTGGAGGGCGAGACCGAGCGCGCCGACGAGCTCGCCCAGGTCATCGCCCAGCACCTGCTCGACGCAGCGGCCGCATCCGGGGTTGGGGACCCCGAGGCAGCCGACCTGCGCACCCGTGCGGGCGACCTGTTGGGCAGGGCGGCCGAACGGGCCGCCGCGCTGGGGTCGTACGCCGACGCGATCCGTCTCATCACCGGGGCACTCGGCTGTCTCGACGATCCGCGTCGCCGTGCCGGGCTGCTCAGGAGGCAGGCCAGGTTCCTGTTCCTGCAGCGCCGGCACGACGAGGGCCTGCCGGTGGTCGAGGAGTCGCTCCGGATCTTCGAAGGGCTGGGGGATGTCGTCGAGTCAGCGGAGTCGGCGCGCGACCTGGCCCGCTTGCTCGCCTTCACGGACCGTGATGCTGACGCCCTGGCGTTGACCGAAGCGCACTACGCCGCGGTGGTCGACCTGGATGGCGCTGAGGGCGTCCAGGCCCGGTTGCTGACCTTCCGCGCGTCGCTCCTCCACTTCAGCGGGCGGGTCGATGAGGCGGAGGAGCTGCTGCGAACGGCACTGAAGCTCCTGGACGGGACCGACGACCACGAGGCCTTTCTCATGTGCTGCAACCTGCTCGCGCTGACCCACGGCCGACACGGGTCGCAGCGGGTGGCCCGGATGCTGATGGACGGCATGGCCACGCATGCCCGGCAGGTGGAGGAGTGGTTCAGCGTCGGCATCGCCCTCGCCAACGCCGGGGTCCTGTGCGCCCCCGTCGACCTTCCCGGCGCACAGCGTTATGCGGAGGAGGCCGCGGAGGTGTTGGTGGGGCACGGCTTTCCCGTGGACGACGTCATCCAGACCAACCGCATCGCCTACGCTTGGCTGAGCGGCAGGTGGGACGTCGTACGCCAGGGGTTGGTGGAGGTGTCTTCCTCGCAGGTGCCGCTGCGGGTGA
The DNA here is from genome assembly GCA_046590395.1 of Nocardioides sp. Taxonomy (GTDB): domain Bacteria; phylum Actinomycetota; class Actinomycetes; order Propionibacteriales; family Nocardioidaceae; genus Nocardioides. The sequence continues at coordinate 3,871 of JBKJUE010000117.1, forward strand.
GTGCGCGCACGGGGGCGGGAGTGGCGGACCTGCTGCGGTGGGCCGGTGCCGACGTTCCGGACTTCCCAGCGGCGCCCGAAGACGACTACGAGGGCATCTACCAGGGCGTCCAGGAGTTCGCCGGGGGAGCGGCGGCGCTGGCCCGTGGCGACCTTCCCGCGGCAGTCGACCAGCTCACCCGGGCCGTGGCCAAGGAGATCGAGCTCGGGGGCCTTCTCGTCGACCTGATGATCTACTGGCCCCTGGTGCTGCACGCGTGCCGGGCAGCCGGCGTCGAGACACCCGCTGAGGTGTGGGATCCGCACCGCGAAATCCTGAAGGACCTGCCGTCGACGGTCCTGGCCGGCCACGCCCTGGTGCACCGTGCCCTGGTGGCCGCCCGCGAGCAGTCAGCCGAGCCGACGACGATCGAGGCCGACCTGCGTGAGGGCCTCGCGATCCTCGACCGGTGCGGGGCGGTGGTGTGGCGGGCCCGGGCGGAGGAGGACCTGGGGCGCTGGCTGGCCGGTCAGGGCCGCGGCGAGGAGGCCGGCGTACTGCTCGAGAGTGCGACAGCGACCTACCGAGCTCTCGGCGCCACGAACTGGCTCGAGCGCGCGGAAGGTTCGGCCTTCGCTTCCGACGCAGCCAGCGTGCGCCTACAGTAAAACCATGCGCCGACCCCTCCTTCGCCGTTCCCTCGCCGCTGCGGCTGCGACCGCCCTGCTTCTCGGCCTCGGCGCCTGTGGCGGCGACGAGCCCGAGAGCGCCTCTGACGAGCCGTCCGTCTCCGAGAGCGACTCGACCTCCGACGAGGAGACGTCCGACCAGCCGGCCGACGGCGAGGTCGTCGACAACGGCGAGTTCGTCGACGAGATGATGGCCGGTCTCGAGGCCAGCACCACCGCGAACATGTCGATGAACATGGACTTCGGCGGCGGCTCGCTCGTCGCCGAGGGCATGGTCGACTACACGACCGACCCGGTCAGCATGTCGATGTCGATGACCCAGGACGCCATGGGCGAGGAGCCGATCGAGATGCGGCTCGTGGACGGCATCATGTACATGAACATGGGCTCGATGAGCAACAACAAGTTCATCTCGTTCGACCTCTCCGACCCGGCCAACATGCCCCCGGGCATGGAGGACCTAGGCGATCAGATGGACCCGTTGTCGGCGTTCAAGGAGTTCGAGCCCGCACTCAAGACGGTGACGTTCGTCGGCACCGAGGACGTCGAGGGCGAGGACCTGCAGCACTTCGACGTCGTGATGGAGACCGCGAAGCTCGAGTCGCTCAAGGACATGCCGGTCGAGGCCGGCCTCCCCGAGGAGGTCGCCTACGACCTCTGGTTCGACGACGAGATGCGGATCCGCCAGATGGAGATGGTGATGGACATGGCGACGCCGGTGTCCGTCACGGCCAAGCTCTTCAAGTGGGACGAGCCGGTCGACATCGTGGCGCCGTCCGCCGACGAGATCGCCGAGCAGCCCGCCGCCTGACCTGGGTCTAGCGGCCCTTCATGTTGCCGCGCATGCCCTTCATGCTCGTCGGCACCGGGCCCTTCGGCAGCGGGACGTTGGGGCGGCTGGCGTCCAGCGCCTTGATCCGGTTGAGGACGTCGGTGAGCTCGGCGGGCTTGACGTTGCGGCCGAGCTTGGTGATGTGACGCGCCAGGCCGGGCAGCGGCACCTCGCCGTCACCGCGGCCGCAGATGACCTCGTGGATCGGCGTCTCCGCGGCGACCCGCTCGTGCTTGCGGCGCTCGCTCGACATGAGCGGACGCAGCCGGGTGGGGTTGCCCTCGCCGACCAGGACGATCCCCGGAGGACCGACCACGCGGTGGACGACGTCCTGCTGCTTGTTGAAGGCGATGACCGGGTAGGTCTTCCAGCCGCGTCGCAGCATCTGCAGGGCGCTGGCGGCCGCGCCGGGCTGCCCCTCCATCTGGCCGTACGCCGCCTTCTGGGCGCGGCGGCCGAACACGATCAGCGTCGCGAGCAGGCCGAGCATGACGCCACCGACGACCGCCATCACGATGTCGAAGAGCCCGCCCTGCGGGGGGAGGAACCAGAAGATCGCCGCACCGAGGCCGCCGGCGAGCAGGAACGTCCCCAGCAGGTAGAGACCCAGGCGGGGGTCGGTCTTCTTCGCCATCCGGTAGGTGGCGACGAACTGCTGGCGCCGGCTCATCTTGTCCGGGTCGACGACCTTGTCCTTCTTGGGCATGGAGGTGCGGCCTGTCTTTCTCGAGTGATGGCGGGTCAGGCGGTGGAGGCGACGCGCGCGTCCATGGCCTGACGGTACAGGCGGCCGGCGCGGTACGACGAGCGAACCAGGGGGCCGGACATGACCCCGGAGAAACCGATCTCCTCGGCCTCAGCGGCCATCTCCACGAACTCCTCGGGCTTGACCCACCGCTCGACGGGGTGGTGGCGCAGGGAGGGGCGGAGGTACTGGGTGATGGTGATCAGCTCGCAGCCGGCGTCGTGGAGGTCGCGCAGGGCCTGGCTGATCTCCTCGCGGGTCTCGCCCATGCCGAGGATCAGGTTGGACTTGGTGACCAGGCCGAAGTCGCGGGCCTGGGTGATCACGTCGAGCGAGCGTTCGTAGGTGAACGCGGGCCGGATCCGCTTGAAGATCCGGGGCACGGTCTCGACGTTGTGGGCCAGCACCTCGGGGCGCGACTCGAACACCTCGCGCAGCAGGTCGGGCTTGCCGTTGAAGTCGGGGATCAGGTTCTCGACGCCCGTGTCCGGGTTGAGGTCGTGGATGGCGCGCACGGTCTCGGCGTACAACCAGGCGCCGCCGTCGGGCAGGTCGTCGCGGGCGACGCCGGTGATCGTGGCGTAGCGCAGCTGCATCTTCTGGACCGACTCGGCCACCCGGCGCGGCTCGTCGCGGTCCAGCGGCTCGGGCTTGCCGGTGTCGATCTGGCAGAAGTCACAGCGACGCGTGCACTGGTCGCCGCCGATGAGGAAGGTGGCCTCGCGGTCCTCCCAGCACTCGAAGATGTTGGGGCAACCCGCCTCCTGGCACACGGTGTGGAGGCCCTCGGACTTCACGAGGTTCTGCAGCTCGGTGTAGGCCGGCCCCATCTTCGCCCGGGTCTTGATCCACGCCGGCTTCCGCTCGATGGGGGTCTCGGCGTTGCGGACCTCCAGACGGAGGAGCTTGCGGCCTTCGGGGGTAGCTGCTTGCGTCACGCCGCCACTTTACGCCGGGGGAGTGGGGCGCCCAATTCGTCCGAGGCGCTTCCCCACACGTGACCGAGCGGTTCCTCTCACGGGTGGACGTCTTCGGAGCACATCGTTCCCGTCACGGGACGTCGCGCCGCCGGAACGACCACATCGAGAGCGCGACGGCGCCGGCCAGGAGCACGCCGAGGTTGCGCACGCCGGTCCAGAGTCCGAGCCGTGACATCCCGCTGCAGTCGAGCTCCTGCGGTGGTCGACCGGGACCCTGGAAGCAGGCGGGCGGCGGCTCGACGTAGTAGGTCGTGCCATTCCAGATCACGGCGGCCAGGTTCTTGTTGGGGAACCACGCCTCGCTGACGCCGATCAGCGCGAGGATCAGCGTCGCCCCCACCACGACGGCGAACATCGCGCCGAGGGTGAAGACCGTGCTGCGCACCAGCATGGTCACCGCGTACGCGCCGACCGCCGCCGCGCCGATGACCAGGACCGCGCGGCCAGCGCTGCCGGCGATCAGCTCGGGGACCCCGGGCAGGACGTCGATGCCACGGCTGCGGACGAGCAGCGCGATGCCGCCCCAGAACGCCGCCAGCAGCAGGGCCGAGGTCGTCAGTGCCAGCGCGAGCACGGCTGCGGCCTTCGCCAGCCACACCCGTGAGCGGCGCGGCTCGAAGAGGAGCTGGTTGCTCATCGAGCCGGAGTTCCAGTCGGCGCCCGCGAAGGTCGTGCCGACCAGCATCAACAGGCCCATCAGGATGGTGATCACGCCGAGCCCGGGCCCGCGCATGGCGTCCCGGAGGCGCAGTTCGGAGCGGGAGACGTACCAGTCCACGCGAGGCCCCATGCGCGTGAGGCACCTGTCAGCGTTGCGCACGCCGTAGCGGTCGGGGTGCTTCTCGCACTGCCTGATCTGGCGCTGGAACTGCGGGCTCTCCCGCTCCCGGTCGACCTGGGCCTGCGCGTCGCGCAGCTCGGCATCCGAGACCGGCCGGGTGCTCCACGCGGTGCCGGCGAAGACCACGATCGTGACCAGGGCAGCACCGGCCAGCAGCACCGCGACCGCCCGGCGCCAGCGCAGCCGGGTCAGCTCGACGACGAACAGGCGGATCATCGGGCACCCTCTTCGCCGAGGGCCTCGCCCGAGGTGAGGTCGAGGAAGAAGGTCTCGAGGTCGGGGCGCACCGGCGTCAGCTCGGCCAGCCACACCCCCGCCTCGGCGAGGGTGCGGGTGATGTCCTCCGGGGGCCGATCGGTCTCGACGCGGACACCGTCCCCGTCGGGGTGGAGGGTGAAGCCGGCCTCTTCGAGGAGCCGGACGGCCGCTGCGCGGTCGCCGATCCGGACCCGGTACGCCGTGCTGGCGCCGATGAGGTCGTCGACCTTGCCCGAGGCGAGCATCCGGCCGTTGCCGATGATCGTGACCGACGAGCAGACCTGCTGCACCTCGGCGAGGATGTGGGAGCTGAGCAGGACGGTCACGCCGGACTCGCCGAGCGTGCGGATCGTCTCGCGGATCTCCCGGATGCCGGCCGGGTCGAGCCCGTTGGTCGGCTCGTCGAGGATCAGCAGCTGCGGGTCCTTGAGCAGCGTGGCCGCGATCGCCAACCGCTGCTTCATGCCGAGGGAGTAGGACTTGTAGCGGTCGCCGTCCCGCTCGCCCAGGCTCACGGTGCCGAGCGCGTGCTCGATCCGGTCGGTCGTGATGCCCCGGGTGCGCGCGAGCAGCTGCAGGTTCTGGCGCCCGGTGAAGTTGGGGGAGAACTTGGGCGACTCGACCACGGCGCCGACGCGGTCGATCACGTCGGGCAGCCGGTGCGGCACCTCCGTGCCGAGGAGCGCCATCGAGCCCTGGGTCGCGCGGGCCAGGCCGAGCAGCATCCTGATCGTCGTGGTCTTGCCCGAGCCGTTCGGCCCGAGGAACCCGTGCACCCCGCCCGGCGGGACCGCGAGGTCGAGGTTCTGGACGGCCACGCGCAGGCCGCCTCGCCTGGTGCGGAACTCCTTGCGCAGGCCCGAGGTCTCGATGACCAGATCTGACATGGCTGTGTACCCCCGTACGTCACACGTCGGACGAGCATCGCAGCCGCACGAGGCGGCCCGCTCGGCGGCGCGCCGTCAGGGCCTGACCAGCTCGATCCGCGGCGCCCTGCCGGGCTCCGGTCGGGGCTCGTAGTCCGGGGTCGGGGTGTACGGCGCCCAGGCGAGGTAGGCGCGGAGGTGCCGCTCGACGGCCGGGATCACGTCGGACACGGTCACGTCGCGTCCGAGCTCCTGGCTCAGGGAGGTGACGCCGGCGTCAGCGATGCCGCACGGGACGAAGCGGTCGTACCAGCCGAGGTCGACGTCGCAGTTGAGGGCGAAGCCGTGCATGGTGACGCCCCGGCTGACCCGGATGCCGAGGGCCGCGATCTTGCGTTCGGGGCCGCGGTGGTCGGCGCGCAGCCAGACCCCGCTGCGACCGGGGACCCGGGCCGTGACGACGCCGAGCTCCGCGCAGACCGCGATCAACGCCTCCTCGACCCGGCGCACGTAGTCGACGACCTTGACGTGGTCGGGCAGCGTCACGATCGGGTAGCCGACCAGCTGCCCAGGTCCGTGGAAGGTGATCTTGCCGCCGCGGTCGACGTCGATGACCGGTGCCCCGCCCGGGTCGGCGGGCCGCTCGTGCGGGTCGGTGCGCTTGCCCGCGGTGAAGACCGGGGGGTGCTCGAGCAGGAGCACGGTGTCGGGGGAGTCGCCCGCGACGACCGCCGCGTGCACGTCGCGCTGCACGTCCCAGGCGGCGACGTACTCGACCGCGTCGGCACCGAGACCAGCGATCCGGAAGTCAAGAGGCACGGCCCGAGCCTACCCCTGTGGAGAACGCTGCTCGGCCGCCACCGGAGTGGGTAGGAGGACGGTGTGCACCCTCGTCCCGCTCTCCTGCTGTCCGTGGGCCTGACCCTGGTCGCGGTGCTCACCGGCGTCACCGCTCTGGCGGAGCCACGCCCGGGCGTGGCTCCGATCCCTGTCTCCGCGACGGTGCCCGCCCTCGACGTCCTGCGCGGGTGGGACGAGCGCCGGTCGCGGGCCTGGGCCGGCGGGGACGTGGCCGCCCTCGAGCGGCTCTACGCCCCCGGCTCGCGGTCCGGCCGGCGGGACGCGGCCGCCCTCGCGGCGTACGCCGACCGGGGGCTGCGGGTGACCGGCGTGCGGATGCAGCTGCTCGCGGTCGAGCTGGTGTCGTGGGAGAACGACGCGATGGTCCTGCTCGTGACCGACCGGATGACCCGGGCGGTGGCCCGCGGTGGTGGTCGGCCGGTCGTGCTGCCGCGCGACGAGCCGTCGAGCTGGCGGATGTCGCTCCGCCGGGCGTCGGGGGAGTGGCGGGTGGCCGAGGTCAGGCGAGCGCCGCCGCCAGCACCGCCCTGACGTCGCGGTCGCGGAACTCGTGGCCCGCGGACTCGAGCGCGGCCGGGCGGGCGTTGACCGAGCCCAGCAGCTCGTTCGCCATCTGGCCGGCGCCCACCTTCAGCACGGCCTTCGGGGCGACCAGGAACGCCTTGCGCCCGACCGCCGAGGCCAGGGCGTGGGTGAACTCGCCGTTCGTCGGGGTCTGCGGGCAGCACACGTTGAACGGGCCGGAGGCGGTCTCGGTGACCGCCAGGAAGGCGACGGCGTCGAGCCAGTCCCGGAGGGAGACCATCGGGAAGTACTGCTTCCCGTCGCCGAGCCGGGCACCGACGCCGAACCGGAACGCGAGCCGCATCTGCTTCAGCGGCGGGCTCTGCCGATCCATCACCGGGGCGGTCCGGATGATGCAGACCCGAGCACCGGCGGCAACGGCCGGGTCGGCCGCGGCCTGCCAGTCCCGGGTGACGTCGGTGAGCAGGGCGTCCCCGCGGCTGTCGCTCGCCTCCGTCACGACCTCGTCGCCGTGGTCCCCGTAGTAGCCGATCCCGGAGCCGGCGAGGAACACCGGCTTCCGGTCGGACCGGGCGATCGCCTCGGCGAGCACGCGGGTCGTGGTCACCCGGCTCTCCCGGAGCTCGCGCGCCCACGTCTTCGAGTGCGGGTTGCCCGCCGTGGGCGTCCCGGCCACGTTGACGACCACGTCGGCCGCCTCCACCACCGCCTGGTCGAGGATGCCGGCGTACGGGTCCCAGACGGACTCGTCCGCCGCGGTCGTGGGACGGCGGACGAGCCGGGTCACCTCGTGGCCGTCGTCCCGGAAGCGTTCGACGAGGTGGGACCCGAGGAAGCCGGACGCGCCCGCGATCACGATCTGCATGGGGCCACTCTGTCAGTCGGACCAAGGCCGACACGCCGACACAAGATGTGGTGCGCCGAATGCGGGTCGACCACTGGATATGGTGCTCGGGCTGGTCCGGATCCGTCTCCTCACGAGGTGGTTCCGGGGCAAGAGGGAACCCGGTGCAAGACCGGGACTGCCCCGCAGCGGTGAGTGGGAACGACCGCCGTCACCGAGCACTGGACACGATCCGCACGCCAGCGGAGTCCGGGAAGCGACGGCCACTAGGTGTGATCCACCGGATCACGAGCCCACGAGTCCGAAGACCTGCCAGCGACCGTGCACACCGTGTGCGGTGGTCGTTGACCTCGAGGGTGGGTCGTCCGACTGCACGTGCGCCGGCTCGACGAGCCTGCTCCCGCGTCGTCGTCCCCTCGCTCGAGCCTCGGCCTTCCGACGAGCTCGCGAGGAGAGAGCCCGCATGACACTCGACACCACCCTGGTCCCGCCCGACACCGGCGAGGCCCCGCCCACCCGCACCGCGATGCAGGTGCGCAAGCGCAACGGCGACACCGAACCGGTCGACCTCAACAAGATCGTCCGCGCGGTGGAGCGCTGCTGCACCGGCCTCGACGAGGTCGAGCCACTGACCGTGGCCACCCGCACCATCTCGGGCCTGTACGACGGAGCCACCACGGCTGAGCTGGACCGGCTCTCGATCCAGACCGCGGCCGAGCTGACCTCGTCCGAGCCGGCCTACTCCCGGCTGGCCGCTCGACTGCTGTCCAACTACATCGACAAGGAGGTGGCCGGCCACCGGATCGCGTCGTTCAGCCAGGCCGTCCGGCTGGGTCACCTCGAAGGGCTGATCGGCGACGAGACCGCGGCGTTCGTGACCCGCAACGCGCGCAAGCTCGACCACGCGATCGACACGTCGCACGACCTGCGCTTCGAGTACTTCGGGCTGCGCACGGTCTACGACCGCTACCTGCTGCGGCACCCGCAGACCCGACAGGTGATCGAGACGCCGCAGTACTGGCTGCTGCGGGTCGCCTGCGGACTCGCGACGTCACCGCACGACGCGATCGAGCTCTACCGGCTGATGGCGTCGCTGGCCTACCTGCCCAGCTCGCCCACCCTGTTCAACTCCGGGACCCGGCACACGCAGATGTCCTCCTGCTACCTGGTCGACAGCCCGCGCGACGACCTGGGCTCCATCTACGAGCGCTACGCCCAGGTCGCGGCGCTCTCGAAGTACGCCGGCGGGATCGGCATCGGCTTCTCACGGGTCCGGTCCCGCGGTGCGCTGATCCGCGGCACCAACGGGCACAGCAACGGGATCGTGCCGTTCCTGCGCACGCTCGACGCCTCGGTGTCGGCGGTGAACCAAGGGGGTCGCCGCAAGGGCGCGGCCTGCGTCTACCTGGAGCCGTGGCACCCGGACGTCGAGGAGTTCCTCGAACTGCGCGAGAACACCGGCGAGGACGCCCGGCGGACGCACAACCTCAACCTGGCCCACTGGATCCCCGACCTGTTCATGCGCCGGGTCGAGGCCGACGAGCAGTGGAGCCTGATCGACCCCGACCAGGCACCCGAGCTGCCGGACCTGTGGGGCGAGGACTTCGACAAGGCCTACGAGGCCGCCGAGCGCGAGGGCCGGGTCGTGCGTACCGTGCCGGCACGGGAGCTCTACGGAAAGATGATGCGGACGCTCGCCCAGACCGGCAACGGCTGGATGACGTTCAAGGACGCCTCCAACCGGACCTGCAACCAGACCGCGGTCCCGGGCAACGTCGTCCACCTGTCCAACCTCTGCACCGAGATCATCGAGGTCTCCAGCGACACCGAGACCGCCGTCTGCAACCTGGGCTCGATCAACCTCGCGCAGCACCTGGCCGGCGACGGCATCGACTGGGACAAGCTCCGGCAGACGGTGTGGATCGCGGTCACGTTCCTCGACCGGGTGGTCGACATCAACTACTACCCCAGCGCCGAGTCGGCGGCGAGCAACCCGCGCTGGCGTCCGGTCGGGCTCGGGATGATGGGCCTGCAGGACGTGCTGTTCGCCCTCGGTCTGCCGTTCGACTCCGACGAGGCCCGCGAGCTGTCGACCCGGGTCGCCGAGGAGATCTACCTCGCCGCGCTCGAGCGCTCCGTCGAGCTGGCGCGCGAGCACGGTCCGCATCCGTCGTACGACGACACGCGCGCAGCGCGCGGCCAGCTGCAGCCCGACCTCTGGGGCGTCACCGGCACCCAGGTCGAACGGTGGGAACGGCTGCGCGCCGACATCGCCGAGCACGGCCTGCGCAACTCGCTGCTCGTGGCGATCGCGCCCACGGCGACGATCGCCTCGATCGCCGGCTGCTACGAGTGCATCGAGCCGCAGGTGTCCAACCTGTTCAAGCGGGAGACCCTGTCCGGCGAGTTCCTCCAGGTCAACGCGGCACTGGTGCGTGAGCTCAAGACGCGTGGCCTGTGGTCCGTCGAGGTGCGCGAGGCGATCAAGCGCAACGAGGGGTCGGTCCAGGGCATCGAGCAGCTGCCGGAGTCCGTGCGGCTGCTGTTCCGCACCGCCTGGGAGCTGCCGCAGAAGGCACTCATCGACCTGGCCGCCGCCCGGCAGCCGTACATCGACCAGAGCCAGTCGCTCAACCTGTTCCTGCTCAGCCCGACGATCGGGAAGCTCAGCTCGATGTACCGGTACGCGTGGCAGGTCGGCCTGAAGACGACGTACTACCTGCGGTCTCGACCCGCGACCCGCATCCAGCAGACGACGATCGGCGAGCTGCGGCCGGTCTCGGCCGTCGAGGCCGTCGCCTGCTCCCTGGAGAACCCCGAGAACTGCGAGGCCTGCGAATGACCACGGCAACCAACAGCACACCCACCCGGATGCTGCTCGACCCCGGGATGAACCTCACCCTGCGGCCGATGCGTTACCCGCACTTCTACGACCGCTATCGCGACGCCATCAAGAACACCTGGACCGTCGAGGAGGTCGACCTGCACACGGACCTCAAGGACCTGCAGCGGCTCAGCGACGCCGAGCGGCACCTCGTGTCGCGGCTGGTGGCGTTCTTCGCCACCGGGGACACGATCGTCGCGAACAACCTGGTACTGAACCTCTACCAGCACATCAACAGCCCGGAAGGGCGGTTGTACCTCTCCCGCCAGCTCTTCGAAGAGGCGGTGCACGTCCAGTTCTACCTGACGCTGCTGGACACCTACGTCCCCGACGAGGAGGAGCGGCACGAGGCGTTCGCCGCGGTCGACAACATCCCGTCGATCAAGGCGAAGGCGGACTTCTGCTTCCGCTGGATCGACTCGGTGTTCGACCTGGACGCCCTGGAGACCCAGGACCACCGGCGGAAGTTCCTGCTCAACCTGATCTGTTTCGCCGCGGTGATCGAGGGCCTGTTCTTCTACGGCGCCTTCGCCTACGTCTACTTCCTGCGCTCGCGTGGCCTGCTCAACGGCCTGGCCTCCGGCACCAACTGGGTGTTCCGTGACGAGTCGATGCACATGGCGTTCGCCTTCGACGTGGTCGACACCGTCCGCGAGGAGGAGCCGGACCTGTTCGACGACGAGATGGCCGCACAGGTCCGGCAGATGCTGATCGACGGCGTCGACGCCGAGGCGCAGTTCGCCGAGGACATCCTCGGCGGTGGGGTAGCCGGGCTGTCGACCACCGACATGCGGTCCTACCTCGAGTACGTCGCCGACCGGCGCATGGAGCGGCTCGGGCTCGAGGTCATCTTCGGGTCCAGGAACCCGCTCGGGTTCATGGAGCTCCAGGACGTCCAGGAGCTGTCGAACTTCTTCGAGCGGAAGGTCTCCGCCTACCAGGTGGGCGTCTCCGGGACGGTGTCGTTCGACGACGAGTTCTAGCGACGCACCCCCATCAGGCAGGCTGGGTCTCGACACGGTCGCGGGCGTCAGCGACCGAGTCGAGGCCCGGGCCCTGTGCTACGAGCCGGGCGATCGTCCCGAAGGCCATGAGCAGGCACAGCCCGGCGGCGTACGACGCGTACTCGGTGAGGGCGGACCCGAAGAACTCGAGGACGATGTAGAGCCAGACCAGCGCCGGCACCCAGCGCGGGACGATCCCGCTGCGGAACAGCCCGATCGCGAGCAGCACCAGGGTCAGCACGGTGCCGCCGAACCCGACCATCGCGAATGCCATGGCCGGCGAGGACTCCATCTTCTCCCACAGCCCCGCGTAGATCTCCCGGTTCTCCGCGTCGCCGGCCATCGTCAGGTAGACGAGAGCGGTGCCGCCCATCACGGCTTCGCCGAAGGTGGCGAGGACGCCCAGGACCGCGCTGACGGCCGACAGCCGCGGGGAGTGCCGGCGCAGCAGGTGGGCGATGCCGAGGAAGGCGACCAGCATCGGTGCCTGCGTCACGATGAACAGCGCGTTCGACACCCACGCGGCGGCGCCGGCCTCGTCGATGTCGGCCAGCCGGTCGGCGTACCCCTCGACGAAGGGCGGTTGGAGCGCAGACGAGACGAGCATGAGCAGGGGCGCCAGCACGAGGCAGAGGGTGACGGCGTTGCGGCGGAAGGTGGCGGTGTCGTTCACGGGAGCTCCTCGGTTCGGGTTCGATGACCTCCCCAGAGAAGCCGTCGCCGGCGTCGTTCGTCATCGGCGTCACGAGGTGAGGGTGGTCCCCCGAAGTTGATCGCGGCGTCAACCTCGGTATGACTCCGCGGTGGCCCGCTCCCGCCTACGCTGGCGGGATGCCCGCGCCGCTCACGAGGTTGCTCGACCACGGCCTCGCTGTCGCCGTCGTCGCGGCCGGCGTGGCCGAGGCATGGGTGCCGTTCTCCTCCCGCCAGGGAGACGGATCGCTCACCGCGACCACCTTGGGTGTGGTCGTCAGCGGGCTGGCGCTCACCCAGCGCCGGGTCCGCCCGCTGGGGGCGGGTCTCGCCGTCTTCGGCACGTGGCTGCTGCTCCTGCTCACCACGCCCGTCTACGTCCTCTTCTTCGGGCAGTTCGTGGTGATGGGGATAGCGGCCTTCTCGATGGCGCGGCACGGCTCGGGACGGGTGCCCTTCCAGGGCGCCGCGATGGCCGCGGCGACGCTGCTCTGCATCGATCTCTCCGTGCCGGAGCTGCAGACCCCGGGAGAGATCGTCTTCCACTGGGGCGTGTTCACCATCGTGTGGGGCTTCGGGTTCGGCCTGCAGCGGATGGAGCGTCGGGCCCGGGAGTCACAGCTGCGTGCCGTTGCCTCCGAGGTGGCGGCAGCGGAGCAGGCGCTGGCGGCGGTGGTCGAGGAACGGAACCGGATCGCCCGCGAGCTGCACGACATCGTCGCGCACGCCGTGAGCATGATGGTGGTGCAGGCGGGCGCTGCGGAGCAGGTGGTCGAGGACGACCCCGCCTTCGCACGCCGCGCGCTCGACGCGATCCGGACGACGGGCACGAGCGCCCTGGCCGACATGCGCCGCGTGGTCGCCATGCTCCGGGACGACGACGAGCCCGGGTCGCTCGCGCCGCAGCCCGGCCTCGAGGCCGTGCCCGCACTCATCGGCGACGCGAGGTCGGCCGGGCTCGACGCCCACCTCGACGTCGTCGGCCCGACCCGTAGCCTGCCCGCCGGCGTCGACGTGGCGGCGTACCGGATCGTGCAGGAGGCGCTCACGAACGTGCGTCGGCACGCCCGGGCGACGTCGGTCCGGGTCGCTCTGGAGTACGGCGAGTCCGACGTCCGGATCGAGGTCGTGGACGACGGCGTGGGTGCCGTCGACGCGGGCACCGGCCACGGGCTGATCGGGATGCGGGAGCGTGCGTCCCTGTACGGCGGGACCGTCGAGACGGGCTCCGTCAACGGGAGCGGCTTCGCCGTCCGCGCCGTGCTGCCGGCCGGGGCTCCCACATGAGCGGCCTCCGGGTGGTGGTCGTCGACGACCAGGAGCTGGTGCGCAGCGGTTTCCGCCTGATCCTGGAGCGCGCCGGCTTCGAGGTGGTGGGTGAGGCCGCGGACGGCCTCGAGGCGATCGAGGTCGTCCGGCAGACCCTGCCCGCTGTGGTCCTCATGGAAGTGCGGATGCCGCGACTCGACGGGATCGAGGCGACGCGACGGCTGGTGGCCGAGCTGCCCGACCTCCGGGTGCTGGCCCTCACGACGTTCGACCTCGACGAGTACGTCTACGCGGCCGTGCAGGCGGGCGCCAGCGGCTTCCTGCTCAAGGACGTGTCACCCGACGACCTCGTCCAGGGCGTCCACGTCGTCGCCCGGGGGGACACCATGCTTGCGCCGTCGCTGACCCGTCGGCTGCTGGAGCGCTTCGCGGCGGGGCCGACCCCGGGCGCGCCGCCGGCCGGTCTGGCCGACCTCACGGAGCGCGAGCTCGAGGTGATGCGCCTGGTCGCCCGGGGGCTGTCCAACCCCGACATCGGTGCCGAGCTGTTCCTCAGCGAGGCCACCGTGAAGACCTACGTCTCCCGGCTGCTCGGCAAGCTCCACCTGCGCGACCGGGTCCAGCTCGCGGTGCTCGCCTACGAGTCGGGCCTGGTCCACGCGGGAGGTCAGACCTCGAACTGACCGGCCTCCAGGCGCTTCTTGACCTCGGCGAGGAACCGGCCGGCGTCGGCGCCGTCGACCAGTCGGTGGTCGTAGGTCAGCGACAGGTAGACCATGTGGCGGACGGCGATCGTCTCTCCGAGGTTGGCGTCGTCGATGACCACCGGGCGCTTGACCACGGCACCGGGACCGAGGATCGCCACCTGCGGCTTGTTGATGATCGGGGTGTCGAAGAGCGCCCCGAAGCTGCCGAGGTTGGTGATGGTGAAGGTGCCACCGGACAGCTCGTCGGGTCCGATCTTGTTGGTGCGGGTCCGCTCCGCGACGTCGGCGATCTTCTTCGCGAGCCCGGCGATCGAGAGGTCGCCGGCGTCCTTGACGACCGGGGTCAGCAGGCCCTTCTCGGTGTCCACGGCGAACGCGACGTTCTCGCGGTCGAAGTAGGTCACCTCGCCCTTGTCCTCGTCGATGGCGGCGTTGAGCTTCGGGTGCTGCTTCAGGGTGTCGATGGCCGCCTTGGCGAAGAACGGCAGGTAGGTCAGCTTCACGCCCTCCCGGGTAAGGAAGTCCGCCTTCACGCTGTCGCGCAGCCGGGCGACGGACGTGACGTCCACCTCCATCACCTGGGTGAGCTGGGCGCTGCCCTGGAGCGACTCCCGCATCCGCTGCGAGATGATCTTGCGCAGGCGCGACATCTTCTCGGTGGTGCCGCGCAGGGGCGACGGCGAGGAGGGGGCCGGCGCGGCCGCGGCGCCCGGAGCTGCGGCGGCCGGGGCAGCAGCGGCCGGGGCCTGCTGCTGCTTCTTGGCCTCTGCCGCGTCGAGGACGTCCTGCTTGCGGATCCGGCCACCGACACCGGTGCCGGTGACGCCGGCCAGGTCGACGTCGTGCTGCGCGGCCATCTTGCGGACCAGGGGAGTGACGTAGCTGGACGGCTCGTCGCGGTCCTTGGGCGGCGCCTCCTGCTTCGCCTCCGCCTTCGGGGCCTCCTGCTCCGGCTTCTCCTCGGGCTCCGGCTCGGGCTCGGGCTCCCCGGCCTTCTCCTCGGCCTGGGGCTCCTCCTCCTGCTCCGGCTCCGGCTCCGGCTCGGGCTCCTGCTCGGCCTCGGGCTCCGCGTCGCCGCTGTCGCCGCCGGCGTCACCGGAGCCGACGATGGCCAGCTCCGCGCCGACCTCGACGGTCTCGTCCTCCTCGACCTTGATCTCGGGCAGGGTGCCGGCGACCGGGGAGGGGATCTCGGTGTCGACCTTGTCGGTGGAGACCTCGAGCAGCGGCTCGTCGACGGCGACGTCGTCGCCGACCTTCTTCAGCCAGCGGGTGACGGTGCCCTCGGTGACGGACTCGCCGAGCGCGGGCAGGGTCACGGCCGTGCCGCCCCCACCGCCGCCGGACGACTTCTTCTCGGGCTTCTCCTCGGCGGCCGGCTCCTGCTCGGAGGGTGCCTCGCCGTCGGAGTCCTTCTCCTCGGCGTCCTGCTCGGCCTGCTCCTGCTCGACGTCCTCGCCGCCACCGGCCTCATCGGCCTTTTCGTCGCCCGAGTCGTCGGAGTCGACGGAGTCGGAGGACTCGTCGGAGGACCCGGACTCGTCGCCGCCGCCCTCACCCTCGTCACCGATCACGGCGAGGACCGCGCCGACCTCGACGGTGTCGTCCTCGTTGGCCTTGATCTCGAGCAGCTTGCCGGCGACCGGGGAGGGGATCTCGGTGTCGACCTTGTCGGTGGAGACCTCGAGCAGCGGCTCGTCGACGGCGACACTGTCGCCGACCTGCTTGAGCCAGCGCGTGACGGTGCCCTCGGTGACGGACTCGCCGAGTGCCGGGAGGTTGACTTCGGTGGCCATGGAGTTCCTTAGCTCGTGATGGGGATCGGTGGTCAGGAGTGGGCGTGGAGAGGCTTGCCCGCGAGCGCGAGATGGGCCTCGCCGAGTGCCTCGTTCTGGGTGGGGTGCGCGTGGACGAGCGGCGCGACGTCCTCGGCGTGGGCTTCCCAGTTGTAGATCAGCTGGGCCTCGCCGATGAGCTCTCCGACCCGGTCACCGACGAGGTGGACGCCCACGACGGGACCGTCCTTGCGACGGATGAGCTTGACGAAGCCCTGGGTCTTGAGGATCTGGCTCTTGCCGTTGCCGCCCAGGTCGTAGGTGAGCGTCTCGATGCCGTCGGCGCCGTAGGCCTCGACCGCCGCGGACTCGTTGAGCCCGACCGACGCGATCTCGGGGTGGCTGTAGGTGACCCGGGGGATGCCGGTCTCGTCGATCGGGCGCGGGGCGAGCCCGGCGATCTCCTCGGCCACGAAGATGCCCTGCTGGAAGCCGCGGTGGGCCAGTTGCAGGCCGGGCACGATGTCGCCGACGGCGTAGACGCCCTCGACGTTGGTGCGGCAGCGCTCGTCGGCGAGCACGAAGCCGCGAT
>JBKJUE010000059.1:0-26165 GCA_046590395.1 Nocardioides sp.
AAGAGCTCCTTGACCAGGATCCGGCGAGTCGGCATGCCGATCACGCGCGCGGCCTGCACGAACTCGCGCTCGCGCAGCGACAGCACCTCACCGCGGATCAGGCGACAGATGCCCATCCAGCCGAAGATCGCGAGCACGATCACGAGGTTCCAGAACTGGATCCGGCCGTAGTTGTCACTGGCCGCGAAGCGCTCGTTGATGATCGGCGCCAGCGTCAGCGCCGCCAGCAGGAACGGGATCGTGAGGAACAGGTCGGTGAAGAAGGAGATCACCTTGTCGACCGGACCACCGAGGAAGCCAGCCATCAGACCGAGAACGATGCCGACCAGCGAGGCCGCCAAGGTCGCCATGGTCGCAATCGACAGTGAGGTCCGGCAGCCGTAGACCCAGTAGGCGAGGTTGTCGTCGCCGCTGCGCGGGGCCACGCCGAAGGGGTGCTCGGGGTCGAAGCCGTGGTTGGGCGGGCCCTTGAGCGGCAGCGCCCCACCGAGCATGTCCACGCGGGTCGACGCGAGCACCGTCTCGGTGTCCACGTTGAAGATCGCGCAGATCGTGCCGGCGAAGACCGCCACCAGGATGAAGAACAGCACGACCAGTCCACAGACCACGGCGATCTTGTCGCGCAGCAGCCGACCGACCGCGATCTGCATCGGCGACTTGCCGGTGATCGACTTGGCCTTCTTGCTGGTGGGGTCAGGTGCGGACGGCTCGTCGCTCAGGTGACCCAGCGTCTCGGGTCCGGCGGTCTGTGCCGACATGCTCACCCCATCATGCTTCACCGCCGGGGGTCTCCCGGCCTCTGCGTGTGCGCCGAGAACGGACTCTATGTGACGCGGACCGCACGGACGATCACCTACGCGTAACGATCTGGTCTCGGCACCCCAAGGGGGCTCCGCCCCCCTTGGACCCCCGGCCCCAACAGGCGCACCGGGGGCTTCGTCTTCTCAGCGAGGTGCCGAGACGTCCCTCGGGGGCACGGCGTCGACGCCGGCTTCCTTGCGTTGCTCGGGCGAGATCGGTGCCGGTGCCGCCGTCAACGGGTCGAATCCACCGCCGGACTTGGGAAACGCGATCACGTCGCGGATCGAGTCGGTGCCTGCGAGCAGGGCCACGATCCGGTCCCAGCCGAAAGCGATGCCGCCGTGTGGCGGGGCGCCGTACTTGAACGCGTCGAGGAGGAACCCGAACTTCTCCTGGGTCTCGGCCTCGTCGAGGCCCATGAGTGCGAAGACGCGCCTCTGGACGTCCTCGCGGTGGATCCGGATGGACCCGCCGCCGATCTCATTGCCGTTGCAGACGATGTCGTAGGCCCAGGCAAGGGCGTTGCCGGGGTCGGAGTCGAAGGCGTCCAGGTCCTGGGGCGAGGTGAACGCGTGGTGCACGGCCGTCCAGGCGCCGGTGCCGACCGCGACGTCGCCGGCCGCCGTGGCGTCACCCGCGGGCTCCAGGAGCGGCGCGTCGACCACCCACAGGAAGCTCCAGGCACTCTCGTCGATGAGGCCGCCGCGGCGACCGATCTCCAGCCGGGCGGCGCCGAGCAGGGCACGACTCGACTTGACGGAGCCGGCCGCGAAGAAGATGCAGTCACCGGGCTGCGCTCCGACGTGCGCGGCGATCCCGGCCTTCTCGTCGTCGCTGAGGTTCTTGGCCACGGGTCCGCCGAGCTCGCCGTCCTCCTGGACGAGCACGTAGGCGAGGCCGCGGGCGCCGCGTTGCTTCGCCCATTCCTGCCAGGCGTCCAGCTGCTTGCGGGGCTGGCTCGCTCCCCCGGGCATCACGACGGCACCGACGTAGTCGGCCTGGAAGACCCGGAACGGCGTGTCCTTGAAGTAGTCGGTGCACTCGACGAGCTCCAGGCCCATGCGCAGGTCAGGCTTGTCGGACCCGAAGCGTGCCATCGACTCGGCGTACGTCAGCCGCGGGAAGGGCGTCGGAAGGTCCTCGCCGATCAGCCTCCACAACGCGACCAGGATCTCCTCGGCCACGGCCAGGACGTCCTCCTGATCCACGAAGCTCATCTCGATGTCGAGCTGGGTGAACTCCGGCTGCCGGTCGGCGCGGAAGTCCTCGTCGCGGTAGCAGCGTGCGATCTGGAAGTAGCGCTCCATGCCGGCCACCATCAGCAGCTGCTTGAAGAGCTGTGGCGACTGCGGGAGGGCGTACCAGCTGCCGGGCTGGAGCCGGGCCGGGACCAGGAAGTCCCGGGCACCCTCGGGGGTGGAGCGGGTCAGGGTGGGGGTCTCGATCTCGACGAAATCGTGCCGGTCGAGCACGTCACGCGCCGCCCTGTTGACCTTGCTGCGCAGTCGCAGGGCGGCGTTCGGGCCGCTGCGGCGCAGGTCGAGGTAGCGGTGGCGCAGCCGGGCCTCCTCCCCCACGTCGCCCCCGCCGTGACCAGTGTCGTCGATCGGGAAGGGCAGCGCAGCCGCCGCGCTGAGCACCTCGACGTCGTCCGCGATCACCTCGATCTCGCCCGAGGGCAGGTTGGGGTTCGCGTTGCCCTCGGGGCGGGCGGAGACCTGGCCGGTCACCTTGATGCAGAACTCGGCACGCAGGCTGTGGGCGACCGCCTCGTCGCGGACCACCACCTGCACGAGGCCACTGGCCTCCCGGAGGTCGAGGAACGCGACCCCGCCGTGGTCCCGCCGTCGCGCGACCCATCCGGCGAGGGTGACGGTCTGGCCGACGTGCTCGGCGCGGAGGGCGCCGGCGTCATGGGTGCGGATCACTGATTCTTCTCCTCATGGGTCGACACGACAGTGGGTGTCAGGTCCTCGGCGGGCGGGGTCCAGCTGGTGGGGTCGGCGGCGACCTGGTCGCCGGAGCGGATGTCCTTGACCTCGTGTCCGCCCTCGGCATCGGTGAACCAGACGAACGGGATGCCACGCCGCTCGGCGTACCGGATCTGCTTCCCGAACTTGGCCGCGGTTGCGGCGACCTCGCACGGAATGCCCTGAGCCCGGAGCTGGTCGGCGACGGCGTCGCTGGCGGGACGGGAGGCCTCGTCCAGGAGCGCGACCAGGACCACGCTGGGCACCGACCGGCTCGCCTGGAGGGCTCCCCGGTTCAGCAGCGGGACGAGCAACCGGCTGACGCCGAGCGAGATACCTACACCGGGATACGTCGTCCGTCCGTCACTGGCCAGGGAGTCGTAGCGTCCGCCCGAGCAGATGGAGCCCAGGCTCTCGCTCCCCTGCAGCCGGGTCTCGAAGACCGTGCCGGTGTAGTAGTCGAGGCCGCGCGCGATCTTGAGGTCGGCGACGACCTGCACCCGGTCGCTGACCAGTGGCGCGCACTCGCGCAGCAGCCGGGCGAGCTCCTCGAGCCCCTCGTCGAGGAGAGGGTGACTGACGCCCAGGGCACGCACCTGCTCGACGAAGCTCTCGTCGGTGCTGGAGATCTCGGCCAGGCGCAGGCACTGGCCGGCCTGCTCGTCCGTGAGCCCGACCTTCTCGACGAGCTGGGCGCGGATCTCGTCGACAGGCATCTTGTCGAGCTTGTCGATCAGCCGCATCACCTCGTCCACGTCGCTGACGCCCAAGCCGGTGTAGAACCCCTGGATCAGCTTGCGATTGTTGACCTGGAGCCGGAACGGGGGGAGGAAGTCGAGACGCGTCAGCGCGTCGATCATCACCTTGGCGATCTCGACGTCGTGGTGGAACGGCAGGTCGTCGCGGCCGACGATGTCGATGTCCGCCTGGGTGAACTCGCGGTATCGGCCTTCCTGCGGGCGCTCCCCGCGCCAGGCCTTCTGGATCTGGTAGCGCCGGAAGGGGAACTCGAGCTTCCCGGCGTGCTCCAGCACGTATCGGGCGAACGGCACGGTGAGGTCGAAGTGCAGACCGACGCCGGAGTCGCTCGCGGCATCGGTGTCCTGGAGCCGGCGCAGGAGGTAGACCTCCTTGGATGTGTCGCCCTTCCGCAGCAGTTGGTCCAGGGGCTCGACCGCGCGGGTCTCGATGTTGGCGAAGCCGTGCAGCTCGAAGGTGCGCGCCAGCGTGGCCAGCATGTCGAGCTCGACGGCGCGCGGGCCGGGCAGCAGCTCGGGGAACCCGCTCAGGGGCGTGGGCTTGCTCATGGGTCAGAGACCTCGGGTCACTCGGCCGGCGGACCCGTCGCTCTGCAGGTCCAGCAGGAAGGGGTTGGTCGCGCGCTCGCGGCCGATGGACGTCTGCTCACCATGGCCGGGCAGCACCACGATGTCGTCGGCCAGCGGCAGCACCTTGTCGGTGAGGCTGCGGAGCATCGTCGGGTGGTCGCCACCCGGGAGGTCCGTGCGCCCGATCGAGCCGGCGAAGAGGAGGTCGCCCGAGAACATCACCTCGGAGATGTCGCCCTCGTACGGCGAGCGGAACGTCACCGAGCCCTCGGTGTGACCGGGGGTGTGGTCGACCACGAACCTCAGGCCGGCCAGCTCCAGCTCCTGCAGGTCCGACAGCTCCTGGACGTCGTCGGGCTCCGCCCACTCGTAGCTGCCGCCCAGCATCATCTGCGTCGTCTCGCGCGACATGCCCGCCATCGGGTCGGTGAGGAGGTGCCGGTCCCGGGGGTGGATCCACGCAGTGGCGTCGTAGGTGCCGGCCACGGGCGCGACACACCACATGTGGTCGACGTGCCCGTGGGTGACCAGCACCGCGACCGGCTTCAGCTTGTGCTCCCGGACCACCTGGTCGACGCCCTCGGCGGCGTCCTTGCCGGGGTCGATGACGACGCACTCGCTGCCCGCGCCGGTGGCGGCGACGTAGCAGTTGGTACCCCAGGGACCTGCGGGGAAGCCGGCGATGAACACCCCCGCACACTATCGAGCGACCCCCGCCCGGCCAGCACCGGCAGGGGACGTCTGGGACACGACCCGGAGTCGCCTGACTAGCATGGGGGCTTGCGCCCGCACCGACCGAGTGAAGAGGAACAGCCAGTGACGAGCCATGCATGGGGTCGTGTCGCCGACGACGGGACGGTCTTCGTGAAGACCACCGACGGCGAACGCTCGGTGGGCCAGTACCCCGAGGGCTCGCCCGAAGAGGCGCTGAAGTTCTTCACCGAACGGTACGACGCGCTGGCCTTCGAGGTCGGACTGCTGGAGCAACGGATCAACTCCGGCGTGCTCTCCCCCGAGGAGGCCACCGAGTCGATCAAGACCGTGCGCGAGCAGGTTGTCGCTGCGAACGCGGTCGGCGACCTCGTGACGCTGGCCGGCCGCCTGGACGCGCTGGGGCCGGTCATCGCCCAGCAGCGCGAGGTGCGCAAGGCCGAACGCGCCCAGAAGGCCGCCGAGTCCAAGACGCAGAAGGAGGCGATCGTCGCCGAGGCCGAGAAGCTGGCCGAGAGCAACGACTGGCGCAACGGAGCCAATCGGCTGCGCGAGCTGCTCGACCAGTGGAAGGCACTCCCCCGGATCGACCGCGCGTCCGACGACGCCCTCTGGCGCCGCTTCTCCACCGCCCGCACCGCCTACACCCGCAGGCGGAAGTCCCACTTCTCCGAGCAGCACGAGAAGCGTGACGGCGCCCGCGTCGTCAAGGAACGCCTCACCACGGAGGCCGAGTCGCTGGCCGGCTCCACCGAGTGGGGCCCGACCTCTGGCCGGTTCCGGGACCTGATGAAGGAGTGGAAGGCCGCAGGACCCGCTCCGCGCGACGTCGACGACGCGCTCTGGAAGCGCTTCCGGGGCGCCCAGGACACCTTTTTCGGTGCCCGCGACGCCGCGGCCGCCGAGCAGGACAAGGAGTTCGCCGCCAACGCCGAGGTCAAGGACCAGCTGCTCCTCGAGGCGGAGGCGTTGCTGCCGGTCACGGACCTCGAGGCCGCGAAGAAGGCGATGCGCGACATCGCCGACCGCTGGGAGGCGGCCGGCAAGGTCCCCCGCGACCGGATGAAGGAGCTCGAGGGCCGGATCCGCAAGGTCGAGCAGCAGATCCGCAGCACCGAGGACGAGCAGTGGGAGCGCACGGATCCCGAGAAGTCGGCGCGTGCCGACGACATGGTCTCCAAGCTCGAGGCCGCGCTCGCGGACATCGAGAGGCAGCTGGGTGAAGCCCGGACCGCCGGCAACGACCGCAAGGTCAAGGAGCTCGAGGAGAACCTGGCGTCACGCCAAGCCTTCCTCGAGATGGCCCGGCGCGCCAGCGCCGACTTCTCCGGCTAGGGCTACTGGGTGACGCGGTAGGCGTCGAAGACGCCGGGGACCGAGCGGACCGCACGGAGCACGTTGTCGAGGTGCTTGGACTCGGCCATCTCGAAGGTGAAGCGGCTCTTCGCCACCCGGTCCCTCGTGGTCGACAGGTTGGCGCTGAGGATGTTCACGTGTGCGTCCGAGAGGACCATGGTGATGTCGGACAGCAGCCGCGCACGGTCGAGCGCCTCGACCTGGATGTTGACGAGGAACGTCGACTGGCCGGTCGGCGCCCACTCCACCTCGAGCAGCCGTTCTGGCTGGCTCTGGAGGCTGGAGGCGTTGGTGCAGTCGGTGCGGTGGACCGACACTCCCCCGCCCTTCGTGACGAAGCCCAGGATCTCGTCCGGCGGCACCGGCGTACAGCACTTCGCCAGCTTCACCCACACGTCGGCGGCGCCCTTGACGATCACGCCGGCGTCACCCCCGGCGCTGACCTTGGACCGCGCCCGGCGGCCGGTGATGGTGACGCCCTCGGCGAGGTCCTCGGCGGCGCCGTCGTCGCCACCGTGCAGGTCGATGACCCGGCGTACGACGGCCTGTGCGCTCAGGTTGCCCTCGCCGACAGCGGCGTAGAGGGCGGAGACGTCGGCGATCTTGAAGTGGACGGCCGCCAGGGTCAGGGACTCGTGGGACAGCAGCCGCTTCAGGGGCAGGCCCTCCTTGCGCATCAGCTTGGCGATCTGCTCCTTGCCCTGCTCGATCGCCTCCTCGCGCCGCTCCTTGGTGTACCACTGGCGGATCTTGGAGCGAGCCCGTGGCGACTTGACGAAGGTCAGCCAGTCCCGCGACGGAGCCGCGTTGGGCGCCTTGGAGGTGAACACCTCGACGACGTCGCTGTTCTCGAGCTGCGACTCCAGCGGGACCAGCCGTCCGTTGACCCGGGCTCCGATCGTGTGGTGCCCCACCTCGGTGTGCACGGCGTAAGCGAAGTCGACCGGGGTGGCGCCCGTGGGCAGTGCGATCACGTCGCCGCGCGGGGTGAAGACATAGACCTCAGCCCGGTTGATCTCGAAGCGCAGGGCCTCGAGGAACTCGCCCGGGTCCTCGACGTCGCTCTGCCAGTCGAGCAGCTGCCGGACCCACGTCATGTCGTCGAGGTCGGCCGACTGGTCGGTGTCGACCCCGTTGCGGCCGTCCTCCTTGTACTTCCAGTGGGCAGCGACGCCGTACTCCGCCCGCCGGTGCATCGCGAACGTCCGGATCTGCAGCTCCACCGGCTTGCCCTGCGGACCGATCACCGTCGTGTGCAGCGACTGGTACATGTTGAACTTCGGCATCGCCACGTAGTCCTTGAAGCGACCGAGGACCGGGTTCCACCGAGCGTGCAGGACACCGAGCGCGGAGTAGCAGTCGCGGTCCTCGTCGACGAGGATCCGGATGCCGACCAGGTCGTAGATGTCGGAGAACTCGCGGCCGCCGACGATCATCTTCTGGTAGATCGAGTAGTAGTGCTTCGGCCGTCCGGTCACCTTGGCCTTGACCTTGGCGTCCTTCAGGTCCTGCTCGACCTGGGTGATCACCTGGGTCAGGAACTGCCCCCGCGACGGCGCGCGCTCCGCGACCAGACGCACGATCTCGTCGTAGATCTTGGGGTGGAGGGTGGCGAACGCGAGGTCCTCCAGCTCCCACTTGAGCGTGTTCATGCCCAGGCGGTGCGCGAGCGGCGCGTAGATGTCGAGGGTCTCGCGGGCCACCCGTTCCTGGGTCTCCGGGCGGACGTAGCGCAGCGTGCGCATGTTGTGGAGCCGGTCGGCGAGCTTGATGACGAGGACCCGGATGTCGCGCGACATCGCGACGATCATCTTCCGGATGGTCTCGGCCTGCGCGGAGTCGCCGTACTTGACCTTGTCGAGCTTGGTCACGCCGTCGACGAGGTGGGTGACCTCGTCGCCGAAGTCGGCGCGCAGCTGGTCGAGGGTGTACGGCGTGTCCTCGACCGTGTCGTGGAGCAGCGCGGCCACGAGCGTGGCCTCGGTCATGCCGATGTCCGCGAGGATGGTGGTGACGGCGAGGGGGTGGGTGATGTAGGGGTCACCGCTCTTGCGCATCTGCGTGCCGTGCATCTTCTCGGCGGTCACGTAGGCGCGTTCGATGAGCGCCAGGTCGGCCTTGGGGTGGTTGGCGCGGACGGCGCGGAAGAGCGGCTCGAGGACCGGGTTGCCAGGCTGGCTGCGGGCGCCCATCCGGGCCAGGCGGGCGCGCATGCTGCGAGCGGAGGTGACCGACTCGGGCGCGCGTTCGGCCGGCGTCTCCTCGACGGCCGTCGGAGCGCTCTGGTCCTCGGTCACGTCATCAGTCTAGGTGCGTGTCACAGGGTCAGGAGCGTGTGCACGGGGAGGTCCCCGATCGTCGCCCTGCCGGGCAGGAAGCTGAGCTCCATCAGGACGGCCACGCCCACGGCGGTGCCGCCGCAGCTCTCGACCAGCTCCTGGGTCGCCTTCACGGTGCCGCCGGTCGCCAGCACGTCGTCGACCAGCAGGACCCGGTCGCCCGGCGCGATGGCGTCGCGGTGCAGCTCGAGGGTCGCCTGGCCGTACTCCAGCGAGTAGGACACGGCGTGCGTCTCGCGGGGCAGCTTCCCTGCCTTGCGGACCGGCACGAAGCCGGTGCCCAGGGCCAGGGCGACGGGGGCCGCGAGGATGAAGCCGCGCGCTTCCATGCCCACGACCTTGTCGACGACCGTGGCTCCGGACGCGTCCCGGCCAGCGTCCGCCAGCGCCGCGATGACCGCAGTGAAGCCGGCGTGGTCGGCCAGGAGCGGGGTGATGTCCTTGAACACCACCCCCGGCTCCGGGAAGTCCGGGACGTCGACGACGAGGCGCTGCAGCGCCTCGAGGGCGGCGTCGGTCACTTCTTGCCGCGCTTCGACCTCGTCTGACGGCTCGGCTGGACCCGGCCCGCTGCACCGCTCTGGCCGACGGGTCCTCGCGCCGGTGGGGCGACCCGCCCGCGGCCGGTGGCCTCGGAGGTCCTTGTCGGCGCGACCGGCTCGGCGTCGGGCTGGTCCTCGTCGTCGACCAGGAGGTCACCGTCGTCACGGATGGGCAGGTCGTCCTTGAACACGGGGACGGAGGCGTACTTGTCGGCCTGCGCACGCTTGCGGGCCCGGGCCCGGCGCTCCGCCTCCACGACCTCGGTCTCGCGCGACTTCAGGTGTGCCAGGAGAGGGGTGGCGATGAAGACCGACGAGTAGACGCCGGCGGCCATGCCCACGAACAAGGCCAGCGCCAGGTCCTTCAGCGATCCCGACCCGAGCTGGACCGCACCCACGTAGAGGATGCAGCCCACGGGGATCAGCGCGACGATGGAGGTGTTGATGGAGCGCACCAGCGTCTGGTTGACGGCGAGGTTCGCAGCCTCTGAGTAGGACTGGTGATGGGCCTTCATCTCAGCAGTGTTCTCGCGCACCTTGTCGAAGACCACGACGGTGTCGTAGAGGGAGAAACCGAGGATGGTCAGGATGCCGGTGACGGTGGCGGGGCTGACCTCGAAGCCCGAGAGGGCGTAGACGCCGATCGTGATGACGACGTCATGTGCGAGCGCGACGAGGGCGGCCACAGACATCTTCCACTGGCGGAAGTACGCCCAGATGAAGAGGACGACGAGGACCAGGAAGACGGCGAGTCCGATCAGCGATCGCTCGGCAACTTCGGCACCCCAGCTCGGCCCGATCTCGGACTGCGACAGGTCCTCGGAGGTGACGCCGGTCGTCTCGATGATGATCTGGACGACTTGCGCGCTCTCGTCCTCGGTGAGCGGCTCGGTCTGCACCAGGATCGCTTCGTTGCCGGACGTGGTGACCACCGGGGACGACGCGTCGTCGATACCCGAGCCGGCCACCGCCGTGCGAACCTCGTCGGCGGTGTCCTGGGTGACCTGGCTGCTGGGCAGCGTCACTGCGTACTCGGCGCCGCCGGTGAACTCGATGCCGTAGTTCAGGCCCTTGAAGTAGAGCCCGGCGACCGCCACCAGGACGATGACCGCCGAGATGGAGTACCAGAGCCACCGGCGGCCGACGAAGTCGACCGACCGCTTGCCGTTGTAGAGGTCGTTGCCAAGACGCGAGAACTTGCCCATCAGGCCCTCCCTCCCACGGGGATCTGGTCGATGCCCAGGCTCTCGGCGTTCAGGCCGGAGAGCTTGTGCCCCTTGTTGAAGAACGTGAACCGGCCCAGGAGCGACACCATCGGGTGGGTGAACCAGAAGAACACGATGAGGTCGATGAGCGTGGCGAGGCCCAGACCGAAGGCGAAGCCCTTCACCACTCCGGCGGCGAAGATGTAGAGCACGACCGCAGCGAGCAGCGAGACGGTGTCAGCGGCGAGGCAGGTGTTGCGCGCTCGCGCCCAGCCGCTCTCCACCGCGACCCGCATCGACTTGCCGTCGCGCATCTCGTCACGGATGCGTTCGAAGTAGACGACGAAGGAGTCGGCCGTGATGCCGACGGCCACGATCAGGCCGGCGACCCCTGGCAAGGAGAGCGTGAACCCTGCCGCTTCACCCAGGAGCAGCACCATGGAGTACGTCGCCACCGCCGCCACCACCAGGGAGGCGATGACCACCAGACCGAGGCCACGGTAGTAGAGCAGGCAGTAGAGCATGACCAGCAGGAGGCCGACGCCCCCGGCGGTCAGTCCTGCGGAGAGCTGGTTGCCGGCGAGGGACGGACCGACCACGTCGACCTGGGTGCTGTCGTCGTCGAAGGAGATGGGCAGGGCGCCGAACTTGAGGCTGGTCGCGAGACTGGTCGCCTCGGCCTCGGTGAAGTCACCGGTGATCTGCGCCTGTCCGTTGGTGATGATGCCGTTCATGGTGGGCGCCGAGATGATCTCGCCGTCGAGCACGATGGCGAACTGCTTCTCGGTGCCGTAGAGAGTCTGCGAGATCTCGGTGAACTTCTCGGTGCCGTCGCCGTCGAAGGCCAGGTCGACCGCCCAGGCGACGCTCTGCTGCGGGATGCCGGCGCTGGCCGACTTCAGGTCGGTGCCCTCGATCATGGAGACCGAGAGGAGGTACTTGACGCCCTGGTCGTCGCAGGTGACCAGCGGCTGGTTCGGGTCGTCCTCGACGATGACCGGATCTCCCGGCGGCGGGCACTGGAACTCCTGGAACGCCTTGACCGACTGCGCGTCCGGCTTGTCCATCCAGACCAGGGGGTCCGCCAGCTCGCTGCCGTCGGGCAGCTCGGTGGGAGCGGGCGACTCGGAGCCGCTCGGGGACTCCTCCTGCTTGTCGCCCTTGTCCTTCTTCTTCTTGTCCTTCTTGTCCGCGTACGACACGGGGGCACGGTTGTTGCCCTCGCCCTCCGGCGGAACCGTCACACCGGGGGCCTGGGGCTGGCCGGGCGTCTGGGGAGCGGCGGCGGCGCCGCAGCGCCCGTCGAAGTCGCTGCACGCGACGACGCGGAACCGCAGCTGGGCTTGGCGCTTGACCGTCTCGACCAGGTCCGCGCGGCTGTCTCCGGGGATCTCGACCACGATCAGGCTGTTGCCCTGGGTGGTCACCTCGGCCTCGGTCACACCAGAGCCATTGACCCGTCGGTCGATGACCTTCGCCGCCTCGGCCAGGTTGGCCTCGGTGACACCCTCTCCCTTGGCGACCAGGGTGATGCGGGTGCCGCCCTGCAGGTCGAGGCCCAGCTTGGGCGTCCAGTTGTCGGCGAGTGCCACCAGGCCGAAGGAGATCGCCAGCACTCCGAAGAAGATCAGGAGCGTGCGCCCCGGGCGCGGGGTCTTGCGAGCCATGTCAGTTCTCCTCAGGCTCGTCCGCGACGAGCTCGTCCTGGACGACCGAGGCGATGGCGCCGCGCGCGACCCTGATGGTCACGCCCTCGGCGATCTCTACCCTGAGGTGGTCCGCCTCGGTCGTGGTGAGGCGTCCGAAGATGCCTGACGTGAGCATCACCTCGTCCCCCACGTTCAACGAGCCCTGCATGCGCACAAGTTCCTTCTGGCGGCGCGAAGCCGGCCGGATGATCAGGAGCCAGAAGAGCAACGCGATACCGACGATGGGCAACAAGGAGACGAGCTCCGGCACGACTGAACCTTCCGAGCGGGATGATTTGGGGCGCCGACCAGCCACGGGTCGACCGACGGTGAAGTGTAACCGGGACCACTCGGGGAGCTGGAATCAGCCCTCGAACAACGGGGCGTCGGTGTCCGTGCCCATCGCTCCCGAGGGTGCGGAGAGCCCGAGGTGCTGCCAGGCCGCGGCCGTGGCCACCCGGCCCCGAGGCGTCCGGGCCAGGAATCCGCACCGCACCAGGAAGGGCTCGGCGACCTCCTCGACGGTCTCGCGCTCCTCGCCGACAGCGACCGCGAGGGTGGACACGCCGACCGGTCCCCCGCCGAAGCGACGGCAGAGCGCGTCGAGCACCGACCGGTCGAGCCGGTCGAGCCCGGACTCGTCGACCTCGTAGAGCTCCAGGGCGCTGCGGGCGACGTCGAGCGTGACGAGGCCGTCGGCGCGCACCTGGGCGTAGTCACGCACCCGGCGCAGCAGCCGGTTGGCGATGCGGGGCGTGCCCCGCGAGCGCGAGGCGATCTCGGCGGCCCCGTCGGCGGTGAGCTCGACGCCCAACAGGCCGGCTGAGCGGTGCACGATCAGGTCGAGCTCCGAGGCGGCGTAGAACTCCAGCTGGGCGGTGAACCCGAACCGGTCACGGAGCGGACCGGGCAGCAGGCCGGCCCGGGTGGTGGCGCCGACCAGCGTGAACGGCGGGATCTCCAGCGGGATGGCCGTGGCGCCGGGGCCCTTTCCGATGACGACGTCGACGCGGAAGTCCTCCATCGCCATGTAGAGCATCTCCTCGGCCGGTCGCGCCATCCGGTGGATCTCGTCGACGAAGAGCACGTCCCCGTCGTTGAGGCCGGAGAGGATAGCGGCGAGGTCGCCGGCGTGGGTGATCGCGGGACCGCTGGTCAGCCGGAGCGGCGTGGTCATCTCGGCGGCGATGATCATGGCCAGCGTGGTCTTGCCGAGGCCCGGCGGCCCGGAGAGCAGGACGTGGTCGGGCGCGCGCCCCCGGCGGCGGGCTGCCTCGAGGACCAGTCCGAGCTGGGCCCGGACGCGGTGCTGCCCGATGACCTCGTCGAGGGTGCGCGGTCGCAGTGTGGCCTCCACCGCCCGCTCGTCGCCGTCGGCCTCGGCAGCGGTCAACGACTGGAGGTGGGCCTCCTCGGCGGCGTCGAGGTGGTCCATGTCAGGCCTTGCTCAGGCTGCGGAGGGCGGCGCGGAGCAGCGCCGCGACGTCGGGTGAGCGGGTGTCGTGGTCGGCGGCCACGACGTCGATTGCCCGGTCGGCATCCTTGGCCGACCAGCCGAGCCCGACGAGACCCTGGCGGACCTGTGCCCGCCACGGCTCCTCGGCGGGAGCCGTCGGCCACCGGTGGTGTCCGCCGAGCGGGGCACCCAGCCGGTCCTTGAGCTCGAGGATGATCCGCTGGGCGACCTTCTGGCCGATGCCCGGGACCCGGGTCAACGTCTTGACGTCGTCGCCCGCGACCGCGACCCGGAGGTCGTCGGGTGTGAGCACGGCGAGCATCGCCTGGGCCAGCTTGGGGCCGACCCCGGACGCCGTCTGGACGAGCTCGAACGTGGACTTCTCGTCCTCGTCGAGGAACCCGAACAGGGTCAGCGAGTCCTCGCGGACGATCATGCTCGTGGGGAGCGTCGCGGTCTGACCGAGGCGCAGCGTCGCGAGCGTGCCCGGGGTGCACACCAGTTCCAGGCCCACTCCGCCGACCTCCAGCACGGCGCTGGTCAGGTTGAGGGCGGCGACGTCGCCACGGACGAACGCGATCACGAGGAGCTCCTTCGGGTGGCCACGGCGAGGCGCTGCGCCGCCAGCGCGGCGTCGATCCGCGCCTGGGCGCCGCCGCGCCAGATGTGGGTGATGGCGAGGGCGAGGGCGTCGGCGGCATCGGCCGGCTTGGGGGGCGCGTCGAGCCGCAGGATCCGGGTGACCATCGCGCCGACCTGCGCCTTGTCCGCGCGGCCGCTGCCGGAGACGGCGGCCTTGACCTCGCTGGGGGTGTGCAGCGCGACCGGGAGGCCGCGGCGGGCGGCCGCGACCAGCGCCAGGCCGCTGGCCTGGGCGGTGCCCATGATGGTGCTGGAGTCGGAACGGGCGAAGACCCGCTCGACCGCGACAGCGTCCGGGGAGTACTCGTCGAGCCACGCGTCGATGCCGGCCAGGATGGTCACCAGCCGCTGCGCCACCGGGACGTCGGCGCTGGTGCGCAGGACGTTGACGTCGACCAGGGTCAGCGGCCGCCCGACCGTGCCGTCGACCACGCCCAGACCGCAGCGGGTCAGGCCGGGGTCGATCCCGAGCACACGCATGAGCTGCCTTCCGTCCGAACATCTGTTCGGAGGCAACGCTAACCCGGTCGTACGACGGAACGCCGGACGACACGCTCAGGCGTCGAGCGACTCCATGATCTCGTCGGAGACGTCGAAGTTCGCGAAGATGTTCTGCACGTCGTCGAGGTCCTCGAGCGCGTCGATGAGGCGGAACACCTTGCCCGCTCCGTCGGCGTCCAGCTGCACCTGCATGTCTGGCACGAAGGACGCGTCGGCGGAGTCGTAGTCCACCCCGGCGGCCTGGAGAGCGCTGCGGACGGCGACCAGGTCGGTGGCCTCGGAGATGACCTCGAAGGACTCCCCCAGGTCGTTGACCGCGTCGGCGCCGGCCTCGAGCGTCGCCTCGAGGATGTCGTCCTCGGTGACCTGCGTGCCCTCCTGGTCGACCGGGACGATGACGACGCCCTTGCGGTTGAAGAGGAACGACACCGACCCGGGGTCGGCCAGCGAGCCACCGTTGCGGCTCATGACCGTGCGCACCTCCATGGCTGCCCGGTTCTTGTTGTCGGTGAGGCACTCGATCAGCATCGCCACGCCCGACGGGCCGTAGCCCTCGTACATGATCGTCTGGTAGTCGGCTCCGCCGGTCTCGGCGCCGGAGCCGCGCTTGACCGCACGGTCGATGTTGTCGTTGGGGACCGACGACTTCTTCGCCTTCTGGATGGCGTCGAACAGGGTCGGGTTCCCGGTGACGTCACCCCCGCCCATCCGCGCGGCGACCTCGATGTTCTTGATCAGCTTGGCGAACATCTTGCCGCGCTTGGCGTCGATGGCGGCCTTCTTGTGCTTCGTGGTCGCCCACTTGGAGTGGCCAGACATGCGTCCCTCTTCTACGTCGTTCTGCGGGCTGCCGGTGGAGACCCGGCCGTCACGCGGCTCGGACCAGGTCCACGAACCTGCGGTGGATCCGGGAGTCGCCCCCCACCTCCGGGTGGAAGGAGGTTGCCATCAGCTGGCCCTGCCGGACCGCGACGATCCTACCCGCGGCCGGCCCGTCCTCCACACGCGCGAGGACCGACACGTCGTCGCCGACCTGCTCGACCCAGGGCGCGCGGATGAAGATCGCGTGCACCGGGTCGTCGAGCCCCGCGAAGTCGAGGTCGCCCTCGAAGGAGTCGACCTGCCGGCCGAAGGCGTTGCGGCGCACCGTGATGTCGAGCCCGCCCAGGGTCTCCTGGTCGGCCGTCCCGTCCTCGATCCGATCGGCCAGCATGATCATGCCTGCGCAGGTGCCGAAGGCCGGCAACCCGCCCTTGATCGCGACCCGGAGGGGCTCGAACAGGTCGAACGTCCTGGCCAGCTTGGCCATCGTGGTCGACTCGCCGCCCGGGATCACCAGGCCATCGCACTGCTCGAGCTCGGAGGGCCGGCGTACGGAGATACCGCGGGCACCCAGGTCGGAGAGCACGCGGAGGTGCTCCCGGACGTCGCCCTGGAGGGCGAAGACGCCGATCGTGGGGGCGGTCGTCACCAGCCGCGCTCGGCGAGGCGGTGCGGCTGGGGGATGTCCTCGACGTTGATGCCGACCATGGCCTCGCCGAGGCCACGGGAGACCTTGGCGATCACGTCGGGGTCGTCGTGGAACGTGGTCGCCTCGACGATCGCGCGGGCACGCTGCTCGGGGTTGCCGGACTTGAAAATGCCCGAGCCCACGAACACGCCCTCGGCGCCCAGCTGCATCATCATCGCCGCGTCCGCGGGAGTCGCGATGCCGCCGGCGGTGAACAGCACCACCGGGAGCTTGCCGGTCGCGGCGACCTCCTTGACCAGGTCGTAGGGAGCCTGCAGCTCCTTGGCCGCGACGTAGAGCTCGTCGGCCTCCATCCCCTGGAGGTGGCGGAGCTCGGCGCGGATGGTGCGCATGTGGGTGACGGCGTTGGACACGTCGCCGGTGCCGGCCTCGCCCTTGGAGCGGATCATGGCCGCGCCCTCGGTGATCCGGCGCAGCGCCTCGCCCAGGTTGGTGGCACCGCACACGAACGGTGCGGTGAACTGCCACTTGTCGATGTGGTTGGCGTAGTCGGCCGGGGTCAGCACCTCGGACTCGTCGATGTAGTCGACCCCGAGGCTCTGCAGCACCTGCGCCTCGGCGAAGTGACCGATCCGGGCCTTGGCCATCACCGGGATCGAGACCGTCTCGATGATCGAGTCGATCATGTCGGGGTCGCTCATCCGCGAGACGCCGCCCTGGGCCCGGATGTCGGCCGGGACGCGCTCGAGCGCCATCACGGCGACAGCGCCGGCGTCCTCGGCGATCTTGGCCTGCTCGGCCGTCACGACGTCCATGATCACGCCGCCCTTGAGCATCTCCGCCATCCCCCGCTTCACCCGGGTCGTGCCGGTGCCGGCGTGGCTGGATTCGGGCGCGTTCTCGAAGGCGTCGTTCATGCCTCCATCGTACGGCGACACGCCCGGGTCACCGCATCCGGGGACCGGTCAGGAGGCGGCGCGGGCGAGCGCCTGGCGCCGTACGACCCAGATCCGCTGGACGACCGTCACGGTGGCCGCGACCGCGAGCACCCACAGGGAGATGTGCAGCAGGATCGGCAGGTCGAGCACGTCCGCGAAGAACATCGGGACCAGCAGCCCGACAAGACGGTCGGGCCGCTCGGCGATGCCCACCTTGGCGTCGTAGCCCAGCACGTCGGCCTTGGCCCGGGCGTAGGACGTCACCGCTCCCATCCCGAGGATCACGAGGGTCAGGACGAGGTAGAGCCGGTCCTCGGCCTGCCAGGCGAAGTAGCACGCCACCCCACCGAAGAGCGCCGCGTCGGCGACCCGGTCGAGCGTCGAGTCGAGGAACGCGCCGAAGTCGTCGGTGCGCCCCATCTTGCGGGCCATTGCGCCGTCGATCAGGTCGCTGAAGACGAAGGCGGTGACGACGAGCACACCCTGCCAGAGCATGCCCTGGGGGAAGAACACCAGCGCACCGGCCGAGACACCGAGCGTGCCGACCACGGTCACCGCGTCGGGGCTGACCCCCAGACGGATGAACAGGTTGATGAAGGGCGCCAGCATGACGCCCTGCCAGAACTGCTTGAAGCGATCCAACATGGTGGCGGCAGGCTAGCGGGTGACCACCGGCTTCGTGGCGACCGGCACCCGCGTGGGCAGGCGTACTGTGGGAGGTACGGAGCCAGTCAGGCTTCCGACCAGGGAGCCACGATGAGCGACAAGTCGCCTCGGCAAGGCATGACCAAGAAGACCGGCAAGTCCATCAAGGAGAAGCGCGCCGAGAAGCGGGCCAAGGGTTCCGAGGAATCGTTCTCCGACAAGCTCGACCACAAGAAGAAGTGACGCTCCTGGGGCTGGGGGTCATCGGGACCTCGGCCAAGGAGAACGAGCACCGGCTCCCCCTGCACCCCGATCACCTGGCGAACCTCGACGCCGACCTGCGCGCGCAGATCACGCTCGAGCACGGGTACGCCGAGCGGTTCGGCGTCCCGGACGCCGAGCTGGCCGAGCTGGTCGCCGGCTTCGCCTCCCGTGAGGAAATCCTCGCCGGCTCCGACGTGGTGCTGCTGCCCAAGCCGCAGCACGCCGATGTCGAGGCGCTGGGCGTCGGCAAGGTGCTGTGGGGCTGGCCGCACTGCGTCCAGGACACCGCGCTGACCCAGATCGCCATCGACCGTCAGCTCACGTTGATCGCGTTCGAGGCGATGAACCACTGGACCCGTGACGGCCACGTCGGTCTCCACGTGTTCCACAAGAACAACGAGCTGGCGGGCTACTGCTCCGTGCTCCAGGCGATGGAGCTGGCCGGCATCACCGGCGACTACGGTCGCCGCCTGAGCGCCGTGGTGATCGGCTTCGGCGCCACCGCCCGCGGTGCGGTCACGGCGCTGAAGGCCCACGGCGTCCACGACGTCGCCGTGCTCACGACCCGCGGTGTCGCCGCTGTCGGCGCACCCATCCACTCGGTCCTGGTCCGGCAGTTCGACCACCACCCGGGCGAGTCGGAGGTCAGTCACGTGATCACCGAGCGCGGCCGGATGCCGTTGGCGCCGTACCTCGCCGAGAACGACATCATCGTCAACTGCACGCTGCAGGACACGGCAGCCCCGCTGACCTACCTCCATGACGAGGACCTGGCCGCGTTCCGGCGCGGCAGCCTGATCGTCGACGTGTCGTGCGACGAGGCGATGGGCTTCAGCTGGGCTCGACCCACCACGTTCGACGACCCGGTGTTCGAGGTCGGTGACGGGATCTCCTACTACGCCGTCGACCACAGCCCGTCGTACCTCTGGAGCTCCGCGACCTGGGAGAACAGCGCCGCGCTGCTGCCGTTCCTGCGGACGGTCCTCGAGGGACCTGCCGCCTGGGCGGCCGACGAGACGGTCAGCCGTGCCATCGAGATCCAGGACGGCCGGGTGGTCAACCCGGCGATCCTGGCGTTCCAGGGACGCGACGAACCGCATCCCCACGCGGTCGCCTGACGGCAACCGCGCTCAGATCAGACCAGTTCGGGGAGCCGCAGGTGGGCCAGCGCAAGCTCGCCCTCGACCACGTCGACGACGTCGACGCCCGCGTCCCTGACACCCGCGTCCCGGATCGTCCAGGCCCGCTCGCGGCTCGCCTTCATCGTGGCCCGCGAGTCGTACGTCGTGGTGCTGCAGGCACGGCCCGTGGCCCGGTTCACCAGCAGGCTGGCGCTACAGAAGCCGTCGATGGTCTCCATCTCGGGAAGCATCGCGCTGCGGTAGAGGTCGATGCCCCGGTCGAAGTCGCCGTGGTTGAGCCGCATCCACGTCACCCGGCAGCAGGCACCCTCAGGAGCGTGATGGGTCCGGTGCATCACTGCGACCTCCCACTCCTCGACCCGAGGCGCCCCGCCGAGGATCTCGCCGCCCCGCACCCGCAACGGCGCAAGATGCACGTCACTGGCGCCCATCGCGGTCTCGGACTGCCACGAGCTGGTGACGATGCACTGGCCGGACTCGCGGTCGACCAGCATCGACAGCCCGACGCAACCGTCCAAGGCCGTCACCGTCGGCATCACCTCGTCGTGTACGTAGGCGATACCGGCGTCGATCGCCGTGGCGTCACCCGTGATCGTGATCGAACGTGCGTACATCGGTCAGCCTCCCTGCCTCGGGGCAGCACCCCTCCGGCACCGCCCGCCGGGTACCACGTTCCTCCCGCGGCGCTGGAGACGCAATGGCCCTGCTGGACCCGTCAGCCCCAGGCGGCGGCCAGCAGGTCGCGGGTGTCGACGAGCAGCTCGGGCAGGGTCTTGGTCCGGCCGATGATCGGCATGAAGTTCTGGTCGCCCGGCCAGCGTGGTACGACGTGCTGGTGCAGGTGGGCCGAGATCCCGGCACCCGCGACGGCGCCCTGGTTGATGCCGATGTTGAAGCCCTGCGCCCCCGACACCGAGCGGACGACGGTCATCGCGCGCCGGGTCAGGTCGGCCATCTCGGCGGCCTCCGCGTCGGTGGTCTCGGTGTAGTCGGCGATGTGCCGGTAGGGGCAGACCAGCAGGTGTCCCGGCGAGTACGGGTAGAGGTTCAGCACGACGTACGCGAGCTCGCCGCGGGTCACGACCAGGCCGTCGGGGTCGGGTCCGTCCGGGACGCGGCAGAACGGGCACTCCCCCGCCGACGCGTCGGCCGGCTTGTTCTCGCCGCGGATGTACGCCATCCGGTGCGGGGTCCAGAGGCGGTCGAGGTCGTCCGCGTCCCCGACGCCGTCCTGGCGCATCGTCTCGTCGCTCATGGTGCTGGATCCTAGAGTGGCCTCATGAGCACTGGCCGGTCATGACTCCCCCGACCCTCCGCCCTGCGACCGCCGACGACGCCGCAGCTGTCGCCGACCTGTGGCACCGCGGCTGGCACGACGCCCACCCCGGGCACGTCCCCGACGGGCTCACGGCGGCCCGCACACTCGGTGCCTTCCACGACCGTGCGCCCCTGAGGGTGGCGGACACCACCGTCGCGGTGGCCGGGACCGAGGTCGCCGGCTTCGTGATGGTGGTCGGCGACGAGGTCGAGCAGGTGTACGTCGACGCCGGCCACCGTGGCACCGGGCTGGCCGGGACGTTGCTGGACGAGGCCGAGCGGCAGGTGGCCGCCGGCGGGCACGACGTCGCCTGGCTGGCCGTGGTCGACGGCAACGCGCGGGCCCGTCGTTTCTACGCGGCTAGGGGTTGGGAGGACGCGGGCGACCTGCCCTACGAGGTGGCGGCGGGTGGCACGACGTACCTCTCGCCCTGCCGGCGCTATGTCAAGCAGGTGCGCTGACCGTCAGAACTGGTGGAACCACCGGCCGAGCCGCCGCTCCTGACCGGGGCAGGTGACGTTCTGGTCGCGCGCGGCCTCGACCCACTGGCCGAGCACGGCCTCCCCGCCCTGGATCGACCAGTCCTCACCGCAGCGCGCGAACGCCTCGGCCCGCGAGGTCTGGCCCGCGGCTCGCCACTCGGGCAGCCCGAGCGCCAGGTCACCCACGACGCCCTCCCACAGCGCCGGTGTGGAGTAGACGCCCACCCGGTACCCGGCATCGGCGTACGCCGCGACGGACCCCTCCACGACCGCCGCGTTCGCGACGACGTCGGTGCCCCAGTCGAAGTCGACGACAGGTTCGACGTCGACCCAGATCACCGGAGTGTTGAGCCCGGCGCGGCGCATCCCGGCGACATTGATGAGCGCCTGCTGGTAGCCGGTGTTCGCGAGCGCCCCGAGGGTCGTGGTCGCGTCGTAGGGGCCGTCGGCGCCGTGCTCCTCCACCTGGGCGTCGTTCGGCAGGCTCGCGACGGCGTACGCCGCAACCATCAGCTGTCGCTCGCTGGCCCACGCGACCTGCGCGGCCAGGCACGGGTTCGCCGTGAAGCCAGGCCCGTTGGTCAGCCCGATCACCACGAACTCGGCCTGCGGCAGCGGCATCGGCGCGCCGAGCGTGCGCCGCTCGGGGATGCCCATGCCCCGCGGGCACTGCGGCCAGCTGACGTCGGCGCCGAGGACGGGCTCGGAGCGCGGCTCGGGCGTGCGTGGCTGCGGCAGCGCCGCGGCTGCCTCCTCCGCGAGCGCCGCAAGAGCCGCGAGCTTCGCCTGCGCAGGGTCCTGGGTCGGCTCGACGACGGAGGTCGGACGCGCGTCGGGACTGCGGGTCGCCGACTCCTCGTCGGGCTCACCGGACCCGGCGCAACCCACCAGGAGCCCGGCGGCGACGAGCAGGCCCGCCGTGCGCCGGAACACCGGTGGCCTCAGACCTGGGTGCGCGAGGAGACCGCCGCGAGCACGCGCCCGATGGCTTCGTCGATCGGGACACCGTTGTCCTGGCGGCCGTCGCGGTAACGGAACGAGACCGCACCCGCAGCGATGTCGTCGTCCCCTGCGATCACCACGAACGGCACCTTCATCAGCTGGGCGTTGCGGATCTTCTTCTGCATCCGGTCGTCGGAGTCATCGACCTCGACGCGGAGACCCGCCGCCTGCATTCGACGGCTGACGTCGTACAGGTAGTCGTTGTGGCGCTCGGCGATGGGGATGCCCTGCACCTGGACCGGCGCGAGCCACGGCGGGAACGCGCCGGCGTAGTGCTCGACCAGGACTCCGAAGAACCGCTCGATGGAGCCGAACTTGGCCGAGTGGATCATCACCGGCTGCTGGCGGGTGCCGTCGGCCGCCTGGTACTCGAGCTCGAAGCCCTTGGGCTGGTTGAAGTCGTACTGGATGGTCGACATCTGCCACGTCCGGCCGATCGCGTCGCGGCACTGCACCGAGATCTTGGGACCGTAGAACGCCGCACCACCGGGGTCGGGCACCAGCTCGAGGCCGGAGGCCGTGCCCACGTCCTCGAGGATCTTGGTGGCGGTCGCCCAGTCCTCCGCGGACCCGACGAACTTGTCGGTGTTGGCGTCGTCGCGCGTCGACAGCTCGAGGTAGAAGTCGTCGAGCCCGAAGTCCTTGAGCAGGCTGAGCACGAAGTCGAGCAGGTGCTTGATCTCCGCAGGTGCCTGCTCGGGGGTGACGTAGGAGTGCGAGTCGTCCTGGGTCATCCCCCGGACGCGGGTCAGCCCGTGCACGACCCCCGACTTCTCGAACCGGTAGACCGACCCGAACTCGAACAGCCGCAGCGGCAGCTCGCGGTAGGACCGCCCGCGCGACCTGAAGATCAGGTTGTGCATCGGGCAGTTCATGGCCTTGAGGTAGTAGTCGCTCCCCTCCATCTGCATGGGCGGGAACATCGTGTCCTTGTAGTACGGCAGGTGGCCGGAGGTGTGGAACAGCCCCTCCTTCGAGATGTGGGGCGTGCCGACGTACTGGAACCCCTCCTCGATGTGACGGGCCCGGACGTAGTCCTCCATGACCCGCTTGATCACCCCACCCTTGGGGTGGAAGACCGCCATCCCCGAACCGATCTCGTCGGGGAAGCTGAACAGGTCGAGGTCGCGACCGAGCTTGCGGTGGTCGCGGCGCTCGGCCTCCTCGATCCGGTGCAGGTGCTCGTCGAGCGCCTCCTTGGACTCCCAGGCGGTGCCGTAGATCCGCTGGAGCTGCTTGTTCTTCTCGTCGCCGCGCCAGTACGCCGCGGCGGAGCGCATCAGCTTGAACGCCGGGATCCGCTTCGTGGTCGGCAGGTGCGGGCCGCGGCACAGGTCGCTCCACGCGACCTCGCCCTTGCGGTTGATGTTGTCGTAGATGGTGAGCTCGCCGACCCCGACCTCCACGGACGCGCCCTCGGCCGCACCCTCGGCGTTGCCGGCGCCCTTGAGCCCGATCAGCTCGAGCTTGTAGGGCTCGTCCTGGAGCTCGTCGATCGCGTCAGCGTCCTTGGTGACGCGACGGGAGAACTTCTGGCCCTCCTTGACGATCTTGCGCATCCGGGTCTCGATCTTGTCGAGGTCCTCGGGCACGAACGGGGTCTCGACGTCGAAGTCGTAGTAGAAGCCGTTCTCGACCGGGGGGCCGATGCCGAGCTTCGCCTCGGGGAACAGGTCCTGGACGGCCTGGGCCATCACGTGCGCGGTGGAGTGACGCAGGATGTCGCGACCGTCGCTGCTGTCGATCGCCACGCCCTCGACCTCGTCGCCGTCGGAGAGCTCGTGGGCGAGGTCGCGGAGCTCGCCCGCGACCCGGGCCGCGATCACGGTCGGGTCCTCGGCGTACAGCTCCCAGGCCCTGGTGCCCGTCGTGACCGTCCGCTCCTCACGCGCATCGGCGTGGACGAGGACGACCTTGATGTCGGACACGAGGGTTTCTCCTTGGCTCGGGTGCAGATGCACTGACCGTTCGATGTTATCGAGCGGGAGCCACTCGTTTTGCGTCAGGCCGCACCGACGCCCGGATGCCTCGCCCTCGACTCGTCCAGGGCACGACATCGCCGCTGGAACTCGTCCTCGTCGATCTCGCCGCGGGCGAAGCGTTCCGCCAGCAGCTCACGAGCGCCCCGAGGACGATCGGCTCCGGGCTCTGCCGACCCGCGACCCGCCAATCCGCGGATCATCCAGAGCGCGAGCGCCACGACCACGGCCCAGAACAGCACCATCATCAAGGTCATCGCCCACCAGTCGCCAGCGCCCCAGTGCCCGTTGCTCCAGTCCATCATCACGATCGCCACCTCTGGCTCCGCCGGGACCGCACGGCCCCGGGTCTCCCTTCAGGATCCTGCGGGGTGATGTCGCTCGGTAGAGCAGAAGGTCCTGCGGTTGGGTTCGAACCAGTGACCTCTTCGGTGCGACGGCAGAGCCGCGCTACCACGCACATCGGCGGATTCTGGTGGGCGATACTGGGTTCGAACCAGTGACCTCTTCGGTGTGAACGAAGCGCGCTACCACTGCGCCAATCGCCCGCTGGGTTGCGGTGCGAAACCTTAGCGCATGGTCTGGGGGCGGCCGCATTCCGGGGATCTGGATCGGATCGGTCCGGAACCGATTTGGAGATGCGTCATACCTCGCCCACTCTGACGTCTTACTCTCAAACCCCGGGAAGAGGAGTGGCATGTCGCAGCAACCCATCGCGCGCGTTCTCGCGCAGGACCTCTTCCTCCGGTGCATCGATCCCGACGGCGCCTGTCGCGACGTGCCGGCGAACTTCAGCTACGACCCCTCCGACCCGTACGCCGTGTGGGTGTCGATCCCGTGGCTCGACGAGCGGGTCCGCTGGGGCGTGTGCCGGAACCTCGTCTCGCGTGGCCTGACCGACCCGGTCGGCGAGGGCGACGTGCAGATGTGGCCGAGCACCAACGAGGATGGCCGCGGGATCGTCGTGATGGACCTGTGGTCCGACGACCACCACTTCGTGGCCGAGGTCTCGACGCGCGAGCTCTACCGCTTCCTCACCCGCACCCTGGCGGCCGTGCCGTTCGGCTCCGAACGGCTCCACCTCGACGTCGACCTGCTGATCGCCGACCTGCTCTCACAGGCCGAGTAGCTCCGGCTCCCGCTGTCGCCACACCGCCTGCGCCTCCTGGGTC
Organism: Nocardioides sp.; assembly: GCA_046590395.1. Taxonomy (GTDB): domain Bacteria; phylum Actinomycetota; class Actinomycetes; order Propionibacteriales; family Nocardioidaceae; genus Nocardioides. The sequence goes on from JBKJUE010000059.1 coordinate 24,953, forward strand.
ACCGGACCTGGGGCCGGCAGCTCGCGGTCGTCCCAGCGCTCGACCGCCTGCACGTCACGCGTCGTCGACACCAGGAACACCTCGCTGGCCGACCCGACGGTCTCGATCGGCTCGTCGACCTCGACGCCGCCGTACCACTCGAGGACGAGTTTGCGGGTGACGCCGGCCAGGCAGCCGCTCGCCAGCGTGGGGGTGCGCAGCTCGCCGTCGACGACGTAGAACACGTTGGTGCCGGTCCCCTCGCACAGGTGGCCGGCGAGGTTCGCGAAGATCGCCTCGCTCGCCCCGCGCCGCTTGGCCTCGGCGAGGGCGACGACGTTCTCGGCGTACGACGTCGTCTTGAGGCCGGCGAGCGCACCCCGCTCGTTGCGTGGCCACGGGACGGTCGCCACCGCCGTCTTGGCCGGCCACTCCCCCATGGCGTCGGCGACGACGATCAGGGTCGGCGGCGCGTCTCCCCGTCCGGACCCGAGCGGCGCGGGTCCGCCTGTGTACGTGATTCGGATCCGGCCGAGGGGCAGGTCCTGACCGTCGAGCACGGCCGCGACACCTCGACGTACGGCGTCGTCGTCCACCTCGGGGAGCCCCAGGCCGGCGGCGCTGCGCGCCAGGCGTTCGAGGTGGTGGGTCAGGGCGAACGGCTGTCCGGAGACGACCTTGATCGCCTCGAAGACTCCGTCGCCGACCGTCAGTCCGTGGTCGGTGACCCCGACCGCCGGAGCGCCCGGCTCGGGCATGAGTTGACCGTTGATCCAGGCGCGCATGAGGCCACTCTAGAAGGCCTGCGGAGACCCCGATCGGGACCCAACACGCGTGGCAGGGGTGGATTTTGCGGCGGTGAGCCCATCGGCTACTGTTCCTTTCGCACCTGGCCCCCGGGCTGGGAACGCAAGCGGACGTAGCTCAGTTGGTAGAGCGCAACCTTGCCAAGGTTGAGGTCGCGAGTTCGAGCCTCGTCGTCCGCTCGGAGAGGTCTCTCCCTGGTTTGGCCTCCACGGTGGGTTGGCCGAGAGGCGAGGCAACGGACTGCAAATCCGTGTACACGGGTTCAAATCCCGTACCCACCTCCACGTCCCACCGAAGACAACAACTGAACACGGGCGATTGGCGCAGTGGTAGCGCGCTTCCCTGACACGGAAGAGGTCACTGGTTCAAACCCAGTATCGCCCACCAGTACGAAAGTGCCTCTGACCTGCGCAAACGCAGAATCACG
>JBKJUE010000108.1:0-34469 GCA_046590395.1 Nocardioides sp.
GCACGAGATGGCCGAGGAGATCTGCCGGCTGGCGGGGCTCTCCGCCGGCACCGGGCGCGAGGCCCGCCAGCTCCTCGCCCGGACCCGTACGGTGGCCGACCGGTGCGCGCTCGACCCGCGCTCCGACCTGGGGCTGGGCGAGATCCACTTCCCCGAACTGCCGAGTCGGCGTGAATTGCCCTCCTCGCCCGGGGGCTCCTCGGCAATTCACGCCGACTCGCCACTCCGCGCCCGGTGTGAGGGCGCGATCGGCGACCGCTACGGCTCCGCGCCCCGGCAACGGATCTGGAAACGCCTCGACGACGAGCTCGAGGTGATCCGCGGCCTCGGCTATGCGTCGTACTTCCTCACCGTCGGCGACGTCACCGACCTGATCCGCGAGATGAAGGTGCGCAGCGCGGCGCGCGGCTCGGGGGCCGGGAGCCTGGTCAACTACCTGCTCGGGGTCTCCGGGGTCGACCCCCTCCGGCACGGCCTGCTCATGGAGCGCTTCCTCTCCCCGTTGCGCCAGTCCCTGCCCGACATCGACGTCGACGTGGAGTCCGCCCGCCGGCTCGAGGTCTACCAGGCGATCCTCGACAAGTACGGCGGTGAGCGCTGCGTCTGCGTCTCGATGATGGACACCTACCGGGTCCGGCACGCCGTGCGTGACGTCGGAGCCGCGCTCGGCATGCCCCCCGGCGAGACCGACGCGATCGCCAAGGCGTTCCCCCACATCCGGGCCCGCGACGCCCGGGTTGCCCTGCGCGAGCTGCCGGAGCTTCGCGCCAGCGGGCTGCTGAACCAGGGGAGCGGAACGGACTTTGATCTTTTCTTCCGGCTGGTCGAGCGGCTCGACGGCCTGCCCCGCCACATCGCCGTCCATCCGTGCGGGGTGCTGCTCTCCGACGCCACCCTGCTCGACCGGACCCCGGTCGAGGCCAGCTACGCCGGGTTCCCGATGAGCCAGTTCGACAAGGACGACGTCGAGGACCTCGGCCTGCTCAAGCTCGACGTGCTCGGCATCCGGATGCAGTCCTCGATGGCCCACGCGCTGACCGAGATCCAGCGGGTCGACGGTGTGGAGATCGACCTCGACGACGAGGCCGAGGTGCCCTTCGACGACCCCACGACGTACGCCATGATCTCGTCGGCCAAGACCCTCGGCGTCTTCCAGATCGAGTCACCCGGCCAGCGCGAGCTGGTCGGCAAGTCCGGCATCGAGAGCTTCGAGGAGATCATCACCGACATCTCGCTGTTCCGGCCCGGGCCGGTCAAGAGCGACATGATCACCCCCTACCTCGACGTCAAGCAGGGCTGGAAGGCGCCGGTCTACCTCCACGACGACCTGCGTCCCATCCTCGGCCAGACCCACGGGGTCGTGGTCTTCCACGAGCAGGTGATCGAGATGATCGCGCTGTTCGCCGGCATCTCCAACGCCGAGGCCGACGAGAAGCGGCGGGCGCTGGGTGATCCCGAGGGGATGGCCGAGACCAAGCTCTGGTTCTTCCCCCGGGCGCTGGGCAACGGCTACCCCCTCCGGGTCGTGGAGGAGCTGTGGAAGGTGCTGGCGGCGTTCGCGTCCTTCGGCTTCTGCAAGGCCCACGCCGCCGCGTTCGCGCTGCCGACCTACCAGTCGGCGTGGCTCAAGGCGCACTGGCCGGCCCACTTCCTGGCCGGGGTGCTCACCCACGACCCCGGCATGTACCCCAAGCGGCTCATCCTCGACGAGGCCCGCCAGCTCGGCATCACCGTCCTCGGGCTCGACGTCAACGCCTCCGGCCAGCACTATCTCGTGGAGACCATGGAGAGTCGTGGGGGGTCCACGGGGGGCGGAGTCCCTCGTGCGTACGCCATCCGGCTCGCCCTGGCCGAGGTGAAGGGGATCAACGAGGGCGAGGTGCAGCGGATCGTCGCGGCCCGCCCCTACGCCTCGCTCACCGACTTCTGGCACCGCGCCCAGGTCGCCCGGCCGGTGCTCGAGCGGCTGGTCCTGGCCGGTGGCTTCGACGAGGTCTACGGCATCGGGTCGTCGCTGGCCGTCCGCCGTCGCCGCACGGTCACCCGGCGCGACCTGCTCCTCCAGGTCGCCGAGCTCGACCGCCACACCCGGGCGGTCACCCGCGCCGCCTCCCGGGGGCGGGGCCTGGCCGCGCGGCGGCCCGCGGCGACCCCGGCCCAGACCCGGGCCAGCGAGGCGGCGGCCCGCAACAGCTCCGAGCCCGGGGTGCGGGGCCTCGCCCCACCGCTCGAGCGGCACCCCCTCGCCGACGCCGGGGTCTGGGCCAAGGCGGCGGCCCAGTCCCGGGCGACGCCGGCCCCGGCGCCGGTGACGTCGGTCCAGCTGACCCTCGACCTCGGTGACGAGCCCGGCGAAGGGCAGGGGGAGCTGGCGACCGGGTTGCCGGAGATGTCCGACGAGGAACGGATGAAGGCCGAGCTGGAGATCCTCGGCCTCGACGTCAGCCGGCACGTCGTCGACTCCTACGCCCGCTTCCTCGACGCGCTCGGTGTCACCCGCAGCAAGGACCTCCTCGTCCGCCGCAGTCGCTCCGAGCTGCTGGTGGCGGGGGTCAAGGTGGCCACCCAGACCCCGCCGATCAGGTCCGGTCGCCGGGTCATCTTCCTGACCCTCGACGACGGCACCGGTCCGGTCGACGCGACCTTCTTCGAGGACGCCCAGGGTCCCTACGCCGCCACCGTCTTCCACTCCTGGCTGCTGGTGGTGCGCGGTGAGCTCCGTCGTACCGGCCGCCGGGGGGTCTCGCTGCGCGCCACCGGGTGCTGGGTGCTGCCCGACCTGTTCGCGCTCTGGCAGCAGGCCGGTCTCGACGCCGTCCGGGAGGCGATGGCCGTGGTCCCGGAGGGCTTCGCAGGCGTCGGGGAGGAGGCGGTCGCGGGAGCTGCCGAGAGCCGCTCCACCCGGCCGGTGACCAGCAAGCCCGGCGACCCCACCGCCAGGGGAGCGGCCGGCGGCATGGGCAGACGCCGGGTCCTGGTCCACTCCAGCGGCTTCCAGATGTCGCCGTACGCCGACATCAAGCCGGCCGGCGAGGACACCAAGGACGTCGCCAGGAAGCTGTGGCACCGCAGCCCCGGGAGCCCTGGCTGATGCCTTCAGTAACCTGTCTCCCATGCCTGCCAGCGACCGTCCCAGCGAGCGCCGCGCGGCCGCCCGTACCGCCGTGGTTTGGGAGGCCCTGCGACCGGTCCTCGACGGGACGGCCGGCGACGTCCTCGACATCGGCGGCGGCACCGGCGGCTTCGCCGTGCGGGTGGCCGAGCTGGGCCACCGGGTCCAGGTGGTCGACCCCAGCCCCGACGCCCTCGCGGCGCTCGACCGCCGGGCCCGGGAGAGCGGGGTGGCCGATCGGGTCACCGGTCAGCAGGGTGAGCTGTCCAGCCTCCTCGACGTCACCGGTCCCGCCAGCGTCGACATCGTGCTGTGCCACGGGGTGCTCGAGGTGGTCGACGACTCCGCCGCCGCGCTCGCCACGATCGCCGAGGTGCTGCGACCCGGTGGCGTGCTCAGCCTGCTCGTCGCTCAGCGGCACGCCGCCGTGGTGGCGCGGGCGATGGCCGGGCACTTCCAGCAGGCCAGGGCCATGCTCGACTCCACCTCCTCGACCGGCCGCTCCGGACGACGCTTCACCCACGACGAGATCACCTCGCTGCTCTCCGGCGCCGACTTCGAGCTCTCGTCGGTCCACGGGGTCCGGGTCTTCGCCGACCTGGTTCCCGGCTCCCTGCTCGACCTCGAGCCCGGTGCCACCCAGGCGTTGCTCGAGCTCGAGCAGGCCGTCGCGGAGCGCCCCGAGTACCTCCCCCTCGCGACCCAGCTGCACGTCATCGCGCGCCGCAGCTGACCCGTCGACGGGCGGATCGGCGTGAAAGCCGACTCGTCGGCTTCCACGCCGATCCTCCACGTCGACATGGACGCCTTCTATGCTTCCGTGGCGACCCGGGATCGCCCCGACCTCCAGGACGTCCCCGTCATCGTCGGCGGCGGCTCGCGTGGGGTGGTGCTGTCGGCCAACTACCTGGCCCGTGAGTTCGGGGTCCGCTCGGCGCTGCCGATGACCCGGGCCCGTCGCCTGTGCCCCCAGGCCGTGGTGGTCCCGCCCGACTTCAGCCTGTTCGAGCAGGTCTCCTCGTCGGTCATGGAGAACTTCCGCCGGATCACCCCCCTGGTGGAGGTGCTCTCCCTCGACGAGGCGTTCCTCGACGTCCGCGGCTCCACCCGGCGCCTCGGGACGCCCCTCGAGATCGCCGAGCAGCTGCGCGCCACGATCCACGACGAGCAGGCGATCACCTGCTCGGTCGGGGTGGCTGCCTCGGTGTCGGTGGCCAAGCTGGCCAGCCGCCGGGCGAAACCGGACGGCGTGGGGGTGGTACCACCCGGGGAGATCACCTCGTTCCTCCACCCGCTCGACGTGGGTGAGCTGTGGGGAGTGGGGGAGAAGACCCGGGCGATGCTCAACCGGTTGGGCCTGGTCACGGTCGGCGACGTCGCCCACACCCCGCTGCGGACCCTCCAGCGAGCGGTCGGCCACCAGCTCGGCGGCAACCTGCACGACCTGGCCTGGGGCACCGACCGGAGGACGGTCTCGGCGGGCCGTGGCTTCTTCGGCATGGGCGGGGGAGACCCCGACAAGTCGATGGGTGCCGACGAGACGTTCGCGCGGGACACCGACGACCGCAGCATCCTCCTGCGGGAGGTGCTGCGGCTCACGGCCAAGGTGGCCGGCCGGATGCGGGTGGCCGGCGTGGCCGGACGCACGGTCACCCTCCGGGTCCGGTTCGCCGACTTCACGACGATCACCCGGTCCCGCACCCTTCCGGAGGCGACCGACGTGACCCAGGAGATCTACCGCACCGCCACTCGCCTGTACGACGCGCTGGGGCTGCAGCGGGCGCGGATCCGGCTGGTGGGGGTCAGGGTCGAGGGACTGGTCCCGCGCACCACCGTGCACCGCCAGCTGGTCCTCGGTGAGCGCGAGCACGGGTGGGCCGAGGCGGACCGTGCTGTCGACCGGGCCACGGGGCGGTTCGGGGCGTCCGCCGTGCGGCCCGCGAGCCTGTTGTCGTGAGCGCCGGTCCAGCCCCCTCAGGCCCTTCCGCCACATATTTCCCGAAGCCGCCTACCGTCGTGCCCAGACGCTGCCTAGACTTGGGGGACATCCCGTGTCGACGCATGATGGGGATGCAACGGAAACACGACCTGCTGGAGGCACGATGCCACTCTCTGAGGAAGAGTTGCGACTGCTCGAGCAGATGGAGCGCGCCCTCGTCGAGGAGGATCCCAAGTTCGCCTCCACGCTGCGCGGCACCACCCTGCGCAGCTCCGCCCGTCGCCGCGCGATCCTGGCCGGCGCCTGTTTCCTGCTCGGCATCGTCGTCCTGATGACCGGTGCCATCGCCGAGCTGCCTCCGATCGGCATCGCCGGTTTCGTGATCATGCTGGCCTCGGCCGCCTTCGGCCTCGCCGCGCTCCGCGGACAGACCACGCCGCCGGCCCAGGCCACTGCTCCTCCCACCTCCACCGGCAACGGGTCTGCCGGGTTCACGCTCATCCACGGCGGTGGCCGGAACCGGCGCCCCCGGCGCACCTCCAACACCTCTTTCATGGACCGCATGGAAGAGCGCTGGCGCCGTCGCCGCGACCAGGGCGGCTTCTAGCTCCCCGACCGCCGACCCGGCCCGTGTGATCCAGGCCGGTCCGACCCGTCAGCCGACGTGGTCGACGACCCCGCCGTGACGCGCGGTGATCAGCCCGCCGACCCCGCCGCGTGAGACGCGGCGCTGACGCGTCACCACGGACGCCGGCCACCACTGCGCACGCCGACGGGCGCGCCGGGTGGCACCGCCGTGCAGGGACGCGATGACGGTCTCCAGCTCGGCCCTCAACGGCGGAGCGCTGGCCTCCCCGGAACGGGCGTAGCGCAGGCGTTCGACGGCGTGCACGATCAGGTCCAGTGCCGAGACCGCGTCGGGCGCGACCTCCGGGCCGTGGACTGGTCGCTCCGGGGTGTTCTCGTCCACGGGAGCGCCGAGGTGCTCGACGAGAAGGTTGCGCGTCTCCCGCGGTGATCGGTCCGGCGGCCAGGGCACGCGCAGGTCGCGGGCGGTGTCCCGCAGCTCCAGCCAGGCGGCCTCCGGCCCGGCGCCGAGCCGGTTGCGCGCCTGACGGCGGCGGAGGCCCCGGGGGGTCAGCAGCAGGCCTGTCACGAGCAGGGCTCCGGACAGGCCGCCGATGACCGGGAACCAGGCGATGGCACCGGCGTCGTCACCCTCCGACGCGTCGGGATTCGCCTCGCTCGGCGAGGCACTCTCGCTGTCCCCGCGGTCCGGCAGCTCGTCGTCCTGGCGGGGCACCGGCGGTGCCTCCTCCTCACCCGTCTCGGGCACCCGCTCGGTCGTGTAGCCGGGCACGCCCTCGGCCCGGCCCGGGGGCGTGGGCTCGAACATGACCCACCCGGAGCCGGGGAAGTAGAGCTCGGGCCAGGCATGCATGTCGTGGGCGCTGTACTCCCAGGTGCCCCGGCCGATCTCCTGCGGCTCGAGGAAGCCGATCGCGATCCGTGAAGGGATGCCGACGGAGCGCGCCATCACGGCCATCGCGGAGGCGAACTGCTCGCAGTAACCGGTGCGGCCGCCCTCACCCTCGGTGAGGAACCGGACCAGGTCGTCGGTGCCGTTGCCCTGGTCGGCGTTGATGTCGTAGGTGAAGCCGCCTTCCTCGCGGAACCAGTCCTGGAGGACCTGGGCCTTCTCGAAGCGGCTCACGGCGTTGCGGGTCACCTGGAACGCGAGGTTGTTGACCACGGCCGGGAACCCGTCGGGGAGCTCGATGTATTCGCTGTCGACCTGGCCACCCGAGGAGCCGGCCTGGGCCATCGACTCCGCGGAGAGCTCGAGCTTGACGCCGGTCATGGAGTAACGCATGCCGGCCGTGGTCATCCCCCTCTCGCCGGAGAGGAAGTCCATCGTCGTGACGTCGTAGCGCCAGTCGCCGGCCGCGTCGATCGAGGAGATCGGCGCCTGGGTGGGCAGCCACAGCGACCGGAAGCTGGCGTTGACGGACACGTCGTAGTCGTACTCGCGCCGGGCGATCGTGCCCGCCACGCCCTGCAGGTCGGGCATCACGCCATTGGCCAGCTGGTTGGTGGGAACCTCACGGTCCCCGGAGCTCCACTCGTTGTCCTGGAACCGGTTCAGCACGGAGATCCGGAGGTACTCCGGGTCGGGGTCGTCGGTGCGGACCTGGATCAGCGGGATGTCGTCACCGCGACTGAGATTGCGCCGGAGGTCGGCCGTGGGGTTCTCGATGACGATGTCGCCGTCACCGCTCCCGGTGCCTCCCGTGAGGAGGTTGAGGTCCATCGTGGGGATCAGCAACGGCAGGAAGATGGCGAGCGCGGTGGCGACCGCGCCGATGGTGCCGGCACTGGCCCGGACCGTGCCGGTGCGGACGCCGAACCCGGTCGGGTCGGAAGCCTCCTCGGTGCCGAGCGGCCGTCCCCACCGGGCGAGCTGCTCGTTGACCTGGAGGAAGAGCATCGTCAGGAACCCGGCCGCCGTGATCGCGAAGACCCACCAGGAGACACCGCCGACGAGGAGGCTGACCGGGACGCTGTAGACCGTGAGCAGCGGCAGACCGGCGAGGGGCACCCGGCGGAGCGTGCACGCGAGCAGGTCGACGAGCAGCAGGCAGGCCAGCCCGCCCAGGATCAGCAGCGGGTGGACGCCGTCCGCCGTCGCCGGGACGGGGGAGGCGTACTGCTGGGCCGACGTCACCGCGCCGTTCAGTGACTCGACGAGCCGGGTCCAGGCCGGCCCCACGGGGACAGGTGAGCCGCAGAGCATGGAGCTCGTCAGGGCACCCGCCAGCAGGATCTGGACCAGGACGACGAGTGGCGCCGGGACCCGCGCCCAGCGGGCCGCGGCACCACTCACCGCGATGACGGCCGCGAGGACCAGCAGCGGGCCGAGGAACCGGGCGGACTGCTCGGTGAAGCCCTGCCAGGAGAAGAAGGCCAACCAGGTGGTGCCGGCCGAGGTGACGGCGAGGGCGAGAGCGGCCGGGAAGCCGCCGCGCAGGGGCGTCATCCGACCACCTCGCCGTGACCGGGGACGAAGGACCTGCCCGTGCGGGATGCCTGCGCGCTGGCCCGGCCGAGGTCCTGCCAGACCGCGTCGAGCCGGTCGCGCGGACCGACGGAGGCGGCCCGCCAGCCCTGGCGGGCGAGCAGGGGTGCGGCGCCGCCGGTCGCTGGTCCGCCGACCCACGCGTCGACGTCGAGGGTGAGGGCCATGGCCGCGCCGGCGTGCAGCTGCATCCGGCGCAGCACCGGCAGGTCGGTGGGCTCGACGTTGCCGACGACCGCCACCACGAGCCCACCGTGGGTGGGCTCGGCCAGCCAGTCGGTCTCGATCCGGGTCTGGGACAGCGACTGGACCACGGCGAGCGCCTCCAGCAGCGGAGCCGTGTTGAGCCCGGTGTCACGGACGTGCCAGGCGCTGTTGGGGTCTTCGCCCGCGGCGGTGACCAGGCGCACCGCGAACCCACGGTGGCTCAGGTGCACGGCGATGGACGCCACGGCGGAGACGGCCGCCTCGAGCGACGAGGCGATGCCCTGGCCCCGGTGGGCCCGGATCCGGTTGTCGAGGAAGAGCGTGGCCCGGGACTGCCACGGCTGCTCCTCGCGGCGCACCATCAGCTCGCCGGTCCGTGCGGTGCTGCGCCAGTGGACCCGGCGCAGGTCGTCGCCGCGGCGGTAGTCGCGGACGGTGACGTCCTCGGCGCTCCCGGTCGCGAACGCGCGCGGACGGTTGTCGCCCGACCCGGTCCAGGCACCGCCGATCGGGATCTGGGGGAGGGGGACGGTGCGCGGCGTGACGGTGAGCGGGACGGTGGTGCGGAAGGCACGCCCGAGCTCGACCAGCCCGAACGGGTCGCTGACCCGAACCGACATCGGTCCGATCTCGAACTGACCCCGGACGTCGGAGCGCACCTGGTAGGTCACGTGCCGCCGCCAGCCGTGGCCGATGCCCTCGAGCACGAACCGGGGTCGGGTGCCGAGGACGTAGGGGACGTGGTCCTCCAGGAGCAGGACACCGCTGGGGGTCCGGCCCTCGTTGGTCAGCGACAGGTTGACCCGGGCCGACTGCCCGGCGGTCACCAGCTGCGGGTTGACCGTGCGGACCAGAGCCAGCCGGTAGCGGCTGCGACCGATGACGGCCGCCGTGACCAGGGGCAGGGCGGCGATGAGGACGCCGACCCGGGTGAGCGACGGCTGGCCGAGGATGACCGCGCAGACGATCGCGGTGATTCCCGCGGCGAGGAACGCCCGTCCGCGCACCGTCAGCCCACGCAGTGCCTCGCGCAAGGTCAGGCCCGTCCGCCCTCGGGAACCGGCACCGACTCGAGCACGGCCTCGAGGATCGAGGACGTGCTGCGCCCGCTCATGGCGGCCTCGACGCTGGGCAGTAGCCGGTGCGCGAGCACCGGCTGCGCAAGCCTGCGGACGTCGTCGGGGAGGACGTAGTCGCGTCCCTGCATGGCCGCCGTGGCCTTGGCCGCCCGGACGAGGTGGAGCGTCGATCGGGGTGAGGCGCCGAGGGTGAGCTCGCCCGAGCGTCGGGTGGCCGACGTCAGTGCCACGGTGTAGCGCTGCACGGCCTCGGAGACGTAGACCTGGTTGACGATCTCGATCAGCTTGAGGATCTCGGCGGCGTCGGCGACCGGCTCGAGGTCATCGAGCGGGTTGTGGCCGGTGTGCGAGTTGAGCATCGCGATCTCGGCGGCCTCGACCGGGTAGCCCACGGAGACCCGCGCCATGAACCGGTCGCGCTGTGCCTCAGGGAGGGCGTACGTGCCCTCCATCTCGATCGGGTTCTGGGTCGCGATCACCATGAACGGCGCGTCGAGCTGGTAGGTCATGTTGTCGACGGTGACCTGGCGCTCCTCCGTGCACTCGAGAAGCGCGGACTGGGTCTTGGGGGAGGCGCGGTTGATCTCGTCGCCCACCACGATGTTGGCGAAGACGCCGCCCGGGCGGAACTCGAACTCCCGGGTGTTCTGGTTGAACACCGAGACACCGGTGACGTCCGACGGCAGCAGGTCGGGCGTGAACTGGATCCGGCGTACGGACGAGTCGATGCTCCGGGCCAGTGCCTTGGCCAGCATGGTCTTGCCGACCCCGGGGACGTCCTCGATGAGGAGGTGTCCCTCGGCGAGCATCACGGTCAGCGTCGAGTTGACCACGTCGGGCTTGCCCTCGATCACCCGCTCGATGTTCGACCTGATCCGTCCGGCGACCCGCGCCAGGGTCTCGAGGTCAGCCCCTCCCGCACTCGGAGATCCCACGTCCCGTCCTTCCCACTCGTGTCCGCCTCGTGCCCACGGCCCGGTGCGATGCCTCAACCGTAGGACGTGCGGAAAACCTACGCGTCCGTTCCGGCAACCCTTCGACTCGCGCAGTCACGGTTTGGTTGCGGATTGGGCCGGGTGGATGACGACGACTGCTCCACCACGCCCCACCTCCTGCTCCCCTTTCCTCCACCCACGCTCCACCGGCGGTCGTCGTACGCCGGGAACCGTGCGCTGACCTGCGCGAACAAGGAGGCAGCCGCGCTCGCCGCGGGGCGGAGGGTGCGACCGACGCCGCCGGAATCAGGCGGGGCAACACGCGCAAGATGGTTGACGGTGGAGCGATGTGGAGTAAAGTGGTGCGCAGTGGAGGAAGGATCCGGGACCCCGGGTCGTGGGGAGCGGAGGTGCTCGATGTTCTTCATGGGCACCTACACCCCGAAGCTCGACGACAAGGGGCGGATCTTCCTTCCGGCGAAGTTCAGGGACCAGCTGGCGGAGGGACTCGTGGTGACGAGAGGGCAGGAGTTCTGTCTGACTGTCTGGCCCATGGCTGCCTTCGAGGAGGTGGCCCGCCGGGCACAGGAGGCGCCGGTCACCGTCAAGGGGGCTCGCGACTACACCCGCTTCCTGTTCGCCGGGGCCACCGACGAGACGCCGGACAAGCAGGGCCGGATCACGATCCCGCCGATGCTGCGCGAGTACGCCTCGCTCAGCAAGGACGTGGTGGTGATCGGGGTGATGAACCGGGTCGAGATCTGGGACCCGGCTCGGTGGGAGGAGTACTCCGCCGCCGGAGAGACGGCGTTCTCGGAGCTCAGCGAAGAGGTCTTCCCCGGGGTCTGACCCCGGACGACAGGCACGACCAGCAGGACAGCAGCACCGCAGGACAACAGAACAGCGGCATCGCCAGACGAGGTCTCGGGCCCGCTCCCTCGTCCGACAACTGTGACACCTTCCCCGGTTCCAGACGTCGGACACCACTCGGCATCTGGGGCACCTTCCCCGGTTCCAGAGGTCGAACTTCCCACTTGTGGGAGCGGGCAGGGACCTGGTCGGGCGAAGCCGCACAGCACACCAGGGATTCATCAGCTTCGAGTGGGGTCGAGACCAATGAGCATCACGCCAGCAGTACCCGCGGTTCGCCGGGTGCGCCACCAGGCCCGGGAGGCCGCCGCCGTCATGGCATTCTCCGCGGTCACGTCGGTCGGAGTGGCCACCTGCCTGCTGCTCCTGACGAGCCTGGCGCGCTAGGCCCCGTCATGACGAACCCCCGCCACGTCCCGGTCCTCCTCGACCGGGTCGTCGCTCTTCTGGCGCCCGCACTCGGCCACGAGGGTGCGGTCATGGTCGACGCGACGCTCGGCCTGGGCGGCCACACCGAGGCGGTGCTCTCCGGGTGCGAGCTCGCCCGGGTGATCGGCATCGACCGTGACCGGGACGCCCTGGCCATGGCCGGCGAGCGGTTGCGTCCGTTCGGCGACCGGTTCGCGGGGGTCCACGCCGTCTACGACGAGCTGCCCGAGGTCCTGGACGACCTGGGGCTCGCGTCGGTCGACGCCGTCCTGTTCGACCTCGGGGTCTCCTCCATGCAGCTCGACGTGCGCGAGCGCGGCTTCGCCTACCGCGAGGACGCCCCTCTCGACATGCGGATGGACGGCACCACCGGCCCGACCGCGGCCGACGTGCTCAACACCTACTCGGCGGCCGACCTCACCCGGGTCCTGCGGGAGTACGGCGAGGAGAAGTTCGCCCGCAAGATCGCCGCCGCCGTCGTCCGCGAGCGCGAGGAGACGCCGTTCACGACCTCGGCCCGCCTGGTCGAGCTCTTGTACGCCGAGATCCCGGCGCCGGCCCGCCGGACCGGGGGACACCCCGCCAAGCGCACCTTCCAGGCCCTCCGGATGGAGGTCAACGACGAGCTCGCCGTGCTGCGCCGGGCGATCCCCGCGGCCATCGACGCGATCGGTGTCGGCGGCCGTGTCGTCGTGGAGTCGTACCAGTCGCTGGAGGACCGGCTCGTGAAGCAGGCATTCACGTCGGCGACGAAGAGCACGGTCCCCGAGGACCTGCCGTTCGTGCCCGCGGGTCAGGAGCCGGCGCTGCGCCTGGTGACACGTGGTTCGGAGAAGGCCGGGCCGGACGAGATCGCCGACAACCCGCGGGCCGCCTCGGTGCGGCTCCGCGCCATCGAACGTGTCAGCACCAACAGGGGAGTCCGAGCATGAGCAGTCCTGCCGTCCAGCTGCGATCGAGCCAGTTCCGGTCCAAGGGGCAGCGCCTCGCCGAGGCAGCGGTCGAACGAGCCCGGCTCACCGTCGTACCGCGCCGCCGGACGCGGGCCGCGCGGATGCCGTTCGTGATGCTGGTCAGCCTGGTGCTGCTGGGCGGCGTCGTCGGACTCCTCCTCTTCAACACCTCCATGCAGCAGGCATCCTTCGCGGCGACCTCGCTCGAGAGTCAGGCCGGTGCGCTCACCGCGCGGCAGCAGACCCTGGAGCGCGAGATCGAGGTGCTGCGCAACCCCCAGCACATCGCGCAGCAGGCCCAGGGCATGGGCATGGTCGTGCCGCCCGCCCCGGTCTTCCTGGACCTTCCGACCGGCAAGGTCCTCGGCGAGGCCACCCCCGCCACCGCGGTCGCCCCGCTGCGTCTCCTGCCCAGGGCGCCGGCCAAGCCACGCGTGCTCAACCCGCCCCCGCTGTACGTCGACGCCGCGGCCGGCGCCGAGTCCGTCGGCGACACGACCCGTGGTTCGGGTGTGACGGGTGGTGCAGACGGTAGTAATGGGACCGACGGCAACCGTTCGCCCGACCGTAACCAGCGCTGAGACCGGAGATCCCCGTGCGTCCCACCCGCCCGCAGAAGAGCGCCGGTCGTAGTCGGCCTCGCGGGAGCCTCCGCGGCTCACCGATGTTCCGGCTGCGGTTCGGCTTCGTCGTGATCGCGATGGTGCTGTCGGTCTTCGGTGCCCGGCTCTTCCAGCTCCAGGGCCTCGACCCCAACGCGTACGCCGAGATGGCGGCCGCCGAGGGCATGGTCGAGGTCGACCTGCCCGCCGAGCGCGGCGACATCCTGGACCGCAACGGTGAGCCCCTGGCCGCGTCGATCGACGGCGTCATGGTCGTGGCCGACCCGTTGATGACGGCCGACCAGGCGCCCGAGCTCGCGAAGTTCCTCTCGACCCGGCTCGAGGTCGACTACTTCACGATCCTGCCGCGGCTCCGTGAGGAGGGCAGCCGGTTCGAGTACATCGCCCGCCGGGTTCCGTCGACCGTCGCCAGCGACGTCGTCGCCGACGCGGAGGAGGCCGGCTTCGACGGGCTCGACACCCGGCACGACCCGGTCCGCGAGTACCCCGCTCGCGACGTGGCCGCGAACCTGGTCGGCTTCCTGGGCACCGACGAGGCGCTCGGTGGCTTCGAGCGCACCTTCGACGCGCAGCTGGCCGGCACCGACGGCTCGGCCCGCTACGCGGTCGGCGGCGGCAACCGGATCCCGCTCGGTGAGAGCACCGTCGTCGAGCCGGTCAACGGCTCCGACCTGCACACGACGCTCGACCTGGACCTGCAGTGGTACGCCCAGCGCGTGCTCCGCCAGACCGTCGAGGACTCCCGTGCCGACTCCGGCTTCGCCGTCGTCGTGCACACGGAGACCGGCGAGATCATGGCCCTGGCCGACCACCCGACGTTCGACGCCAGCCAGCCACTCCTCGCGCCCGAGGATGACCTCGGCTCGCGGGCCATGAGCGACGTCTACGAGCCCGGTTCGGTCGAGAAGGCACTCACCCTCAGCTCGCTGCTGGACGCCGGCAAGGTCACCCCCCGGACCCGGATCCGGGTGCCCGCCTCGCTGTCCCGCGACGGCCGCACCATCGGTGACTGGTTCCCGCACGGGCGGATCCGGTTGACGCTCGCCGGCGTGCTCGCGAAGTCGTCCAACATCGGCACCGTCCTCGCCGCCGACAAGTTCGATCGCGGCGAGCTCCGTCGCTACCTCTCCGCCTACGGGCTGGGCGCGCGCACCGACATCGGCGTACGCGGCGAGACGCAGGGCATCCTCCCCGACCCGAGCCTCTGGACCGGTCTCGTGCAGGACCGTGTGGCCTTCGGCCAGTCGGTCTCGGTCAACGCCGTCCAGATGGCAGCCGCCATCAACGCCATCGCCAACGACGGGGTCCGGGTTTCGCCCAGCCTGATCGAGGGCAAGGCGACCGCGGACGACGGCACCGTCGTCGGAACCGACACGGCCACCACCCGGCGCGTGATCAGCGCCCGCGCGGCGCACCAGACCGCCCGGATGATGGAGCGGGTCGTCGACCCCGAGGCCGGGGTCGCGCCCGGTGCCGCCATCCCGGGTTACCGGGTCGCGGGCAAGACCGGTACCGCCCAGCGGGTCGGCAAGGACTGCGGCTGCTACGACGGCACGTTCACGGTCTCCTTCGCCGGCTTCGCCCCGGCCGACGATCCCGAGTTCACGGTCTACGTCGTGGTGCAGAACCCGCGGAACGGCGGCGGTGGTGGTTCGGTCGCCGGCCCCGCCTTCGCCAAGATCATGAGCTTCGCGCTCCGCCGCTACCAGGTGCCGCCCACCGGGACGAAGCCCTCCACGCTTCCGGTCGAGTGGTGACCCGCCGGGCGACCGCGGGAGCTTCGGTCGCCAGCGGTAACCTCTCGGCGTGGTGAGCGACGCAGCCCTCGCGGCGACCCGGCCCGAGCGGCCGGCCGCCACTCCGCTCACCGATCTGGCCGCCTGGGTGGCCTCGGCCGCCGAGGGCGTCTCGACCGTCGGCGACCTCGCCGGCATCGACGCCACCGGTGTCTCCCTCAGCTCCCAGCGGATCCTGCCCGGCGACGTGTACGCCGCCCTGCCGGGCTCGCGCGCCCACGGCATCGACTTCGCCGAGGACGCGGTGGCGGCGGGTGCGGTGGCGATCCTCACCGACCCCGACGGCGCCGCTCGGGCACCCGGCGTCCCCCTCATCGTGGTCGAGGGCCCGCGGAAGGTGCTCGGCCGGTTCGCCGCGCGGGTGTACGGCGAGCCCGCCACCTCGCTGCGGATGATCGGTGTGACCGGCACCCAGGGCAAGACCACGACGACCAGACTCGCCGAGGGCGGCCTGCATCGGGCCGGCATCCGGGCGTCGGTGATCGGCACCGTCGGCACCCGGGTCGCGGGCGTCGACCTGAAGACCTCGCTGACCACGCCCGAGGCACCGGACCTGCACGCCCTCTTCGCCATGATGCGCGAGCGGCACGTCGCGGCCTGCGCCATGGAGGTCTCCAGCCACGCCCTGGTGATGGGACGGGTCGACGGCGTGGTCTTCGACGTCGCCGTGTTCACCAACCTCGGTCGCGACCACCTCGACTTCCACGACGGCGTCGAGGACTACTTCGCCGCCAAGGCCTCCCTGTTCACCCCGGAGCGGGCGCGGCTCGGGCTGGTGAACATCGACGACGAGTACGGGCGCCGTCTGGTCCGCGAGGCCACGATCCCGGTCCGGACCTTCTCCCTGGCGGGACGCGAGGCCGACTGGCAGGCCGTCGAGGTGGTGGCCTCCGCCACGGGCTCGCAGTTCGTCGTGATCGGCCCCGACGGCCGGGCCGTCGAGGCCGGCGTACCCCTGCCTGGCCAGTTCAACGTCGCCAATGCCCTGGCGGCCGTCGCCGCCTGCGCCGAGTCGGGCTTCGACGCGGCCCGCGTGGCCGCCGGCATCGCCGCCGGCGAGGGCGTTCCGGGCCGTCTGGAGCGGGTGGACGCCGGGCAGGACTTCGTGGTCATCGTCGACTACGCCCACAAGCCCGACGCCGTCGAGGCGGCGATCGGCACGCTCCGCCCCCTCACCGAGGGCCAGGTGATCGTGGTCATCGGCGCCGGCGGTGACCGCGACCCCGGGAAGCGACCCATCATGGGCGAGATCGCTGCGCGCCTCGCCGACGTCCTGGTCGTCACCGACGACAACCCCCGCACCGAGGACCCGGCCACCATCCGCGCCGCGATCCTGTCCGGCGTGGCCTTTCCTCGTGGAGAGGTGCTCGAGGTCGGCGAGCGCCGGTCCGCGATCCGCGAGGCGCTTCGCCGCGCGAACCCGGGCGACATCGTCCTGGTCGCGGGCAAGGGGCACGAGGCCGGTCAGGAGGTCGCGGGGGTCGTCCACCCCTTCGACGACCGCGACGTCCTGCACGAGGAGCTGGCCCGCAGATGATCGCGATGACCCTCGCCGAGATCGCCGACGTCGTCGCCGGTGCGGTCGAGGGTGACCCCGCCACCACGGTCACCGGTGCCGCGTTCGTGGACAGCCGCACTCCCGTCCCGGGCGGCCTGTTCGTCGCCGTGCCGGGCGAGCACGTCGACGGGCACGACTACGCCGTCGGTGCGGTGGAGGGTGGTGCGGCGGCCTACCTCGGCAGCCGACCCACCGGCGCGCCCGGTGTGCTGGTGGAGGACCCCGTCGCCGCGCTCGGGACGCTGGCGCGTCACGTCCTGGACCGGGTCGGACCGGTGGTCCTCGCGCTCACCGGCTCCCAGGGCAAGACCGGTACCAAGGACTACCTCGCGCACGTGCTGGCCGGGTTCGGTCCGACGGTCGCGACGGCCGGCAACCACAACAACGAGATCGGCGTGCCGCTCACCGTCCTCCGCATCGACGCAGACACCACCCATCTCGTCGTCGAGATGGGTGCGCGCGGTGTCGGGCACATCGGCTACCTCTGCGAGATCGCGCCGCCGGCCGTGGCCGCCGTCCTCAACGTCGGCAGCGCCCACATCGGCGAGTTCGGCTCCCGTGAGGCGATCGCGCAGGCCAAGGGCGAGATCGTCGAAGCGCTCCCGGCCGACGGCACCGCCGTCCTCAACGCCCATGACCGGCTGGTCGCCGCGATGGCGTCCCGCACCCGGGCGCGGGTCCTCGACTTCGGCATCGGCGGCGCGGTGTCGTTCGGCGACCTCGAGCTCGACGACCTCGGCCGGCCCGGCTTCGACCTCTCGTACGACGGCAACACGCACCGGGTCCGGCTCACCCAGTCCGGTGCCCACCAGGTCCTCAACGCCGCCGCAGCCGCCGCGATGGCGGTGGCGGTCGGGGTGCCGTTCGCCGACGTGTGCGAGCGGCTCGGCACCGCGCTGTCCGCGTCCCGCTGGCGGATGGAGCTGCACGAGCGGTCCGACGGGCTGGTCGTGATCAACGATGCCTACAACGCGAACCCGGACTCGATGGAGGCCGCGCTCGACACGTTGGCCGGTATCGGGCGCCGCACCGGGCGTCGTACCGTCGCGGTCCTCGGCGAGATGAAGGAGCTCGGCGACGAGGCCGGGCCCGGCCATCGCCGGATCGGAAAGTTTGCGGCTGGCCTGGGGATCGACGTGATCGTGGTGGTGGGCGAGGCCGCGGCCGGTATCGCCGACGAAGCGCGTCACGGCGGACGGACGGTGCACCACACGGCGGGCCGCGACGAAGCGCTGGCCTGGGTGCGCGAGAATGTCGCGGCGGACGACGTCGTGCTGGTCAAGGCCTCGCGTGGCGCCGCCCTGGAGCACATCGCCGACGGACTGATGGAGGGATCGACGCCGTGAGAGCCATTCTGTTCGGTGGGGGCCTGGCCCTGCTGATCTCGCTCCTCGGCACCCGGGTCGCGATCAACGTGCTGACCCGGCACGGCTACGGCCAGGAGATCCGCGACGACGGCCCGACCAGCCACCACACCAAGCGTGGTACGCCGACCATGGGCGGCGTGGTCATCATCCTGGCCACCGTCCTCGGATACTTCGCGGCCAAGGTGATCACCGGGGACCTCCCGTCGGCGTCGGCCCTGCTGCTGCTCTTCCTGTTCGTGGGGTGCGGCCTGGTGGGCTTCCTCGACGACTTCATCAAGATCGTCAAGCAGCGCAGCCTGGGCCTCCGCAGCAAGGCCAAGATGATCGGGCTCACCCTGGTCGCCGTCACCTTCGCGATCCTGGCGCTGTCACCGGCGCTGGAGGACCACCGGGGCAAGACACCGGCCTCCCACCACCTCTCGTTCATCCGCGACCTCGAGTGGATCACGCTGCCCACGTTCGTGACGGTGCTGGTGATCTGGCTGATCGTGGCCGGCACGTCCAACGGCGTGAACCTCGCCGACGGCCTCGACGGCCTCGCCACCGGAGCCAGCGTGATGGTCTTCGGCGCGTACACGCTGGTGAACATCTGGCAGAACAACCAGTGGTGCGGCCGCTCCGGCCTCGACCAGCCCGGGTTGTGCTACGAGGTCCGCGACCCGCTCGACCTCGCCATCATCGCCGCCGCAGTCACCGGTGCCTGCTTCGGCTTCCTCTGGTGGAACGCCTCGCCGGCGGCGATCTTCATGGGCGACACCGGCTCCCTGGCGCTCGGTGGAGCACTCGCGGGGTTCGCGATCCTCAGCCGCACCGAGCTGCTCCTCCTCGTGCTGGGCGGTCTCTTCGTCGTGATCACCCTCTCGGTGGTCGTCCAGGTCGGCGTCTTCAAGGCGAGCCGGGCGAGCGGCCTGTTCCGGGCCGTGTTCCGGGTGAAGCCCGGCCACCGGGTGTTCCGGATCGCGCCGATCCACCACCACTTCGAGATGATCGGCTGGGAGCAGGTCAACGTCGTGATCCGGTTCTGGATCATCACCGGCCTCTCCGTCGCCGCCGGCCTCGGCATCTTCTACGCCGAGTGGGTCGCCGGCACATGACGGATCCACGCGGCCTGGGGCGGCACGACTCCTGGGACGGCGTGCGGGCGGTGGTGGCCGGTTTCGGCGTCTCCGGCTTCGCTGCCGCCGACAACCTCAACCACCTCGGCGCGTCCGTCGTCGCGCTCGACGAGAACAGCGACGACGCCAAGGCGGAGAAGGCCGAGCTCCTCGAGGTCCTGGGTGCCACCGTCCGGCTCGAGCGGGGGGCGGCCGCGACGCTGCCCGAGGACGTCGACGTCGTCGTCACCTCGCCAGGCTGGAAGCCCACGGCGCCGCTGCTCGCCCAGGCGCGCGAGCGCGGCATCCCCGTGTGGGGCGAGGTCGAGCTGGCCTGGCGGCTCCGCGACCCGAACCACCCGACTCCCTGGCTCGCCGTCACCGGCACCAACGGCAAGACCACGACGGTGCAGATGCTCGACCGGATCCTGCGCGCCGCCGGCCTGCGCAGCGCCGCGGTCGGCAACGTCGGCCTGCCGATCGTCGAGGCGGTCATGGACACCGAGCCGTACGACGTGCTGGCCGTCGAGCTGTCCAGCTTCCAGCTCCACTACACGCACTCGATGAGCGCCGAGTCCGCCGCCGTGCTCAATGTCGCGGAGGACCACCTCGACTGGTACCCCGGACCGACGGGGATGGCCGACTACGCCGCCGACAAGGGGCGGATCTACGAAAACGTCCAGCGGGCGTGCATCTACAACGCCGCCGACCCCGAGACCGAGCGGCTGGTGCGCGAGGCCGACGTGGTCGAGGGTGCGCGGGCCGTCGGGTTCACCCTCGGCACGCCCGGGGTCGGGATGCTCGGCCTGGTGGAGGGCATCCTCGCCGACCGGGCCTTCATCGAGGAGCGGGGGAGCAGCGCGGCCGAGCTCTGCACGATCGCCGACCTGGCCTCGCCCGCCCCGCACTTCGTGGCCAACGCCCTGGCCGCGGCCGCCCTCGCCCGGTCCCACGGCATCTCGCGGGCTGCCGTCCGCGAAGGCCTGCGGGCGTTCCGTCCCGACGGCCACCGGATCGCCACCGTGGCCGAGGTCGACGGGGTCACCTGGGTCGACGACTCCAAGGCCACCAACCCCCACGCCGCCCAGTCCTCGCTCCAGGGCTACGACCCTGTCGTCTGGGTCGCCGGCGGGCTGGCGAAGGGCGCCCGCTTCGAGGATCTGGTGACGGCCGTCCGCGGCCGGCTGCGCGGCGTCGTACTCCTCGGGCGGGATCGCGACGTCATCGCCGACGCGCTTTCACGACACGCGCCGGATGTCCCCGTCATCGTCGTGGGCGACGGTGAGACTGGTGCCGAACATGGACCCATGGAGCGCGTCGTGGACGAGGCGGCCCGGTTGGCCCGACCCGGCGACACGGTGCTCCTCGCTCCAGGATGCGCATCCATGGACATGTTCACCAACTACGCCGAGCGCGGTGATGCCTTCGCCGCCGCCGTCCGTCGGAGGGCCGGCCGCACCGACTGAGGCTGAGGGGAGCGGGACGCGATGACGACGACCGCTCACCCCCCGGCGACTTCGTCCGGCCAGGCCGTGCCGCCCAGCCGCTCCCCGCGGACCCACGTCGGCAGCTGGTACGCCACCGTCCGGCACGCGCTCGACCGCCCGCTCACGTCCTACTACCTGCTGCTCGGCGCGTCCGCGCTGCTCCTCACCATCGGCCTGATCATGGTCCTGAGCGCCTCCAGCGTGTACTCCTTCAAGGAGCACGACGGCGACTCCTACGCGATCGTCAAGCGGCAGCTGCTGTGGGTGGTCCTCGGGATCCCGTGCGCCTGGATCGCGTCCCGGCTGCCCTACCAGGCGATCCGCCGGCTGTCGTGGGTCGGCATCCTCGTCGCGGTCGTGCTGCTCGCCCTGACCCAGACCGGCCTGGGCACGACCGTCAACGGCAACACCAACTGGCTGGGCATCGGCCCCTTGCAGATCCAGCCCTCCGAGATCGCCAAGCTGGCGATCGTGCTCTGGGCGGCCCACGTCTACGCGCTCAAGGACCGACGCCTGAGCAGCCTGCACCAGATCATGATGCCGGTGGTGCCGGTGATCCTCGGGATCGCGCTCCTGGTAGTGATCGGGCGCGACCTCGGCACGGCGCTCGTCCTCTTCGCGATCCTGCTGGCGATGCTGTGGGTGGTCGGTGCCCCGGCCCGGCTGTTCACCGTGGCTCTCACGGTGATCGGCACCATGGCCATCTACCTCGCCTCGACCAGCGCGGAGCGACGCGAGCGGCTGACCAACTTCGCCGACCCCTTCAAGGACTACCTCGACTCCGGCTGGCAGCCCGCCCACGGCCTCTACGCGCTGTCGTCGGGCGGCTGGTTCGGTCAGGGGATCGGTGCCAGCCAGCAGAAGTGGGGCGACCTCCCCGAGGCCCACACCGACTTCATCTTCGCCGTGCTCGGCGAGGAGCTGGGCCTGGTCGGCACGCTCCTCGTGGTGGTGCTCTTCCTGGTCATCGCCTACGCCGCGACCCGGGTCGCGATGGCCACCAAGGACCCGTTCGTCCGCTACATGTCCTTCGGCATCATCGTCTGGCTGCTCGGCCAGATGATCATCAACGTCGGCATGGTCCTCGCACTGCTGCCGGTGATCGGCATCCCGCTCCCGCTCGTCTCGTACGGCGGGTCGGCGCTGCTGCCGTCGCTGGTGGCCCTCGGGCTGCTGATCGGCGCTGCCCGGCGGGAGCCCGATGCCGCGCGGGCGCTGGCCCAGCGACGGCGGGACCGCTCCGCCGGGGTGGCCGCGGGGCGCGTGCCCAAGCGCAGCCTCTAAGTTTGGTCCCGATGCGCGTACTCCTCGCCGGCGGTGGCACCGCCGGCCACACCTCGCCCCTGATCGCCACGGCCGATGCCCTGCGACGGCTCCTGCCCGACGCCGAGATCACCTGCCTCGGCACCCCGCGCGGGCTCGAGAACCGGGTCGTGCCGGAGGCCGGCTACGCGTTGGAGCTGATCCCACCGGTCCCGATGCCCCGGCGGCCCAACGCCGACTTCTTCCGGGTGCCCTCGCGGCTGCGGGGCGCGGTCACGGAGACGCTGGCGGTCTTCGACCGGGTCCGCCCCGACGTGGTCGTCGGCTACGGCGGGTACGTCTCCATGCCCGCCTACCTCGCCGCTCGACGCCGCAAGCTCCCGCTGGTCATCCACGAGCAGAACGCGCTGCCCGGCCTGGCCAACCGCGCCGGCGCCCGCATCGCGGACCGGGTCGCGGTGAGCTTCCCGGGCACGAAGCTGCCCCATGCCGAGTACGTCGGCCTGCCCATCCGCCGGATGATCTCCCAGCTGGACCGGGCGGCGAAGCGCGCCGAGGCCCGGGCGTTCTTCGGCCTCGACCCCGACCGGCCGACCCTCGTCGTGACCGGCGGCTCCCAGGGAGCCCGCCGGCTCAACCAGTCGGTGTCCGGTGCCGCGCGAGCCCTCGGGGACGCCGGCGTACAGGTTCTTCACGTCGTGGGGCCCAAGGGCGAGGCATCCCCGGAGCCGACCGGCGTGCCCTACGTGGTCCTCGACTTCGTCGACCGGATGGACCTGCTGCTCGCCGCGGCCGATCTCATGGTCTGTCGCTCCGGCGCGTCCAGCCTCACCGAGGCCGCGGCCGTCGGACTGCCCGCGATCTTCGTCCCGCTGCCGATCGGCAACGGCGAGCAGGTGCTCCACGCTCGCCTGGTCGAGGAGGCCGGCGGCGCCCTGCTGTGCAACGACGCCGACCTCACCCCTGCCTGGATCGCCGCCACCGTGCCGACGCTCGCCACCGACCCGGACCGGCTGGCGGCCATGGGCTCGGCCGCGTCCGCGCTGATCCCGCGCGACGCCGACGAGAAGCTTGCCCGGATCGTCGTCGAGACAGCCGGGTCCCGACGATGAGGATCCCCGTCCCCGACGAGATCCTTCCTGCCGACCGCCTCGGTCGCGTCCACTTCATCGGCATCGGGGGAGCCGGGCTCTCCGCGATCGCCCGGATCATGGCCGCCCGGGGTGTCCCGGTCACGGGCAGCGACGACCAGGACACGCCCTTCCTCCCGTCGCTGCGCGAGCTCGGGGTCACCTGCCACCTCGGGTACGCCGCCGAGCACCTCGCCGACGCCGACACCGTCGTGGTCACCACGGCCGCCCGCGAGGACAACCCTGAGGTCGTCGAGGCCGCGCGCCGTGGCCTGCGGATCCTCCCGCGGTCGGCCGGGCTCCAGTCGGTGATGCTGGACCGCCGCGTCGTCGCCGTCGCGGGCACGCACGGCAAGACCACGACCACCTCCCTCCTCACCGGCGCGCTGATCGCCGCCGGCACCGACCCGTCGTACGCCGTCGGTGGCGTGCTCAGCGCGACCGGCCGCAACGCCGACGCCGGCTCGGGGGAGCTGTTCGTCGCGGAGGCCGACGAGAGCGACGGAGCATTCCTCGTCTACACGCCGTACGCCGCCATCGTCACCAACGTCGAGGTCGACCACCTCGACATCTGGGGCACAGAGGAGGCCTACCGGGCCGCCTTCGTCGAGTTCGTCGGCCGGATCGACCCCGAAGGCTTCCTGGTCGCCTGCGTCGACGACTCTGGTGCCGCCCACCTCGCCGAGCTGGCGCGGGGCCGCGGGCTCCGGGTGGTCGCCGTCGGCGAGGCCGACGGCGCCGACGTCCGCGCCAGTGACCTCGTCTTCGCCGGCACCACCTCGGCGTTCACCGTCCACGACGGTGGCCGCGAGCTGGGCCGGTTGACCCTGCAGATCCCCGGACGCCACTACGTGCTCGACGCGCTGGCCGCCCTCGCGGTCGGGCTGCGGCTGGGCCTCCCGTTCGACGACCTGCGCAGCGGGCTCGAGGGTTTCACCGGGTCCCGTCGACGCATGGAGCGCAAGGGTGAGGCGGCGGGCGTCCGCGTCTACGACAGCTATGCCCACCACCCCGTCGAGATCGCCGGCGACCTGCAGGCCGCGCGGGCGGTCGCAGGGGAGGGCCGGGTCGTCGTGGCCTACCAGCCCCACCTGGTGTCCCGCACCCGGATCTTCGGCGCCGCCATGGGCGAGGCGCTGGGCGCCGCCGACGAGGTCGTCGTGCTCGACGTCTACCTCGCCCGTGAGGACGCCGACCCCGCCGTCACCGGCGCGATGGTCGCGGACGCCGTACCCCTTCCCGCCGCGCAGGTCGCGTTCGTCCCGGACTTCGACGCCGTGCCCGCCGAGCTCGTCGCGCGGGCCCGGCCCGGTGACCTGGTGCTCACCCTCGGTGCCGGGAGCGTGACCGAGCTGGGGCCGCGCGTCCTCGAGCTGCTGGCGGCCGAGGACGGTGCCGATGCGTAGCTCGACCCGCTCCGAGCCCACGGGTTCGACGCCCGCGGTCGACGAGACCACCATCCGCAGCCGCCGGCGGTTCGCCCGCCGGCAGTGGGCCCGCCGCTGGCTGTCCTGGCGGCCGGTGCTCGCGCTCCTGCTCGTCGTCGCGCTCGTCGTCGGCGGCATCTGGCTCGTCTTCCTCTCGTCCGTGCTCGCCGTCCAGGTGGTGGAGGTCGAGGGTGCCCGCACCCTCGGCGACGCCGAGGTCCGCGACGTCGCGGCCGTCCCCGACGGCGAGCCGCTGGCCCGGGTCGACCTGGGCGCGATCGAGGCGCGGGTCGAGGCCCTGGCCGTGGTCCGCTCGGCCGAGGTCACCCGGCAGTGGCCGGACGGCGTCCTGATCTCCCTGGAGGAGCGGGTCGCGATCGCGGTCGTCGAGATCGGGGGCCGGATCCGGGGGATGGACGCCGACGGCGTCGTCTTCCGTGACTACGACAAGGCTCCTCCGGGCCTGCCCCGCGTGCGGACGGTCGCGGAGACCCGGAACGACGCCCTCCAGGAGGCCGCACGGGTCGTGGCCGCGCTCCCCGGCGACATCTCCAGCCGGGTCGACTACGTCCTGGTCGCCACGATCGACCAGATCGAGCTGGTGCTGCGGGACGGCCGGACGGTCACGTGGGGGAGCGCGGAGAACTCCGAGCAGAAGGCGGCCGTGCTGGTCCGGCTGCTGGAGCAGCCCGCGAAGCACTACGACGTGAGCGTCCCGAGCAACGCGACGACCTCCAACTGACGCAGATTTATTTTCTCTGCTGCGCGCCGTGGCGTGTCGCCGCGATTCACCTCCCGCGGCTGCCTACTGTCTCTATCCAACGCGAGGTTGACATAACTATAACCCTCAGGTTCAGGGTTACAGTTCTCCGGCTCTCGCGGGCTTCCCCACCGACATCAGTCCGCAACAGCCCCGGCCACCCGCCGGGCACGATCACGAGAGGCAAGCCGACATGGCAGCAGCTCAGAACTACCTGGCCATCATCAAGGTCGTGGGCATCGGTGGAGGTGGCGTCAACGCCGTCAACCGGATGATCGAGGTCGGCCTCAAGGGCGTCGAGTTCATCGCGATCAACACCGACGCGCAGGCCCTGCTCATGTCCGACGCCGACGTCAAGCTCGACATCGGCCGCGAGCTCACCCGCGGCCTCGGCGCCGGCGCCAACCCCGAGGTCGGCGCCCGTGCGGCCGAGGACCACGCCGACGAGATCGAAGAGGTCATCAAGGGCGCCGACATGGTGTTCGTGACCGCGGGCGAGGGCGGCGGCACCGGCACCGGTGGTGCTCCGGTCGTCGCCCGGATCGCCCGCTCGCTGGGTGCCCTCACGATCGGTGTCGTCACCCGCCCCTTCGCCTTCGAGGGCCGGCGGCGCGCCAACTCCGCGGAGGAGGGCATCGCCCAGCTCCGCGAAGAGGTCGACACCCTCATCGTCATCCCCAACGACCGGCTGCTGTCGATCAGCGACCGCAACGTCTCGGTGCTCGACGCCTTCAAGCAGGCCGACCAGGTGCTGCTCCAGGGTGTCTCCGGCATCACCGACCTGATCACCACGCCGGGCCTGATCAACCTCGACTTCGCCGACGTGAAGTCGGTCATGGCCAACGCCGGGTCCGCGCTCATGGGCATCGGTTCGGCCCGGGGCGAGGACCGTGCGGTCAGTGCCGCCGAGATGGCCGTGTCGAGCCCGCTGCTCGAAGCCTCCATCGAGGGCGCCATGGGCGTCCTGCTCTCGATCGCCGGTGGTTCCGACCTCGGTCTCTTCGAGATCAACGAGGCGGCGGCGCTCGTGGCCCAGGCCGCGCACGCCGAGGCCAACATCATCTTCGGTGCCACCATCGACGACGCCCTCGGCGACGAGGTGCGGGTGACGGTGATCGCAGCCGGCTTCGAGAACGGCATGATGCCCAAGCGTCGCGAGGACGGCAACGTCCTGCGCCGCGAGCCGCGCGCGCAGCAGACGCAGGCCGAGACCCGCGCTGCCGCCCAGCAGCTCGCGACCAAGGCCCCGGCGCCCGCTGCCCAACAGGTCCGGACGCCGGTTCCCGCCGCCGCACCGGCCGGTGGTTCGTCCGGTCAGCAGTCCAGCCCCCAGGCCCCGCCGCCGAAGCAGCCGCGTCAGGTGCAGTTCGACGACGACGACCTGGACGTGCCCGACTTCCTGAAGTAGCGGGTGTACTCCTTCCGCGCCACTCTCGGCCCCGTCGACCTGGCCTTCACGGACAGGTTCGGCGGGGTCAGTGGCGTGCCGTTCGACTCGCTCAACCTCGCCCTCGAGGGCGACGACGACGTCGGCGTGAGGGCGGAGAACCACCGGTTGCTGCTGGCGGACTTCGCCCCCGGTGACGAGCTGATCGATCTCCACCAGGTCCACGGCGCCACCGTGGAGGTGGTCGAGGAGGGCCTCTTCGACGACCGCCCTGACGCCGATGCCGTGGTCACCGGCGCGACCGGGCTGGTCCTGATGGTGCGGGCGGCCGACTGTGTGCCGGTCCTCCTCGCTGACCCGGCTGCCGGAGTGATCGGCGCCGCGCACGCAGGCCGTGTGGGGCTGGCGGCGGGCGTCGTACCCAACGCGGTCGACCGGATGCGGGGGCTGGGTGCCACCGACCTGACCGCCTGGATCGGCCCGCACGTGTGCGGCGGGTGCTACGAGGTCCCTGCCGAGATGCAGGCCGAGGTGGTTGCCGTCGAGCCGGCCGCGCGCGCCATCACCTCGTGGGGGACGCCCGCGCTCGACCTGGGTGCCGGTGTCCGGGCCCAGCTCGAACGCGCCGGCGTCGCCGTGGTTGACGCCGGCCGCTGCACCCGCGAGTCGAGCGACCTCTACTCCTACCGCCGCGACGGGGCTTCCGCCGGTCGCCTGGCCGGACTGGTCAGGCTTCGGGCCGGGGGTCGCGTCGCATGAGCCGCCGCGAGGAGATCGAGAGCAACCTGGCCGCGGTCCGCGAGCGGATCGCCCGATCCTGCGACGAGGCCGGGCGTGACCCTGCCGGCGTACACCTGGTCGTGGTGACCAAGTTCTTCCCGGCCAGCGACGTCCGCCTGCTCGCCGACCTCGGCGTCACCGACGTCGGTGAGAACCGGCACCAGGAAGCCGAGGCCAAGGCTGCCGAGTGTGCCGACCTCGGGCTGCGCTGGCACTTCATCGGAGGACTCCAGAGCAACAAGGCCGCGGCCGTCGCCCGCTACGCCGACGTGGTCGAGTCCGTCGACCGGGTCAAGCTGGTCCGCCGGCTCGACGAGGGTGCGGGGGAGCGGCCGAGCCCGGTCGACTGCCTGCTGCAGGTCGGCCTCGACCCGCCCGACGCCGAGGGACGGTCCGGCGCCGACCCCGACGACGTCGCCGCCCTCGCGGACGCGGTCGCCACCGCCGAGCACCTCGCACTGCGCGGCCTGATGGCCGTGGCCCCCCTGGGCGCAGACCCGGCCGAGGCCTTCTCGCGGCTGGCCGGTGTCCACCGCGAGCTCGTCGCCACCCACCCCGACGCCACCTGGCTGTCGGCAGGGATGAGCGCCGACCTCGAGCACGCCGTACACGCCGGCGCGACACACGTCCGCGTTGGCTCCGCGATCCTCGGATCGAGGCCACGTGTCAAGTAGGGTCAAAACCACAACGGAGCCCCCCTCACCCGGGGGCTCATGAGTCCGGAGGACAACTGTCATGAGCGGCGCGATGCGCAAGATCGGCGAGTACCTCGGCCTGCTCGAGGACACCGGCCGGTACGACGAGTACGACGGCGACTACGAGACCAGCGACACGACACCTGCCGTGTCCCCGGCTCGTGCGCCGAAGGGCCGCGATGCCCGTCCCTCCCCCGTGTCCGACCTTGCCGAGCGCCGTCGTCCGGCCGCCGGCCCCACCGGAGTGGTAGCCGAATTGTCTCGCATCACGACTCTGCACCCCAGCACCTACAACGAGGCACGCACCGTGGGTGAGAACTTCCGCGACGGCGTGCCCGTGATCATGAACCTCTCGGAGATGGACGACGCCGATGCCAAGCGCCTCGTGGACTTCGCGGCCGGCCTGGTGTTTGCGACGCGTGGCACCATCGAGCGCGTGACTGCCAAGGTGTTCCTCCTCTCGCCCCCCAACGTGACCGTCGCTGCCGAGGACAAGCAGCGCATCGCCGAGGGCGGGTTCTTCAACCAGAGCTAGCGGTCCTTCGTGTATGCCGTCGGTCAGGTCATCCATTTCCTGCTCTGGTTCTTCATCGTCCTGCTCTGGGTCCGCTTCATCGTGGACTGGGTCCAGGTCTTCGCGCGCTCCTGGACGCCGAGCGGACCGTTGCTCGTCGTGCTGGAGCTCGTCTACTCCGCCACCGATCCGCCGATCAAGGCGCTGCGTCGAGTGATCCCGCCGCTCCGGATCGGGAGCATCGCGCTCGACCTGAGCTTCCTGATCGTCCTGGTCGCGGCCTACGTTCTCCTGCGGGTGAACGACAGCCTGTTGCTGGCGTGACCTGAGGGTCACGAGGGCGGCGCTGCCCCGGTCCGGGGCCAAGCGCTATTGTTCGACCGACAGAACTTTCTTGCTGCCGATTTATGAATGGGTGAGGTCATGCCGCTGACGCCTGAGGACGTGAGCAACAAGCGCTTTACTCCCGTCCGGCTCCGTGAGGGCTACGACATGGGAGAGGTCGACCAGTTCCTCGACGAGGTCGAGGCGGAGCTGGCGCGGCTCACCAAGGAGAACGACGACCTCCGGTCGAAGTTGTCCTCGGCGCAGTCGGGTGGAGCGGCCTCTGCGGCGGCTCCCGAGAAGCCGGTGGAGCAGCCCAAGGTCGAGAAGGCGCCCGAGCCGGCCGTGGCTGCGGCCGCGGCGGCATCCCCGCAGGAGACCATCCGGGTCGAGACCGTCCCCCAGGCTTCCAACGCGGCGGCGCGTCTGCTCGAGATCGCGACCCGCAACGCCGACGAGCTCGTCGAGGAGGCCAAGAACGAGGCCGACCGCATCGTCGGCGAGGCCCGGACCAAGGCCGAGCGCCTCGAGTCCGAGTCCAAGGGCAAGGCGGACCGTCTCGAGGCCGAGGCCCGCTCGCGCGCACAGATGCTCGACTCCGAGACCGCCGACCGCCGCCAGCAGATGTTCGGTGACCTCGAGAAGGAGCGCGACAAGCTCAACGGCGAGGTCGAGAACCTGCGCTCGTTCGAGCGCGAGTACCGCTCGCGGCTCAAGAGCTACTTCAGCCAGCAGCTGGAGCTGCTCGACGGCCAGGGCGACTCCGCCCAGCCCGGCAACGAGGCGCCGGCGCCCAAGCGCCTGCGCTCGATCCTGGGTGACGACGAGGGCTGAACCAGCCCCGACGACATCGCGACGACGCGGCTGTTCCCCTCGTGGGGAGCGGCCGCGTCGCTGTTTCATGGGCGCGGCGAGTTTGAGTCGGTCCCGATCAGGGGCTACCCTCCCGACGACACTGTGGCTCCCGCCACATGCTCCAGGTCCGAGGGAGGCCGCAGCCATGGCTCGCAGCACGAGGAAGTCGCTCGCCAGCTCGGCTGCGTCGGCGGCACGCAAGGTGATCTCCCGCAAGAAGGCGGCACCGGCCAAGA
Organism: Nocardioides sp.; assembly: GCA_046590395.1. GTDB lineage: Bacteria > Actinomycetota > Actinomycetes > Propionibacteriales > Nocardioidaceae > Nocardioides. The sequence goes on from JBKJUE010000108.1 coordinate 29,897, forward strand.
AGGCCGCACCGGCCAAGAAGGCGCCCGCGAAGAAGGCCGCCCCGGCCAAGAAGGCCGCACCGGCCAAGAAGGCCGCACCCGCCAAGAAGGCCGCACCCGCCAAGAAGGCCGCACCCGCCAAGAAGGCCGCACCGGCCAAGAAGGCCGCACCGGCCAAGAAGGCCGCACCGGCCAAGAAGGCCGCACCGGCCAAGAAGGCCGCACCCGCGAAGAAGGCCGCACCCGCCAAGAAGGCCGCACCCGCCAAGAAGGCCGCACCCGCCAAGAAGGCCGCACCCGCCAAGAAGGCCGCACCCGCGACCAAGGCTCCCGCGAAGTCGGTCAGCCTGAAGGTCAAGGAGGGCGAGGGTGCCTGGACCAAGGCCGAGATCAAGGAAGTCACCGACGAGCTGCGCGGGTTGCGCCACCGGGTCGTCACCACCCTGGCCGAGCAGGAAGCCGAGCTTGCCGGGCTGATGCGCGACGCCGGCGACGGGGCCGGTCACGACCAGGCCGACATGGGCGCCACCAGCTTCGAGCGCGACCACGAGCTGAGCGTCGTCAACAATGAGCGGGAGAAGCTGGCACAGATCGACCGTGCCCTTGCCCGGATCGCCGACGGGTCCTACGGCATCTGTGAGTCCTGCGACAACCCCATCGGGAAGATGAGGGTCATGGCCTTCCCCCGTGCGACACTGTGTCTGACATGCAAGCAGCGCGAGGAACGTCGCTGAGCGACACCGTTCCGCCCCACTCTGACCGTTCCTCGGCCCCCCGAGTGCGACTTCGACTCCTCTTCGCGGCCATTGCGGCTGCCGGTCTGGTGATCGACCAGGTGACCAAGTCCGTGGCCCTGCACCGCCTCGCCGACGGCGACGTCGAGGTGTTCGGAAGCTGGTTCGTCCTGCACCTGACCCGCAACCCGGGCGCCGCGTTCAGCACCGGCACCCAGTACACCCTGGTCCTGAGCCTGCTGGCCGCGGCTGCCGTCGTCGTCGTCCTGTTCCTGAGCCGCCGCATCGGCAGTGTCACCTGGGCGGTCGCGATGGGGCTGCTGCTCGCCGGCGTCGCCGGCAACCTGACCGACCGGATCTTCCGGGAGCCGTCTCCGCTGCGCGGCCACGTCATCGACTTCTTGATGCTGCCCAACTGGCCGGTGTTCAACATCGCCGACATCTGCATCAACGTCGCGGCCGGCCTGATCCTGGTGCAGGCCTTCCGCGGCATCCGCCTCGACGGCTCGCGCGACTCCGACCGGGAGCGGGAGGCGTGACGCGCCTCGCCGACCACCGGGTCCTGCCGGTGCCCGATGGCCTGGCGGGGGAACGCGTCGACGCCGCGCTCGCGCGGATGTTCGGGCTGTCCCGCACCCGGGCCGCCGACCTGATCAGCGACGGTCACGTCCTGCTCGACGGCCACGCCGTGAGCAAGAGCGACCGGGTGCTGCCCGGAGCGATCCTCGACGTGACGATCCCCGTGCTGGACGACCCGCTCGCGGTCGTGCCCGAGATCGTCGAGGGCATCCGGATCATCCACGACGACGACTCCATCGTCGTGATCGACAAGCCGGTCGGCGTGGCCGTCCACCCGTCACCGGGCTGGTCCGGGCCGACCGTCGTCGGTCACCTGGCCGGCGCGGGCTTCCGGATCGCGACCGGCGGCGCCTCGGAGAGACAGGGCATCGTCCAGCGCCTCGACGTCGGCACCTCCGGTGTCATGGTCATCTGCAAGTCGGAGCGGGCCTACTCGCTGTTGAAGAACGCGTTCCGCAGCCGGACGGTCGACAAGACCTACCACGCGCTGGTCCAGGGGCATCCCGACCCGCTCGAGGGCACCATCGACGCCCCGATCGGCCGGCACCCGAAGTCGGACTGGAAGTTCGCCGTGATGGCCGACGGCCGGGCGAGCGTCACCCACTACGAGACCCTCGAGGCGCACCGGTTCGCCAGTCTGCTCGAGGTCCACCTCGAGACCGGTCGCACCCACCAGATCCGGGTGCACATGGCGGCCCTGAAGCATCCCTGCGTGGGCGACCTGACCTACGGCGCCGACCCGGTGCTGGCCAAGCGGGTGGGGATGGAGCGTCAGTGGCTGCACGCCGTCCGCCTCGGCTTCGAGCACCCCGACTCCGGCGACTTCGTCGAGTACGAATCCTCCTACCCCGACGACCTGGCCTCGGCTCTCGAGGTCATCCGCGAGGCGCACTGATGGACGCGTACGACGTCCTGCTGCGACGCGCGGAGGCGCCCGATACCGAGGCGATCGCCGACCTCTACGGCGCCGCCCGCGCAGCTGCCGAACCGATGATGCCGCCCGCGATGCACACCCACGCCGAGGACCTGGCCTGGTTCGCCGCCCAGCTGGCGCAGGACACGCACGAGGCCTGGGTGGCGGAGCAGGACGGGGAGCTCCTCGGCTACGCCCTCTTCACTCCGGGCTGGTTGGACCACCTGTTCCTGCGGCCCGATGTCACGGGACAGGGGATCGGCACGCTCCTGCTCGACCTGGTCAAGTCGTTGCGGTCGAGCGGGTTCGCCCTGTGGGTGTTCGAGAGCAACATCGGGGCGCGCCGCTTCTACGAGCGACACGGCTTCGTGGTCCTCGAACGCACCGACGGGTCGGGCAACGAGGAGAAGTCGCCCGACATCAAGATGGCGTGGCCCGGTGACGCACCACTGGGCTACTTCCGCGGCCTGATCGACGACGTCGACGAGCAGCTGGCCGACCTCCTGGCCCGCCGCGCAGCCCTGACCCGCGCCGTGCAGGGCCACAAGCACGACACCACCCGGGACCCCGACCGCGAGCGGGCGATCGCCGAGGCGATGGCGCGGCGTGCCCCCGCGCTCGGTCCGGATCGGTTGGGCCGCATCGTCGATGCGATCATCACCGAGAGCCTCGACGCGGCGTCCGACCGCACCTGAGGTGGGCGCTCAGAAGGCCGCGATCACGAAGTACCCGACCAGCGCCACGATGAGCAGCAGCGCGGTCAGCCGCACCCAGGCGGGGGTCGTCGACTCACGGATCGGGTCGGGGGACACGCCCCGCAGCTCGGGCGGAAGCTCGTCAGGCGTCATGTTGCGACGGTAGCCCGGCGCCGGTCAGGGCGGCACCCTGACCCCCTGCCGGGCGCCGCGGGCCTGTCGGTGTGCCCTGCCACCATGTCCCCATCGGTTCGCGTAGGCTGGCGTCCTTCCCCCAGCAGGTCGCCCGGCGTCCTCGTCGAACCGCTGCCGCATGCCCATTCCGAGACTGCGAGGAGCGCTTCACACGATGTCGACCACCGGGGTGTCCGACTCCTTCGTGCACCTGCACGTGCACACCGAGTACTCCATGCTCGACGGTGCCGCGCGGCTGACGCAGCTGACGGAGCGGGCTGCCGAGCTGGGCATGCCGGCGGTTGCGATGACTGACCACGGCAATGTCTTCGGCGCCTACGAGTTCTACAAGAAGGCTACGGCCGCCGGGGTCAAGCCGATCATCGGCACCGAAGCCTATTTCGCGCCCAACATCTCGCGCTTCGAGCGCAAGGGCGTCAACTTCTACGGTGGCGGTCCCGACGACGTCTCCGCGCGCGGTGCCTACACCCACATGACGCTGCTCTCGGAGTCCACGGAGGGCATGCACAACCTCTTCCGGCTCACCACCGGTGCGTGGAGCGACGGCTTCTTCAAGCACCCGCGCATGGACCGCGAGCTGCTCGCCCAGCACTCCCGCGGCATCATCGGGACGACCGGCTGCCCCTCCGGCGAGGTCCAGGTCCACCTGCGTCACGGCCAGTACGACGCCGCCCGCAAGGCCGCCGCCGACTTCCAGGACATCCTCGGCCGCGACAACTACTTCCTCGAGCTCATGGACCACGGGCTCGACATCGAGAACCGGGTCCGCGACGGCCTGCTACGGCTGGCGAAGGACCTCCAGATCCCGCTGCTGGCCACCAACGACTCCCACTACGTCGATCAGGCCGACGCCAAGTCGCAGGAGCACCTGCTCTGCATCAACTCCGGCTCGACGATGGACATCCCGGCCGGCGACGGGCCGGGCCAGCGGTTCGCCTTCAGCGGGGACGACTACTACCTCAAGTCGGCCGCCGAGATGCGCTCGCTCTGGGTCGACAAGTACGACCTCCGCGAGGCCTGCGACAACACGCTGCTGATCGCCGAGCGTTGCGACGTCGAGTTCACCGAGGGCATGCACAACCTCTTCCGGCTGACCACCGGCGCCTGGAGTGACGGCTTCTTCAAGCATCCCCGGATGGACCGCGACCTGCTCGCCCAGCACTCTCGCGGCATCATCGGGACGACTGGCTGTCCCTCCGGCGAGGTCCAGGTGCACCTGCGTCACGGCCAGTACGACGCCGCCCGCAAGGCCGCGGCCGACTTCCAGGACATCCTCGGTCGCGACAACTACTTTCTCGAGCTGATGGACCACGGCCTCGACATCGAGAACCGCGTCCGCGACGGCCTGCTGCGACTGGCCAAGGACCTCCAGATCCCGCTGCTGGCCACCAACGACTCCCACTACGTCGACCAGGCCGACGCCAAGTCCCAAGAGCACCTGCTCTGCATCAACTCCGGCTCGACGATGGACATCCCGG
>JBKJUE010000031.1:0-47703 GCA_046590395.1 Nocardioides sp.
CCGCCACCCTGGGCGAGGCGGGCTACAACGTGAAGTCCTTCTGCTACCAGGACTCCCCGCGCAGAGCCCACTCGATCGCCGCGCAGGGCGGCATCAACGCCGCGAAGAACTACAAGGAGGACGGCGACTCCGTCCACCGCCTCTTCTACGACACGGTCAAGGGCGGCGACTACCGCTCTCGCGAGGCCAACGTCTACCGCCTCGCCGAGGTCAGCACCAACATCATCGACCAGTGCGTCGCCCAGGGCGTCCCGTTCGCCCGGGAGTACGGCGGCCTTCTCGACAACCGCTCCTTCGGTGGCGTCCAGGTCTCGCGCACCTTCTACGCCCGCGGCCAGACCGGCCAGCAGCTTCTCATCGGCGCCTACCAGGCGCTCGAGCGGCAGGTCGCGGCCGGCACCGTGTCGACGTACACGCGTCACGAGATGCCCGAGGTCATCACAGTCGAGCAGAGCGACGGCACCACCCGGGCACGGGGCATCATCGCCCGCGACATGGTCACCGGTGCGGTCGAGACCCACCTCGCCGACGTGGTCGTGCTCGCCTCCGGCGGCTACGGCAACGTCTTCTACCTCTCGACCAACGCGATGGGCTGCAACGTCACCGCTGCGTGGCGTGCCTACCGCAAGGGCGCCTACATGGCGAACCCCTGCTACACCCAGATCCACCCCACCTGCATCCCGGTGAGCGGTGAGTACCAGTCCAAGCTGACCTTGATGAGTGAGTCGCTCCGCAACGACGGCCGGATCTGGGTCCCCAAGAACGAGGCCGACTGCGACAAGGACCCGCGCGAGATCGCCGAGGCCGACCGCGACTACTACCTCGAGCGGATCTACCCGTCCTTCGGCAACCTGGTCCCGCGCGACATCGCGTCGCGCGCGGCCAAGAACGTCTGCGACGAGGGCCGCGGCGTCGGCCCGAAGGTGGAGGGTGTCCGTCGCGGCGTCTACCTCGACTTCGCCGCCGCCATCGAGCGACTCGGCAAGGACGGCATCGAGGAGAAGTACGACAACCTCCTCGACATGTACGAGCGGATCACGGGTGAGAACCCCTACGAGGTGCCGATGCGCATCTACCCCGCCGTGCACTACGTCATGGGCGGCGTCTGGGTCGACTACGACCTGATGTCGACCATCCCCGGCCTCTTCGTCACCGGCGAGGCCAACTTCTCCGACCACGGCGCCAACCGCCTCGGTGCCTCGGCACTGATGCAGGGACTGGCCGACGGCTACTTCGTGCTGCCGCACACCATCCGCGACTACCTCGCGGACGGACCGTTCGAGAAGGTCGACGAGTCGCACCCGGCCGTCGTCGAGGCTCGTGCGTCGGTCGAGGAGCGGATCAACCACTTCCTCAGCGTCAACGGCACCCGCAGCGTCGACTCCTACCACCGCGAGCTCGGCAACATCATGTGGGAGTACTGCGGCATGGAGCGGACCGAGGACGGCCTGCGGAAGGCGATCGACCTCATCCGCACCCTCAAGGACGACTTCTGGCGCAACGTGAAGGTGCTCGGCACCAACGAGTCGCTCAACCAGTCGCTCGAGAAGGCCGGCCGCGTCGCCGACTTCATCGAGCTCGGCGAGCTGATGTGCATCGACGCCCTGAACCGCCGCGAGTCCTGCGGCGGCCACTTCCGGGCCGAGTCGCAGACCGAGGACGGCGAGGCGCTCCGCCACGACGACCAGTACGCCTACGTGGCGGCCTGGGAGTGGTCGGGCGAGGGCGAGAAGCCCGTCCTCCACAAGGAAGCCCTGACCTACGAGTCCGTCGAGATGAAGCAGCGGAGCTACAAGTGAAGTTGACCCTGAAGATCTGGCGCCAGCCGGACGCGGCCACCAAGGGCCGGATGCACACCTACGAGATCGACGACGTGTCCCCCGACATGTCGTTCCTCGAGATGCTCGACGTGCTCAACGAGAACCTGAACGCGGCCGGCGAGGAGCCGATCGCGTTCGACTCCGACTGCCGCGAGGGCATCTGCGGCATGTGTGGCCTGATGATCAACGGCGACGCGCACGGGCCCGAGGTCACCACCACCTGCCAGCTGCACATGCGGTCGTTCGTCGACGGCGAGACGATCACGATCGAGCCGTGGCGGGCCGACGCCTTCCCGGTCATCAAGGACCTCTGCGTCGACCGCGGGGCCTTCGACCAGATCATCCAGAACGGCGGCTACATCTCGGTCAACACCGGTGCTGCTCCGGACGCCCACGCCACCCCGGTGCCGAAGGACAAGGCCGACCGGGCCTTCGACTCCGCCACCTGCATCGGCTGCGGCGCCTGCGTGGCCGCGTGCCCGAACGGGTCGGCGTCGCTGTTCGTCGGCGCCAAGGTCACCCACCTCGGCGAGCTCCCCCAGGGCCAGGCCGAGCGGGACAGCCGCGTGGTCAACATGATGGCCCAGCACGACGCCGAGGGCTTCGGTGGCTGCACCAACATCGGCGAGTGCACCGCCGCCTGCCCCAAGGAGATCCCGCTCGACGTGATCTCCCGCCTCAACTGGGACCTGCACGCCGCCCTCCGTCACGGCCACTAGCCGAGTCGGCAGCAGTTCACGGGGTACCCGTGAACTGCTGCCGACTCGGCGTGGGTGAGGCGTGAACTACTGCCGACTCGCGCGGAGGGCCTTGAGGCCGAGGGCACCGAGGACGGCGGCGATCGCGAAGTTGCCGACGATCAGCACGGTGTGCGCGACCCAGTAGCCGGTGGCCCGCTCCTCGCCCGACTGGTACGCCGAGAGCAGGTTGCGGGCGAAGTTGCCGAAGGTGACGACGTTCCAGACCGCGACGGCCAGGAGCAGGACGGCGTGCTTGCGCTCGAACTTCACGGGGTGTCCTTCTTGCGTCGGAGGAGGGCGACCAGGGCCAGGGTGGCGGCGCCACCGGCCGCGACGGACTTGGTGTCGAGGGTCCGCCCGGGAGCCGCGGCGGCCGGGGCGACCGGCGCCTCGTGGAGCTCGACCCGCGTGAGCTCCTGCATGTGCGCCAGCTCGAGCGCCTCCCGGTCGCGGATCTCGCGCGCCGCGGCCGACGTGTGCGCCCACGCTGCGGCGTACAGGACGACCCGGGAGAAGTAGTTGATCCAGACGACCAGGATCAGCGCGATGCCGAAGGCCTGGAAGGCGGGCTGGTTCTCCGTCGAGGCGAGCAGCAGGAAGGACAGCGCCTTGAGCACCTCGAACGCGACCGCGCCGAGCACCGCGCCCGACCAGAGCGACCGCTTGGGCGCGTGCGGATGGGCCAGCAGCCTGAACAGCACGAAGAACAGCACCACGTTGGCGAGGAAGCCGATCACCCGGCCGATGACGGTGACCAGCCAGCCGAGCTCGGCGTCGAGACCGACCCAGCCCAGGACCAGGTCGGAGAAGCCGGTGACGAAGCCGGCGACCGCGACGCTCACGATCAGAACCAGGCCGATCAGACCGAGCGACAGCAGGTCCCGGACCTTGCCCATGACGAAGTTCGGCTGCTCGGGCCTGGGGAGCTCGAAGACGGTCTCGAGCGCGTCCCGCAGCGCGGTGATCCAGCCGAGGCCGGCGTACAGGACGCCCACGACACCGACGAGCGCGATCGCCCCGGCCGCGTCCTGGATGGTCTCGATCGAGACCTGCCCGGGTTCGTTGCCGACCAACCCCGGGAGGACCGAGTTGATCGCCTCGACCAGGTCGCGCTGCGCGTTGGGGTAGACCTTCGCGACCCACCCGATGACGAAGAACGCGAGCGCCATGATCGGGAAGAACGACAGGAAGCCGAAGTAGGTGATCGCGCCTGCCTGCTGGCTGGCCCCGACCTTGCCGTAGTGCTGCTGCATCCGGACGACATGGTCGATGAACGGGCGACGCCTGCGCACGTCGGCGACCTTGGCGGTGACCCGTTCCTTCAGGGGGGCCATCTCAGGCCTCCTCGGCCGGGCGCAGCGTGAAGTCGCGCGTCGGCTGCCAGCCGGCCTCGTCGTCGTGGACGTAGAGGTGGAACTCGCCGGCGTCGAAGACGCTCTCGAACCCGGAGAGCTCGTCGAACGCCCGGTCGAGGACCTCGTCGGGCAGGTGGTGGGCGATCGTCACGTGCGGGTGGTACGGGAACTGGAGGTCCGTGCGCAGCGGACCACGGCGTACGGCGGCCGCCAGCTGCTCGCACTGGGAGATGCCCTCGGCGACGGTCACGAACACCACGGGCGAGACCGGCCGGAAGGTGCCGGTGCCGCGCAGGTGGATGCAGAACGCCTCGACCTCGCGGGCGACGTCCTCGAGGTGGGACTCGATGAGCGGCAGGTCGTCGGCGGACACCTCGGTCGGCGGGACCAGCGTGATGTGGGTCGGGATCATCGACGCGGTGGTGTCCCCCACCGCGGTCCGGTAGTCCTGGAGGTCGGTGGCCCAGGGCTCCGGGATGGCGAGGGCGACGCCGATCGTGGGCATCGGCTCGTCCTACTGGGCGGGGGCGACGAAGCCCACGCGCTGGTAGACGTCACGGAGGGTCGCCTCGGCGACGGCGCCGGCCTGCTCCCGGCCCTGCCGGAGAACGTCGGTGAGGTAGGTCTGGTCGTCGAGGAGCTCGAGCGTGCGCTCGCGGAACGGGGTCACGAAGTCCACCACGACGTCGGCGAGGTCCTTCTTCAGGTCGCCGTAGCCACGGCCGGAGTACTCGGCCTCGATCTCCGCAACCGGACGCGCGGTGAGGGCGGAGTAGATCGTGAGCAGGTTGCTGACCCCGGGCTTCCCGTCGGGGTCGAACCGGATCTCCGACTCGGAGTCGGTGACCGCGGACCGGATCTTCTTCGCGCTGGCCCTGGGGTCGTCGAGCAGCTCGATGATGCCTGCGGGCGAGGAGGCCGACTTGGACATCTTGGCGGTCGGCTCCTGGAGGTCGGTGATCTTCGCGGTCGCCTTGAGGATGTAGGGCTCGGGCAGCCGGAAGGTCTTCTTGTAGCGGTGGTTGAACCGCTGGGCGAGATCGCGGGTGAGCTCGAGGTGCTGGCGCTGGTCCTCGCCGACGGGCACGTAGTGCGGGCGGTAGAGCAGGATGTCGGCGGCCTGGAGCACGGGGTAGGTGAACAGACCGACACTCGCCGCACCCTCACCCCCCTTGGCCGACTTGTCCTTGAACTGGGTCATCCGCCGGGCCTCACCGAAGCCGGTCAGGCACTGGAGGACCCAGCCCAGCTGGGCGTGTGCCGGGATCTGGCTTTGGACGAAGATCGCGGAGCGCTGCGGGTCGACGCCCATCGCGAGCAGCTGGGCGGCGGCGCGAAGGCAGCGCTCGCGGAGCACCTTCGGGTCCTGCTCGACGGTGATCGCGTGCAGGTCGGCGATGAAGAAGAACGGCTGGTGGTCCTCCTGCAGGTCCACCCACTGGCGCAGGGCGCCGAGATAGTTGCCGAAGTGGAACGAGTCGGCCGTGGGCTGGATTCCCGAGAGCACGCGCGGCCGGGCGGTCCCGGAGGCGGCTGCCGATGCGGCCACCTCGGGCGCGGTGGTCGATGCGGACATGCCGGGCATTCTGTCAGGGCGGGCAGAGCAGCGTTAAACCGGCCGCGGTTGGGCCGGCGGCGACGTCCTCGAGATCTTGACGATGTACGACGTCGTCAACATCTTCCTGTCCTCGCCCTGCTGGCGTCGTACGTCGTGACCTGCGTGTGGCTGTGCTCAGCCCGGGCGTACGACGACCCGGACCCGCTCGGCTCCCGGGGCCTGGACGACGACCAGGGTGCGGGCGTCGTCGGCGGAGACCACGCGCCCACCACGCACCCGCGCGACGTACCCGTCCGGGTAGGCGACCCGGGGGACGGCGACGGTGGTGCGGCTGCCGCGGAGGAACCGGCCCTTCCCGTGCGCCCGGGCGACCGACCAGGTGGCTCGGAAGACGTGGGTGTCGCGGTCGAACCGGTACCTGTGGGGCGTGCCGGAGACGGCCAGCGGGTGCGGGATCGTGATCGCCCGCAGCTTGGCGCGATCGACGTTCTTGCCGCGCGGGGGCTTCGCCGGGTCCAGGACCAGCGCCTGGGCGGCGCCCGGTCCGGTCGTCGTCGGGTCGTCGCAGCCGCAGTAGGCCCAGTACTGCCAGCCGGTCCGGTTCTCGGCGGCGCGGTCGACCATCGTGGTCAGGGTGGTCTGGTCGGTCGTGGCGCCGAACTCGCTCAGCAGCGGGGGGTGCCCGGTCGCGCCGACGTGCTGGGCCGCGTTGGCCCACACCATGTCGTCGGAGGTGTCGCACGCGTCCTGGCCACCGCCCTCGGCGTCGGCCTCGGCGGTGAGGCAGTAGTCGTGGAACGAGAAGCCGAGCCGCTTCCCGGTCGGCCGGACGTGGGTCTGAGCGCCGTTGTTGAACAGCACGTGCGGCTCGTAGAACACCGTGGTCCGCCGGTCGACGGTGCGGATCGCGTCGATGGACCGCTGCGAGAACTCCTGCAGCGTCGCGTCGAAGACGGGGCAGCCCTCGGGGTTGGCGCACTGCTCCCAACCGGTGCCGGGCCACGGCTCGTTGAACAGGTCCATGCCGACGATCCGCGGCGTACCGGAGAAGTACGACGCGACGTGCGCCCAGGCGGCGGCGTACCGGTCCTGGAGGCCGACGCCGCCCGGGCCCGGGTCGTTGGCCCAGAAGTGGTCGAAGGCGCGGTTGAGTGCGGGCATCCCGAAGTAGTTGTTGGGGAAGCCGGCCTGCGGCTCCGCGGGGAGCCCGTCGTCCTGGACCGCCCAGTCCGGTGCGCCCTCCCCCTGGAAGCGCTCGTGGTAGAGGTCCTGGTGGAAGTCGAGCATCGTCCAGATGCCCTCCTCGGCGAGGATCTCGGTGGTACGTCGGATCCGGGCGAGGTAGGCGTCGTCGTACTGACCGGGCTCGGGCTCGACGGCCTTCCAGATCAGGCCGAGGCGCACGGTGGTGAAGCCGTTGCGCGCCAGGAACCGCGCGTCGTCGCGGCCGAACCCGATCTCGTCCGGGGCGTACGGCGCGAGCTTGTAGACCATGTTCAGCCCGTGCAGGACGAGCACCCGCCCCCGACCGTCGACGATCCACCGGCCGGCCGGCCGGGCCCGCGTCGCCCGCGACGGGGCCTCCGCCGCCCTGGCTGGCGCGACCCGGGTCTCCGCCGCCGGCCCAGCGGAGGCGGCCGGGGGCGCAACAAACAGGCCCGCGACGAGGGACAGGGCAACCACGAGGAGACGCATGCCCGCCCAACGAACGGCGAGGGGGGTGGGTTATCCGTTTGCCGGGTCACACCGCGCCTTGACAGGGTGCTCGCATGCCGACCGCCGCTCCCACCCTGACCGACGGCGTCGTCACGCTGCGGGCCCACCGACCCGACGACGCGCAGGGCTCGTGGGAGCAGTGCCAGGACCCGCTCTCCCAGCAGTGGACCACGGTGCCGGTGCCCTACTCGATGGACGACGCCCACACGTTCGTCGGCGAGATCATGCCGAAGGGCTGGGCCGCGGGCTCCGAGTGGGGGTTCGCGATCGAGGCCGAGGGACGGTACGCCGGCACCGTGTCGCTGCGGCCCGAGGGCAACGCCCGCGCCGAGCTGGCGTACGGGTCGCACCCGTGGGTCCGCGGGACCGGCCACGTCGAGCGCGCCCTGAGGCTGCTGCTCGAGTGGGGCTTCGCCGAGCAGGACCTCGAGACCGTCATCTGGTGGGCCAACAAGGGCAACTGGTCCTCGCGCAAGGTCGCCTGGCGCCTCGGCTTCACGATCGAGGGGACGGTGCGCAGCTGGCTCCCTCAACGCGGCGAGCGCCGCGACGCCTGGGTGGGCACCCTGCTCCGGGAGGGCCCCCGCGAGCCCAGCACGCCGTGGCTCTCCTGCCCGGTGATCGAGGGCGACGGCATCCGGCTGCGGCCGCGGCGCCCCAGCGACGCAGCCCGCATCGTCGAGGCCTGCGGCGACGAGCGGACGTCGCACTGGCTCGGGAAGCTGCCCTCCCCCTACGCGCCGGCCGACGCCGAGGCCTACCTCCAGGACCGCATCGAGGTGCTCGCGACGGGCAGCGCCGTCGGCTGGGCCGTCGCCGACGCCGTGACCGACGAGGCCCTCGGGTCGGTGGCCCTGTTCGGACTGGTGCACGGACGCCAGGCAGAGCTCGGGTACTGGACCCACCCATCGGCGCGCGGACGCGGCGTGATGACAGCCGCGGCACGGCTCGCGGTGGCGCACGGCTTCGAGGCGCTGGGGCTGGGCCGGGTCACGGCGTTCGCGGCCGTCGACAACCACGCCTCGCGACACGTCATCGAGTCCTGCGGCTTCCGCCTCGCCGGTGTCGAGCGGCAGGCGGTGCAGATCAGGACCGGACTCGTCGACCACGCCTGCTACGACCTGCTGGCCGGGGATCCCACCTCGCCCTGACTCGTCGTCCCGGTCCTGGACCGGTACGGCCCGGCTCTCCCGGAAACCCTGCGGCCGGCCCGCGGAGGCGCCACAGTGGAGGCCAGGGGGTGGCCCCTTGTCGCTCCCGACCGACCGAGGAGCTGACCATGCGCCGTACGCCTCTGCTGTTCGTGACAGTCGCAGGTCTCCTGCTGCTGTCCGGGTGCTTCAAGGTCGACGCCGACTTCAAGGTGAACGCCGACGAGACCGTCGATGGCACGATGATCGTCGCGATCGACAAGGAGTTCCAGGAGATGCTCGGCTCCATGGGCGACGGGTCCACGGAGGACGAGGACCTGATCACCCTCGACGACATGCCCGAGGGCACCGAGGTCGAGGACTACGACCAGGGTGGCTTCGTCGGCCAGAAGGTCACGTTCGAGGGCGTCACCTTCGAGGAGATCATGTCGAGCGCCGACGAGGACGCCGAGGTCACCGACGAGTGGACCCTGACGCATGAGGGCAACGAGCTCGTCTTCGAGGGCACCTTCGACATGACCAGCCAGGACGAGGCGATGGACATGACCGCGTTCATGAAGGACGCGGACATCTCCATCTCCATGGAGTTCCCGGGAGACATCAGCGAGTCGAACGGCGAGATCGACGGCAACACGGTCACCTGGACGCCCGAGATCGGCGACGCCAACGAGATGCGCGCCGTCGCGGCCGACGAGCCCGGCTTCCCGCTCGGGCTCGTGATCGGCGCGATCCTGGGGGTCTCGCTGCTGATCGGGCTCGGCGTGTTCCTCGTCCTCAGCCGTCGCAAGTCGGCGGCGTCGTCACCGAACGGGGTACGGGGTCAGGAAGGCGAGCCGGGAGACCTCACGCCACGCGCGTGAACGAGGGCGGACGCGATGACGACCAGGAAGCCGGCGACCGAGAGCGCCACCCCGACGAGCGCCGTCGAGCGGTAGCCGTAGCCGGCGGCGATCACGAGACCGCCCAGCCAGGCGCCCAGCGCGTTCGCGATGTTGAGCGACGCGTGGTTCATGGCCGCGCCGAGCGTCTTGGCGTCACCGGCCACGTCCATCAGCCGGAGCTGCAGGCTCACGACCAGGACCGAGCCGATCACCGTGATCAGGAACGCGGGCGCCAGCGCCCACCAGCCGTACGGCGCCAGCGCGGCGAACGCGAGGAGCACGACCCCCAGGCCGAGGGACGACGCCAGGAGCGACCGGAAGATCGACCAGTCGGCCAGCGGTCCGGCGATCCAGGTCCCGGCCACCATGCCGAGGCCGAACGCCAGCAGGAAGACGGGCACGGCCGACTCCCCCAGGCCACCCACGTCGGTGACCGTCGGGGCGATGTAGGAGTAGACGGCGAACATGCCGCCGAAACCGATGGCACCAGCGAGGAGGGTGAGCCAGACCTGCGGCTTGGCGAACGCTGACAGCTCACGGCGACCGGTGGCCTCGGGGTTGCCCGGGCACGCCGGCACGAACGCCACGACCAGCGCGACGGTCACCAGGGCCAGACCGGCGACGGCCCAGTAGGCCGCGCGGTAGCCGAGCGACTGGCCCAGCCAGGTCGCGGCCGGGACACCGATCACGTTGGCGATCGACAGCCCGAGCATCACCATCGCGACCGCACGGCCCTGGCGCCCGGGGGCGGCCATGCTCGCGGCGACGAGAGAGGCGACACCGAAGTAGGCGCCGTGTGGAAGCCCGTCCAGGAACCGGGACACCATCAGCAGCTCGTAGCTCGAGGCGAGGGCGCTCAGCCCGTTGAAGACGGCGTACGCCGCCATCAGGGCGATCAGGAGCCCGCGGCGCGGCCACTTGGCGCCGAAGAAGGCCAGCACCGGGGCACCCACGACCACACCCACGGCGTACGCCGAGATGATGTGGCCGCCGGCCGGGATCGACACGTCGACCCCGTCGGCGATCTGCGGGAGCAGCCCCATCGTCACGAACTCGGTGGTGCCGATCGCGAACCCGCCCATCGCCAACGCCAGGACCGCCAGGGTGAAGTGCCGTGCGGTCGGGGCGGTGGTGTCGGAGGTGGTCGTCGCAGTCATCGTCACGCAAGCCTGCAACGACGCGGGCCGCGGTGCCTATTCCGCGGCCTGCGCACGGTCTGCGTCAGAGGGACGCGATCGCCTCGTTGAAGGTGGACGACGGACGCATCACCGTCGAGGCCTTCTCGTCGTCCGGGCGGTAGTAGCCACCGATGTCGGCGGGCGAGCCCTGGACCGCGAGCAGCTCCCCGGTGATCGTCTCCTCGCTGTCGGCGAGCGTCTTGGCCAGGGCGGAGAACGCCTCGGCCAGCTCGGCGTCGTCCTCCTGGGCTGCGAGCTCCTGCGCCCAGTAGAGGGCGAGGTAGAAGTGCGAGCCGCGGTTGTCGATGCCACCGACCCGGCGGGACGGGGACTTGTTCTCCACGAGGAAGGTCCCAGTCGCCCGGTCGAGGGTGTCCGCCAGCACCTGGGCCTGGCTGTTGCCGGTGAACTCCGCGAAGTGCTCGAAGCTGACTGCCAGCGCCAGGAACTCGCCGAGGCTGTCCCAGCGCAGGTAGTTCTCCTTGACCAGCTGCTGCACGTGCTTCGGCGCGGAGCCACCCGCGCCGGTCTCGAAGAGGCCGCCACCGTTGATCAGCGGCACCACCGACAGCATCTTGGCGCTGGTGCCGAGCTCGAGGATCGGGAACAGGTCGGTCAGGTAGTCGCGGAGCACGTTGCCGGTGACCGAGATGGTGTCCTCGCCCTTGCGGATCCGCTCGAGGGAGAACGCGATCGCGTCCTCCGGCGCCATGATCTCGATCTGGAGCCCGTCGGTGTCGTGCTCCGGGAGGTATTCCTTCACCTTGGCGATCAGGTTGGCGTCGTGGGCGCGGCCCTCGTCGAGCCAGAACACCGCAGGGGAGCCGGTGGCGCGGGCCCGGGACACGGCCAGCTTGACCCAGTCGCGGATCGGGACGTCCTTGGTCTGGCACATCCGCCAGATGTCGCCCTCGGAGACCACGTGCTCGAGGACGACGTCGCCGTTGCCGTCGACGACCCGGACGGTGCCGGTGGTCGGGATCTCGAACGTCTTGTCGTGGCTGCCGTACTCCTCGGCGGCCTGCGCCATCAGGCCCACGTTCGGCACCGAGCCCATGGTCGCCGGGTCGTAGGCACCGTTGGCGCGGCAGTCGTCGATCACGACCTGGTAGATCCCGGCGTACGACGAGTCGGGGATGACGGCGAGGGTGTCGGCCTCGCTGCCGTCGGGGCCCCACATGTGGCCGGAGGTGCGGATCATGGCGGGCATCGAGGCATCGACGATCACGTCGGACGGCACGTGCAGGTTGGTGATGCCCTTGTCGGAGTCGACCATGGCCAGCTCGGGCCCGTCGGCGATGGCCTGCTCGATGGCCTTCTTGATCTCGGCTCCGCCGTCGACCGAGTCGAGGCCGGACAGGATGCCGCCGAGCCCGTCGTTGGGCGAGAGGCCCGCGGCGGCCAGCCGGTCGCCGTACCGGGCGAAGACCTCGGGCAGGAACGCGCGCACGACGTGACCGAAGATGACCGGGTCGGAGACCTTCATCATCGTCGCCTTGAGGTGGACGGAGAACAGCACGCCCTCCTCCTGGGCCCGGGCGATCTGGGCTGTCAGGAACTCGCGCAGCGCCGCGACGCGCATGACCGTGCTGTCGACGACCTCCCCCGCCAGCACCGGGACCGACTCCTTGAGCACGGTGGTCTCACCGTTGTCGCCGACCAGCTCGATCCGCAGCGACGTGTCGCCGGCGAGGACGTGCGACTTCTCGTTGGAGCGGAAGTCGTCGGCCGTCATGTGGGCGACGTTCGTCTTCGAGTCAGCCGTCCACGCCCCCATGGAGTGCGGGTTCTGGCGGACGTAGTTCTTCACCGACAGCGGCGCCCGCCGGTCGGAGTTGCCCTCACGCAGGACCGGGTTGACCGCGGAGCCCTTGACCTTGTCGTACTTCGCGCGGGCGTCCCGCTCGTCGTCGGTCTTCGGGTCGTCGGGGTAGGCCGGGAGGTCGTAGCCCTGCTCCTGGAGCTCCTTGACCACGGCCTTCAGCTGCGGGATCGAGGCGCTCACGTTGGGCAGCTTGATGATGTTGGCCTCGGGCTGCTTCGCCAGGTCGCCCAGCTCGGCGAGCGCGTCGTCGATGCGCTGCTCGTCGGTGAGTCGGTCGGGGAACTGGGCGATCACCCGCCCGGCGAGGGAGATGTCGCGGGTCTCGACGTCGACGCCCGCACGGCCGGCGTACGCCTGGACGATCGGGAGGAACGAGTAGGTCGCGAGGAGGGGGGCTTCGTCGGTGTGGGTGTAGATGATCTTCGAGTCAGTCACGGTTCGGACGCTAGTGCGCCCCGCATGGGCAGGCAAATGGGGTCCAGCAGGCGTACGCCGGGGCGAGGGCGCGGGAACGCCTCGTCGGAGGTCGCTAGGACCCGTCGCCGGGGGTGAACTCGACCAGTGCGGCCGCGCCCTCGCCACCCGCCACGGTCTCCTCGTAGACCAGCCCGACGCCGGGGGCGTAGTACTTGTGCTCCTCCAGACCGGGCTCGAGCGGTGTCGTGTCCAGCGTCTTCAGCACGTCGGTGTAGGAGCCGTGGTCGACGGTCACGCGCTCGTCGACCGAGAGGACGCTGGCGCGGTCCTCGGCCTCACCCTCCAGGAACTCCTGCTGGTAGCCGTCACCGAGCCGCGGCGCCGCCAGCATCACGATCCCGGCCTGCGCACCGTCCACGCCCGCCTCCCAGGAGCCCTCGGTGTCCGGGCGACCCTGGTCGTCGTACTCGGTCGTCGCCTCGCCGAAGTACCAGACGTTGCCGGCGCTGTCCTGAGCGAACCAGTCGTCGGTGTCCTCGATGACCTCACCGTCGGGGCCTGTCACCACGTCCCGGACGACGGTGGTCGTGACGCCTTGCACCACGCGAGTCTCGTCGGTGACGGTGACCGTGATCGTCTCGTCGTCGCCCTCGGTGGACTCGTAGACCCAGGTGCTGCCCGGTGTCAGTGGCAGCCAAGGGTTGTCGATGCCGTCCACGAAGTCGTCCGGATCGGCGCTCGGCGTCGGAATCTCCAGCCCGTCCACGCCCGCAGGACCACTCTTCTCCGGGGCGGAACCACACCCCGGGAGCACGAGGAGGGCGGTCGCCGACAGGGCGATCAGGAGTGGCCGCTTCATGGCACAAGCATGGCGCACCCTGCCTGAACGCAGGCTGAGCCCTCCGTCGTCCCCGCCTGCCCGCGCTGCTAGCGTCGGTCGGGTTCCGTCCACCGCTGTCCGTCCCGCACGTCCCTAGGAGTTGTCGTGACCTCTCCCCTCAAGGTCGCCGTCACCGGCGCCGCCGGCCAGATCGGCTACAGCCTTCTCTTCCGTCTCGCAAGCGGGGGACTGCTCGGGGCCGACCGGCCGATCGAGCTGCGTCTGCTCGAGATCGCCCCGGCCCTGAAGGCCCTCGAGGGGGTCGTGATGGAGCTCGACGACTGCGCGTTCCCCACCCTCGCCGGCGTCGAGATCGGTGACGACGCAAGCACCATCTTCGACGGCGTGAACCTCGCCCTCCTCGTCGGCGCCCGCCCGCGCGGCCCGGGCATGGAGCGCGGTGACCTGCTCTCCGCCAACGGCGCGATCTTCACCGCCCAGGGCAAGGCCCTCAACGAGGTCGCGGCGGACGACGTCCGCATCGGTGTGACCGGGAACCCGGCCAACACCAACGCCCTGATCGCGATGAAGAACGCTCCCGACATCCCGCAGGACCGGTTCTCGGCGCTGACCCGCCTCGACCACAACCGGGCCATCTCCCAGCTGGCCGCGAAGACCGGCGCCTCGGTCACGGACATCCGGAAGATGACGATCTGGGGCAATCACTCGGCCACCCAGTACCCCGACATCTTCCACGCAGAGGTCGGTGGCAAGAACGCCGCCGAGGTGGTGGACGACCAGGCCTGGCTCGAGAACGAGTTCATCCCCACCGTCGCCAAGCGCGGCGCCGCGATCATCGAGGCCCTGGGCTCGTCCTCGGCGGCCTCGGCTGCCTCCGCGACCATCGACGCCGCCCACGACTGGCTGCTCGGCTCCGCCGACGGCGACTGGGTCTCCATGGCGGTCGTCTCCGACGGCTCGTACGGCGTCCCCGAGGGCCTGATCTCGTCCTTCCCGGTGACCACGAAGAACGGTGACTGGGAGATCGTCCAGGGTCTCGACATCGACGACTTCTCCCGCACCCGGATCGACGCCTCCACCGCGGAGCTCGCCGAGGAGCGCGACGCCGTCACCGAGCTCGGCCTGATCTGACCCGCCCGAAACTTTTCGCTGACCCGCCCAAGAGTGGTGGGCGGGTCAGCGCGTCTCAGGCGGGCTGGTTGGGGATCGACTCGCTGAGGAAGATCAGCACGGCGCCGACGCCGGCGAGCATGGTCACGTCGACGATCCGGTGCCGCACGGCCAGCATGCCGGCGTCCCGGTTGCGGAGCACGAGCCGGAAGACACCGGCGGCGATGAGCGCACCGCCGAACCACTTGACACCGAGCCGCCAGTCGCCGGCCCAGGCGAGCCCGATGCCGATGCCGACGCCGGTCAGGACCGCGAGGTAGAGCAACCCGCCGATGGTCGACGGGTAGCGCCGGGGCACCGGCTCGGGCGGGACCAGCTCGGGGTGTGGCTCGCCGTTGCTCACCCCGCGGCCTGCTCCGCCATCGCCACGACGTTGGCCAGCAGCATCGCCCTGGTCATCGGGCCGACGCCCTTGGGGTTGGGCGAGACCCAGCCCGCGACGTCCCACACGTCGTCGGCGACGTCGCCGGCGATCTTGCCGTCGACGCGGGAGACGCCGACGTCGAGCACGGCCGCGCCGGGCTTGACCATGTCGGCGGTGATGATGCCGGGGACACCGGCGGCGGCGATCACGACGTCGGCCCCACGGGTGTGGGCGGCAAGGTCGCGGGTTCCGGTGTGGCAGAGGGTCACGGTGGAGTTCTCGGAGCGCCGGGTCAGCAGCAGGCCCAGCGGCCGACCGACGGTCAGCCCTCGGCCGACCACGACCACCTCGGCGCCGTTGAGCTCCACCCCGTGGCGGCGCAGCAGCTCGATGCAGCCGATCGGGGTGCACGGCAGGGACCCCTCCTCGCCGAGCACGAGCTTGCCCAGGTTGACCGGGTGCAGGCCGTCGACGTCCTTGGCGGGGTCGACGCGGGACAGCAGCGCGAACTCGTCGAGGCCGGTGGGCTGCTGGACCAGGAAGCCGGTGCACGCCGGGTCGGCGTTCAGGTCGTCGATGACCGCCTCGACCTCCGCCTGGGTCGCCGTGGCGGGCAGGTCGACCCGGATCGACTCGATGCCGATCTTGGCGCAGTCCTTGTGCTTCGCGCCGACGTACCAGTGCGAGCCGGGGTCGTCGCCGACCAGCACCGTGCCGAGTCCCGGGCGCACCCCGCGCGCGTGGAGCTTCGCGACTCGCTCGCCGAGCTCGGTCATGATCGCGGCGAGCGTCGCCGACCCGTCGAGTGTCCGTGCAGTCATCAGGGTGTCCCTCAGTGGAAGAAGTGCCGGGTGCCGGTGAAGTACATGGTCACGCCCGCGGCCTTGGCCGCCTCGATGGTCAGCTCGTCGCGCACCGAACCACCGGGCTGGACGATGGCCGTGACGCCGGCGTCGATCAGGATCTGCGGGCCGTCCTCGAACGGGAAGAACGCGTCCGAGGCCGCGACCGAACCGGCCGCCCGCTCCCCCGCACGCTGCACGGCGAGCTTGCAGGAGTCGACCCGGTTGACCTGGCCCATGCCGACGCCGACCGAGGCACCGTCGTGGGCCAGCAGGATGGCGTTGGACTTCACGGACCGGCAGGCGCGCCACGCGAAGGCCAGGTCGCGCAGCGTCGCCTCGTCGGCCGGGTCGCCGGCTGCCAGCGTCCAGCTCGCGGGGTCGTCGCCGTCGGCGCCGAGGTCGTCGGCCGTCTGCACCAGCACGCCGCCACTGATCTGGCGGAGCTCGACCCCCACCCCGCCGTGGCCGGACGCGCGCAGGATGCGGATGTTCTTCTTGCCCTGGAGGACCTCCACGGCGCCGTCGTCGTACGACGGGGCGACGATCACCTCGGTGAACACCTCGGCGACCTGCTCGGCCATGGCGACCGTGACCGGGACGTTGGTGGCGATCACGCCTCCGAAGGCGGAGACCGGGTCGCACTCGTGGGCCTTGCGGTGCGCCTCGGCGACATCGGCGCCGATCGCGACCCCGCACGGGTTCGCGTGCTTGATGATCGCGACCGTCGGGACGTCGCCGTGCTCGTGCGCCGCGCGCAGCGCCGCGTCCGTGTCCACGTAGTTGTTGTAGGACATCGCCTTGCCGTGCAGCTGCTCGGCGGTCGCGAGCCCCTCGCCCTGCCCCTCGCCGACGTAGAGAGCAGCCCGCTGGTGCGGGTTCTCGCCGTAGCGGAGGGAAGCGGAGCGGGTCAGCGCGAGCCCCGCGAAGTCGGGCCAGCCGGCCTCGTCGTCGAACGCGAGCTCCTGGGCGAACCACTCGGCCACCTGCACGTCGTACGCCGCGGTGTGGGCGAAGGCGGCAGCCGCGAGGCGCTGGCGCTCGGGCAGCGTGAACCCGCCCTCGGTCGCGGCCCGCAGCACGTCGGCGTACATGGCGGGGGAGGTCGCGATGGCCACCGAGGGGTGGTTCTTCGCGGCCGCGCGGACCATCGACGGCCCCCCGATGTCGATCTGCTCGACGCACTCGTCGGGCGGCGCGCCGGAGGCGACCGTCTGGGAGAACGGGTAGAGGTTGCAGACCACGAGGTCGAACGGATCGACCTCGAGCTCGGCCAGCTGCGCGACGTGCGACTCGAGCCGGCGGTCGGCCAGGATGCCGGCGTGCACGCGGGGGTGGAGAGTCTTCACCCGGCCGTCCAGGCACTCGGGGAAGCCGGTGAGCTCCTCGACCCGGGTGACGGGGAGGCCGAGCCCCTCGATCAGCTGCGCGGAGCCGCCGGTCGAGACCAGCGTGACGCCGGCGTCGTGCAGACCGCGGACGAGGTCCTCGAGGCCGGTCTTGTCGTAGACGGAGACCAGCGCCCGCGTGAGCGGGATCCGTCCGGCGGCGTCCGTCGTGCTGGGGTCAGACATGGGGTGCACTCCTCATCGTGTCGATGAGGGCACCCAGGCGTTCGATGCTCCCGACGTCACTCCCTGGTGGTGGACCCACCTGCGCCAGTCGTGTGCCCTCACTATAGGGGCGGGTCATGGGCCGAACCGCACCCGGCGGCCGTCGACGGTGAAGCCCTCGCGGGCCATCCGGCCGACCGCGTCGACGAGCATCTGCCGCTCGGCGACCTTGATCCGTTCGTGGAGCGTCTCGACGGTGTCGTCGTCCTCCACGGGGACCGCCGACTGGGCCACGATCGGGCCGGTGTCGACGCCGGCGTCGACGACGAACAGGGTCGCTCCGGTGATCTTCACGCCACCCTCGAGCGCATCCGCGGCGCCCTGCATGCCGGGGAAGGACGGCAGCAGCGCGGGGTGCGTGTTGACGTAACGGCCGCCGAAGGCGTCGAGGAAGACCGCACCGGCCAGCTTCATGAAACCGGCGGAGACCACCAGGTCGGGCTCGAACGAGCGGCAGGAGTCCGTGACGGCCGTGTCCCACTCCTCCCGGGTGTCGAAGTCCTTCACCCGGTGCACGAACGTGGGGATGTCAGCCCGCTGCGCACGCGCCAGCCCCTCGATGCCGTCGCGGTCGGCGCCGACGGCGACCACCGAGGCGCCGTACGACGGGTCGGCGGCGGCGTCCAGCAGCGCCTGGAGGTTGGTGCCGGCGCCCGAGACGAGCACGACCAAGCGCGCCGGGGAGAGCGCAGACGAGGGGGTGGGCACGCGCCGCAGTCTAGCGACGGCGGCACCGCCGTCCCGTGCGTGGCTCAGGCGTCAGCGGTCGCACGGCGTACGGCGCGCCGGTGCCACCAGGTCATCGCCAGACCGCCCATCAGCCCGCCGATCCCGAACGAGGTGATCGCGTGGACGAGGACATCGGAGGCGAACGGCTCGACGGAGCGCATCCGGCCGGGGCCGACGGCTCCCCCGGCGACGATGGCCAGCAGACCGAGCACGATGCCGGCGAGCACGCCGCCCGTGCAGCCACGCAGCGCGCCCTCCTCCCAGCGGACCGTGCGGTGACGGCGCTGGGCGCGGGCCGCGGCCAGTGCGGCGACGACCGGCGGGACGGCCATCAGCCACGGGGTCCATCCGGGCGTGGGGCCGTTGGCGGGCAGGGCGGCGAGCAGGGGGAACATCGGCAGGGCCCCGAGCGAGACGACGGTCGGGGAGACCATCGTGTTGAGCCCGACGGTGAAGCCGGGTCCCAGCAGGTAGGCACCGGAGAAGACCGCGGCGTTGGGCAGCAGGATCGCGGTGGCGAGCAGGTAGAGACCCGCCTCACCGGCGTCGAGCTGGAGCTGCGACATCACGTTGGCTGCGGTGCCGAAGTCGACGACCAGGGCGGCCACGAGCGCCACCGACGCGACTGTCAGGTAGGCGACGACGATCGAGAGGCAGGTGACCCCGGCGGCCCGCAGCGACACCGGCAGGAAGGCAGCCCAGATGGCGGCTCGGCCGGACCCGACGGCGAGCGCCGGCCCACCCACGAGAACGGCGATCAGGATCGACCACAGGACGGCCCGGCCGGTGCTCGGCGCTGTCTCGGGCGTGGCCACCAGTGACGCGGTCACCACGGTCACGAGGACGTAGCCGGTCGCGAAGAGCAGGATCCCGGTCGGGACCGTCCAGTCGCGTTCCCCGTCGGCGATGGCGTCGGCGTCGGGACCGTGGCCGGAGATGGAGTCGCCGATCCGGTGCCCGATCCGCCAGGTCGCCCAGGCCGCCGCCAGGGTCAGCAGCAGCGGGGTGACGGTGACCGGCACCCCCTGCACGTGCACGCCCGAGCCGTGCGCCATCAGCCAGCCGAGTGCTCCGACGGCGAGTCCGTCGCGAGGCTCCCCGTGGGAGCCGGCGTCCGTGAGGAACCAGCCGACCACGCCCACGGCCAGGCACACCATCAGCGTCGAGCCGGCGGCGAGCACGCCGCCCAGCGACGTGAGGAGCACCAGGGGTCGGCGGTGCCTCGGGTCGACAGGACCGTCGGTGACGGCGCGGTCCGGACCGGCGAGCAGCGAAGTCATGGCCCGGCCATCATCACCCGGCCCCGGCGCGCTTCGGGGCCGCCACGCCGGTGTGCGTCCCGAGCCGCCCTCCCGTACCGTTGACGACGCAATGATCGCCCCTGACGAGTTCGACGCGTTCTACAAGGACGCCCGGGACCGCCTGCTCCTGCAGACGTACGCACTCACCGGCGACCTGCCTGCGTCCCGGTCCGCGGTCCGCGACTCCTTCATCGTCGCCTGGCACCACTGGCGGAAGGTGTCCCGGCTGCCCGACCCGGAGAGCTGGGTCCGTCCGCACGCCTGGTCACACGCCCAGCGACGTCACACCGCGCGGCTCTGGCACCGCGACAAGAGCCTCGACGACGAGACGCTGGCCACCCTCGAGGCGCTGGGGAAGCTGCCCGTCACGCAGCGCAAGGCACTGCTGCTCACCCACCTGGCGACCGTCAGCATGGGCGACGTCGCCCGCGAGGTCGGGCTCCCGCGGGCCGAGACCGAGCGTCAGCTGCAGACCGCCACCGCCCAGTTCGCCGTCCTCCGCGACGTCCCCACGACCAACATCCGTCCGCTCTTCGAGCCGATGCGCGCGCACACCGAGCCCGCGCAGTGGCCGCGGCCGACCATCATCCGCCGGGCCGGCGCCGCGCGTCGCCGTACCCACACCCTCGTCGGAGCGGCCGTGGCGGTCGCCGTCGTCGTCGTCAGCGGCTCGCTCGTCACCGACGCGGCCGGGGTCCGTCCCAGCCTCGACCGTGAGCCGCAGCCCGCCGCCGACGGCGCCAACCGTCCGTCCGCGGCCCCCCCCGGCGCACCCGGCGAGGAACCGCCTCCCAGCTTCAGCGAGGACGCCCTGCTGACCGTCGAGCAGGTCGCGGCCCGCGTGCCCGGCAAGGGCTGGGCCGCCGGTCGGACCAGCGACAACACCGAGGGCGACGGCCTGGTCACGCCCTGTCAGGCCAGCCGGTTCGCCGACCCGAAGGGGCGGGCCACGCTCGTCCGCACCTTCGCGAACAACCCTCCGGGCGAGGCGGCGGGCGCACGGACCGTGCACGTCGCCGAGCTCTCGGCGACCGACCAGCGGGCCGTCCGGGCGTTCGACACCACCGTCGGCTGGTACGCCGGCTGCATGCAGCCGCGGGTCCAGCTGATGACCACGAAGCGGGTCGAGGGCGTGGCCGACGACGCCGTGCTGATGGTCCTGCGCTCGTGGAAGGCACCCGGCGAGACGTACGTCGCCGGCGTCGCCCGCACCGGCCGGATCACCACCACGACGATGACGCGGACGACCGTCGCCGGCGCCCCGTCCCTGCCCTCGGCCGCCCGCTTGCTCGCCGGCGCCGTCGAGGGCCTGTGCGACCAGCCCGACGCCGGCACGTGTGTCTCGACGCCGAAGGTCGAGCCGATGCGACCGGTGGCCGCCGGACTCGTGCCCGGGATGATCGGCGAGGTCGACCTGCCGCCCGTGGCCCAGGTGATGCGCCCGTGGGTCGGCACCGAGCCGCGCAAGGCCATGACGAACGTCGCCGCCACCCGCTGCGACAACGCCGACTTCGACCAGGCGCCGATCTCGCACAACGTGACCCGCTCGTTCGTGATCCCGAGGGCGAAGCTCCCCGACGAGTTCGGGCTCACCGAGACGGTCGGCACGATGGCTGCCCCCCGCGCACGCGCGTTCGTGGAGCGGGTCCGCGACCGGATGGGTTCCTGCCCCGAGCGGGACCTCGGCACCGACGTCACCCGGCTCACCCACTCCGTCTCGCCCGCGCGGGACCTGAGTGTCTGGCGGGTCACCACGGAGATCTCCGACCGGCGCTCGGTCACGTTCCTCATGGGCGTGGTCCGCGACGGCACGGCGGTCGCGCAGGTCGGTTTCGTCCCGTACCGGACGGTCACCATGGGTCCCGACGCCTTTGTCGCCCTCGTCCGGCGCGCAGCCGAGCGGCTCCCGGAGATGCCAGCTCCCGGCTGACCTGGCTCCGTCGGCAACCAGGCGACCTGCGCGTGCGTCTCCTCCTACGAGGAGGCATCAATGTCGCAGCCACACAGGACGGTCTGCCGCGCGGTCGCCGTCGTCGCCGCGGCCGCGCTCGTCCTCGCGGGCTGCCGCACCACACCGAGCTCGGACGGGCAGCTTGCCGCCCCGTCCACGCGCGACCCGTCGCCGTCCGCCTCACCCTCCGTCCGCCCGACCCCCACGCCCACGGCCACCCCCACGCCGTACGAGCCGCGACACTTCGAGCCCGCGGCGTACGACGCCTGGCTGACGGAGATCCCCGACAACCTCCAGGTGGACGGCCAGCTGCCCGAGGACGGTGGCGACTTCACCAGGAGCCGGCGCGGGGTCGACTTCAGGTTCTGCGAGGAGGACGCGTTCTCGTCCGTGGAGGTCCTCGACCGGTCCAGCGCGTCCGCGTCAGGACCGGAGTACGGCGAGGGCCGGGACCTGCGGGTCTTCGCCGACGACCGGACCGCGCATCGCTTCCAGCGCCGCGTTCTCGCGGTGCTGGACACCTGTCCCGAACAGGTCATGAGCAGCACCAGGTGGCTCCACCAGGTCCGTCCGTCGGCGCTCGGTGGCGACGAGTCCTTCACCGTGGTGCAGACGTTCGAGAACGACGGCCTGATGACCCTCGGCGCCAACTTCTGGGAGGTCGTGCGCGTGGGCAACGCGGTCCTGCTCACCGCCACCGGCGGGGAGTACGAGCCGACGACGAACCTCGATCCGGGGATCCGCAGCCACGTCGGCGACGTGGCCCCGATCGTCGAGGAGATGTGCGTGTTCGCCGCCGACCCCTGTGACCGCCCACCGGTGAACGGCACGTCGACACAGACCCCGGTCGTCGGTCCACAGGGCCTGGGCGGCATCGCGCTGGGTGACGACGAGGGCACCATCGAGGGGATCGGCGGCAGGGTGACCGCACGCCGCTCCGCCGCCGGCTGCCGCATCGTGGACCTCTGGGTCAACGACGCCCCGGACCTTGTCGGGAACCTCGAGCCGAGCCTCGGCCTGTCCGTCGTCTACGTGCGGACCGCCGGGCGCACCGACCGTGGGGTCGGCATCGGCTCGCCGTTCCGCGAGGTGGTCGCCGCCTATCCGGACGGGGAGCGCGACCGGCAGCTCTACGCCAGCGGCGTCGCCGGGTACGACGACCGGCACTGGCGGTTCTGGTTCGACCGGGACGGCCTCGTGGACGAGTTCATGCTGCTGCTCGACGACCAGCACTGCGGCGGCTGACGCTGACGCACGAAGTGGTGGCTGTGACGTACCAGGTACGTCACAGCCACCACTGCGCTGGAGTGCTCAGAGCTTCTGCAGGATCTCCCGCATCAGGTCGGCGGTCTCGGACGGCGTCTTGCCGACCTTGACCCCGGCGGCCTCGAGGGCCTCCTTCTTCGCGGCTGCGGTGCCGGAGGAGCCGGAGACGATGGCGCCGGCGTGGCCCATGGTCTTGCCCTCGGGCGCCGTGAAGCCGGCCACGTATCCGACGACCGGCTTGGTGACGTTGTCCTTGATGTACGCCGCTGCGCGCTCCTCCGCGTCACCACCGATCTCACCGATCATCACGATGGCCTTGGTCTCGGGGTCCGCCTCGAAAGCCGCGAGGGCGTCGATGTGGGTGGTCCCGACGACGGGGTCGCCGCCGATGCCGATGGCCGTCGAGAAGCCGAAGTCCCGCAGCTCGAACATCATCTGGTAGGTCAGCGTGCCGGACTTCGACACCAGGCCGATCGGGCCCTTGCCGGCGATGGTCGCCGGCGTGATGCCTGCCAGCGCCTCCCCCGGCGTGATGATGCCGGGGCAGTTCGGCCCGATCATCCGGGTGTCCTTGCCGTCCAGGTAGGCCCACACCTCGGCAGTGTCCTGCACGGGCACGCCCTCGGTGATGACCACCAGCAGGCCGATCCCGGCGTCGATTGCCTCGATGCACGCGTCCTTGGTGAACGCCGGCGGCACGAAGGCCACGGAGACGTCGGCACCGGTCTCGGCCATCGCCTCCTTCACGGTGCCGAACACGGGCAGGTCGACCTTCTCGCCGTCCGCGTCGGTGTGGGAGACGGTGGTACCGGCCTTGCGCGCGTTGACGCCGCCGACGACCTGGGTCCCGCACTTCAGCATCAGGGCGGTGTGCTTGGTGCCTTCGCCGCCGGTGATGCCCTGCACGATGACCTTGGAGTCCTTGGTCAGGTAAATAGCCATGTCAGTTCTGTCCTCTACCCGTCACTTCGCCGCGTGGGCGAGCTCGGCGGCCTTGTCGGCCGCGCCGTCCATCGTGTCGACCAGCGTCACCAGGGGGTGGTTGCGCTCGTCCAGGATCCGGCGACCCTCCTCCACGTTGTTGCCGTCGAGGCGGACGACGAGCGGCTTGCTGGCCTCGTCGCCGAGGATGTCCAGCGCGCCGACGATGCCGTTCGCCACGGCGTCACACGACGTGATGCCACCGAAGACGTTCACGAAGACGCTCTTGACCTGCTCGTCGTGAAGGATCACGTCGAGGCCGTCGGCCATCACCTGCGCCGAGGCGCCACCACCGATGTCGAGGAAGTTGGCGGGCTTGACCCCGCCGTGCGCCTCGCCGGCGTACGCGACCACGTCGAGCGTGCTCATGACCAGGCCCGCGCCGTTGCCGATGATGCCGACGGCACCGTCGAGCTTCACGTAGTTGAGGCCCTTCTCCTTGGCCTTGGCCTCG
This sequence comes from Nocardioides sp., assembly GCA_046590395.1. Taxonomy (GTDB): domain Bacteria; phylum Actinomycetota; class Actinomycetes; order Propionibacteriales; family Nocardioidaceae; genus Nocardioides. Next base: position 24,154 of record JBKJUE010000031.1, read on the forward strand.
AGCGGGTCCGCGGAGTCCTTGTCCTCGAACTGCGCGTGGTCCTCGTGGCGGAACTCGGCGTTCTCGTCGAGCGAGACCTTGCCGTCGAGGGCCTCGAGCTTGTCGCCGGCCAGACGGGCCAGCGGGTTGACCTCGACGAGGGTGGCGTCCTCCTGGACGAAGACCTGCCACAGGGCGAGCACGGTGGTCACGGCCTGCTCGGTGAGGGCCTCGGGGAACTTGGCCTCGGCCACGATCTCGCGGGCCTTGGCCTCGTCGACACCGGTTCCGGGGTTGATCGGGATCTTCTTGACCGCGTCGGGGTTGGTCTTCGCGACCTCCTCGATCTCGACACCGCCCTCGACGCTGGCGATGCAGAGGTACTGGCGGTTCGCCCGGTCGAGCAGGAACGAGAAGTAGTACTCCTCCTCGATGTCCGCGGCAGGCGCGATGAGCACCCGGCGGACGGTCAGTCCCTTGATCTCCATCCCGAGGATCGCCTCGGCGTGCGCCTCGGCCTCGTCGGGGGTCTTGGCGAGCTTGACGCCGCCGGCCTTGCCGCGACCGCCGGCCTTCACCTGAGCCTTGACGACGCAGACGCCGAGCTGCTCGGCTGCGGCACGGGCCTCAGCGGGGGTGTAGGCGACGATGCCCGGGGTGCCCGGTACGTCGTACTTCGCGAAGAGCTCCTTCGCCTGGTACTCCATCAGATCCACGATCGACCCAGTCCTTCTTCTGATTTGAGGCCCAGGGGTCCCCTGGCTCATTCCTTGGGCACCCTAGTCCCGACCGGAGCCCGCCGACCATGCCGGGTTGCCGGGTGTGAGCAAGGCGACGTGCGCTCAGGCGGGAGAGGCGGCGTCCTCGGCGAAGTGATCGGCCACCCAGCCGGTGATCTCACCGGTGGTGGCGCCCGGGGTGAACACCTTGGCCACGCCGATCTCGGTGAGCAAGGGGATGTCCTCCTCCGGCACGATGCCGCCGCCGAACACCACGATGTCCGAGGCATCGCGCTCGGCGAGCAGCGCGATCAGCTTCTTGAAGAGCGTCATGTGGGCACCGGAGAGGACCGAGAGGCCGATCAGGTCGGCGTCCTCCTGGATCGCCGTCTCCACGATCTGCTCTGGCGTCTGGTGGAGACCGGTGTAGATGACCTCGTGCCCCGCGTCGCGGAGGGCACGTGCGACGATCTTGGCGCCGCGGTCGTGGCCGTCCAGTCCGGGCTTGCCGACGACGATGCGAATCCGCCGGTCGGGGCTGGTCGAAGTCATGGCCGCAGGCTATCGGACACGTGACGTCGACCACGCCCGAGGCGGCGGGGCCCAAGCGTCACGCAGACCACCAGTAACCGCAAACGGCCATCTCTCGTTCCCCGTTCATGCACAATCAAACCCCAACGATTTCGGAGACCGTGACCCATCCGTTACAGTCTTGGCTCGTTGTCACCACTCCCCCGACCAGCGGAGCACTCATCCATGGGTAACCACCGAGCGGATCGTCGCGGCGTCAGCCGTCGTCCCTCGGTGACCCCGATCGCGATCGAGACCTCCGCTCGCCGCCGCGCCGTCCCCGACGCGCCGGGCAAGCGCCGCAGCGCCGCGCGCGGGCCTCTCTTCCGCGGCCTCCCGTCGGTCCCGGTCCTGCTCGGAGTGGCCGCCCTCGCGGTCTCCGCGGGCGGCGCCGTGACCTCGGCGAACCCGACGCTCATCAGCTCCGACAGCCGCGACGACCGCGCGGTGCACGCCAGTGCACTGACCGGCACCGGCAAGTCGTCCAGCACCAGCCTGCTCGACGACCGCAGCGCCGCCGTCAGCCGCGACTCCCGCCGCGACGCGATGGCCGACGCCGCCTCCGAGGAGCTCGTCGAGGCCGCCGAGCGCCAGGCCGAGGAGCGCAACGCCGCCCTCGCACTCTTCGCCAAGCAGGCCGAGCAGCAGGCCGCCAAGATCGCCCTCAACCAGTGGGTCTTCCCCACGAGCCCGGTCGTCACCACCGCCGAGTTCGGCGACTACGGCCTGTGGGCCAGCTACCACACCGGCATCGACTTCAACGGCAACACCGGCGACCCGATCATGGCCGTCGCCAACGGTGTCGTCACCTCGGCCGGGTACGACGGGTCCTACGGCAACAAGACCGTGGTCACCCTCGATGACGGCACCGAGATCTGGTACTGCCACCAGAACGCCTTCGGGGTCAGCGTCGGGGACGTCGTCCGCGCCGGTGAGGTCATCGGCGAGATCGGCGCGACCGGCAACGTGACCGGCTCGCACCTCCACCTCGAGGTGCGTCCCGGCGGTGGCGACCCGGTGGACCCGCGGGCGGCATTCGTGGTCCACGGCCTCACGTTCTGACGCCCACGACACCTCCCGCTTCGTGGGGTGCTCAGAGCTTTTCGACGGGTGCGTAGCGGAGCAGCAGGCGCTTGACGCCCTCCGAGCCGAAGTCGATCGAGGCGACGGCCTTCTCTGCGGCACCCTCGACGGCGACGACCGTGCCCAACCCGAAAGAGTCGTGGACGACCCGGTCGCCGGGCTCGAGCGACGGGATCTCGCGGGCGGCCCTGGCCTTCGCCGCGGCGTCCGCCTTGAGCGCGGCGGACGAGAAGTTGCGACGTCCGGCCGCCGTGGGACTGCCGAGCCGGGCGGCGGGTGAGCTGCTCGCGAGGTCCGGCCGTCCCCAGCGGGTCTGGGCGGCCTCGGTCCGGCGCCAGTCGACGAGGTCGACCGGCAGCTCGTCGATGAACCGCGACGCCGGGTTGTGGGACGGCGCCCCCCAGGCGGAGCGGACCACGGCCCGGGAGACGTAGAGCCGCTCGCGGGCCCGGGTGACGCCGACGTAGGCGAGCCGCCGCTCCTCCTCCAGCTCGGGCTGGTCGCCGAGCGACCGGGCGTGCGGGAAGACGCCGTCCTCGAGACCGCTGAGGAACACGACCGGGAACTCCAGCCCCTTGGCCGTGTGCAGCGTCATCAGCGTGACCACCCCGGCGTCGCCGCCTTCAGAGTCATCGGGGATCTGGTCGGCGTCGGCGACCAGCGCGACCCGCTCCAGGAAGTCCCGGAGACTGGTGTCGCCTCCGGCGACGCTGTCCACCGTTCCGTCGGGTCCGGGCGGCTCCGCCGCGGACCCGGCGGCGTCGGAGAACTCGCGCGCCACCGCCACGAGCTCGGCGAGGTTCTCGACGCGGGTGTCGTCCTGGGGGTCGTCGGAGGCCTCCAGCTCGGCGAGGTAGCCGGAGCGCGCCAGCACCGACTCGAGGATCACGTCGGGACGCTCGTCGGCGTCGACCATCGACTGGAGCTCCTCGACCATGCCGACGAAACCGGTGATCGCGTTGAGCGACCGCGACGCCAGCCCGGGAGCTTCCTCGGCCCGGCGCAGGGCGTCCCAGAACAGGATCCGGTCGCGATCGGCGAGCGCCTGGACGCACTCGACGGCCCGGTCGCCGATGCCGCGCTTGGGGGTGTTGAGGATCCGCCGCAGCGAGATCTCGTCGGCCGGGTTGACCAGCATCCGCAGGTAGGCGAGCGCGTCACGGACCTCGCGGCGCTCGTAGAAGCGCACCCCCCCGACCACCTTGTAGGGCATGCCGACCCGGATGAACACCTCCTCGAAGACCCGGGACTGCGCGTTGGTGCGGTAGAACACGGCGACGTCGGCCGGCCGGAGCGGGCCCTCGTCGGTCAGCCGGTCGATCTCCTCGGAGACGAACCTCGCCTCGTCGTGCTCGTCGTCGGCGACGTAGCCGACGATCCGGGCACCGTCGCCGGCGTCGGACCACAGCTTCTTGGGCTTGCGACCCTTGTTGTGGCCGATCACCGAGTTGGCGGCGGTGAGGATGGTCTGGGTGGAGCGGTAGTTCTGCTCGAGCATGATCGACGTCGCGTTGGGGAAGTCCTGCTCGAAGTCGAGGATGTTGCGGATGTTGGCGCCGCGGAACGCGTAGATCGACTGGTCGGCGTCGCCCACCACCATCAGCTCGCTGGGCTCGACCCGCTCCTGCGGCGACTCCGACGTCTCCATCGAGGTGTCGCCGAGCGGGTCCTCCATCGAGTCCGCACAGAGCTGGTGGATGAGGGCGTACTGGGCGTGGTTGGTGTCCTGGTACTCGTCGACGAGGACGTGCCGGAACCGGCGCCGGTAGGTCTCCCGGACCTCCGGGAAGGACTGGAGAAGGTGGACGGTCGTCATGATCAGGTCGTCGAAGTCGAGCGCGTTGGCGTCGCGGAGCCGCCGCTGGTAGAGCGTGTACGCCGCGGCGTAGGACTCCTCGAAGGAGTTGCGAGCGTCCTTGGCGGCCTCCTCGGGGTCCCGCAGCTCGTTCTTGTGGTTGGACACCCAGTGCAGGACAGCGTTCGGCTGGTAGCGCTTGGGATCCAGGCCGAGGTCGCGGCAGACCAGGGTCATCAGCCGCTTGGAGTCGGCGTCGTCGTAGATCGAGAAGCTCGACTTGTAGCCGAACCCAGGCCCATCGAGCTGCGTGATCTCCTTGCGCAGGATCCGGACGCAGGCGGAGTGGAAGGTCGAGACCCACATGATCCGGGCACGCTTGCCGACCAGCTTCTCGACCCGCTCCTTCATCTCGGCCGCGGCCTTGTTGGTGAACGTGATCGCCAGGATCGAGCCAGGGTGGGCCTTGCGCTCCGAGATCAACCACGCGATCCGGCGCGTGAGCACCCGCGTCTTGCCGGAGCCGGCCCCCGCCACGACCAGCAGCGGTGCGCCCGCGTGGACGACGGCGGCGCGCTGCGGCTCGTTGAGCCCCTCGAGCAGCTCGTCGACGCTGGGCCCGCGACGGGTGGTGCGGGGCTCCGCGGGGGTGGCGTCGGCAGGGCCGGGGATCGGGAAGGGCGTACTCATCTCTCCGCCAACCCTACGGGTCGCCACCCCCGGCCCGGACGGCGAATACTGGGGGCATGACGGACACTCCCGAGATCATGATCGTCGGCGACGGCCCGGTGGCCGCAGCCCTGGCCCCGATGGTGGACGCCCTCGGCTGGCGGGTGGTGCCGACCACGGACCTGGAGGCCGTGCACGCCGGGCTCGGCTCTGCCGACGCGGTCGTGATCCTCAGCCATCACGAGGGCCTCGACGCGCCCGCGATCCGGGCAGCGCTGGAGCACGGAACGGCGTACGTCGGAGCGATGGGCTCACGCAAGACGCAGGCCCGGCGCCGCGAGCAGCTCGAGGCGGACGGTGTCGGCGAGGACCTGCTGGCCCGGCTCCGCGCCCCCATCGGGCTCGACATCGGAGCCGACGAGGCCGGCGAGATCGCGGTGTCGATCCTGGCCGAGATCGTGGCCGTGCGACGCGGAGCGGGCGCGTCCGTGGCCCCGATCAGCGTGCGGGACGGAGCCATCCACCCCGACCTGGAGCCGGGGACGGCGACCTGCCCGGGCGGCTGAGCCGCAGCCCTCGTCACCCGGCGGTCAGGACTTCTTGGCCTTCCGGGGACGAGGCGCCGGGCGGACGACCAGCACGGGGCACGGTGCGTAGTGCTGCACCCGCTGCGCGGTGCTGCCCACGAGGACCACGTCGCTCACCCCGCGCCCCCGCCGCTCGCCACGACCACCAGGCCGGCCGAGATCACCTCGACGGCACTCTCGGCCGCGCCGCGGAACCCACCGGCTCGACGTCGGCCCTGCGACGCTCGGCGGTGGCGACGACGACGTGCATGTCAGATCCCCTTCGCGCGGGCGGTCTCGGGGTCCCCGGGGGCCGTGCCCGGCGGCCGGTTCTGTGAGCCGAACAGCTTCTCGAGGACGTAGAGCACCAGGCCCAGCGCCACCAGCCCGGCACACCAGAGCAGCGAGCTCGGGTCGTCCTGGATCGACCAGACGAGGATGGCCAGGTTGCCGACGAGGCCGACCACCAGGAGCGGACGGTTGGCCTTGAACGTGCGCTCGTCCTCGTCCTGGCCGCCCAACTTGAGGGCGGACACGATGACCAGCGCGTAGATGAAGAGCAGGAAGACCACGGTCACGGTCGCGAGCCGGGCAACGAGGTCGAGCCCCGCACCGGCCTCGGTCAGGAGGGTGCCGATCACCAGCAGGGAGCAGACCACGATGGCGCTGAAGAGCAGGCCGACCCAGGGGCTTCGACGGCTGGAGTGGATCTTCGAGAAGACTCCGGGCACCACGTCCTCGTTGGCCATGCCGTAGAGGATCCGCGGCTGGGTCACGACGACCACGAGGGTCGTGTTGGTGATCGCGATCAGGGCGATGATCGTGAAGAGGGTGACGAACCAGTCGCCGGCGAAGGGGAGGATGCCGGCCTTGACGACCTCGAGCAGCGCCGCGTCGGACTCGGCCAGCTTGTCGGTGGGCACGGTCAGCGCCGCCGACATCGAGACGAGGACGTAGATGACGCCGGCGGTGAGCATGCCGCCGATGAGGGCCCGGGGGAAGGCCTTGTGCGGGTCGATCGTCTCCTCCGCCACGTTGGCGGTGTTCTCGAAGCCGGTCATCGCGAAGAACGACAGGGCGACACCGGCCAGGATCGCCAGGGCCGGGTTGCCGCTCGTGGAGAAGTCCCCGAGCACCCCGAAGTCGGCCTTGCCCTCGGCGACGAACCAGATGGCGATGAACATGACGATCAGCAGACCGGCGATCTCGACGAACGCCATCGCCATGTTGACGACCACGGACTCGGTGATGCCGATGAAGTTCACGATCGACAGCACGGCGATGAACACGAGGCTCACCACCAGGGCCGGCGCCGACGCGAAGAGCTCGGTGAAGTACTGCGAGAACCCGGTCGCCAGCGAGCCGGCCGCCGCGAAGCTGGCCGAGAGGAAGGAGACGGTGATCAGGAACGTCAGCGCCTTGTTGCCGAAGGCCTTGTTGACGTAGAGCGCGGCACCCGCCGCCTGGGGGTACTTCGTGACCAGCTCGGCGTACGCCGTGCCGGTGATAGCGGCGACGGAGACGCCGATGGCGAACGCGATCCAGAAGGCGCCACCCACGGCGGCAGCGACCAGGCCGATCAGGACGTAGATGCCCGATCCCAGGACGTCGCCGAGCGTGTAGAAGAACAGCTGGCGCCCGGTGATCGATCTCCGGAGCCCTCCGTCGTCGACGTCGGTCTCGGTGGGGGTGCTGACGGTGGCCACGCTGGGCCTCGCTTCCGGTGGACGGCACGGTCACACCGGGCCACGGGCCCGGCTCCCTGACGGGCGTACCCCGCGCTCCGGCGACGAAACCTCGGCTCTCTAGAGGAGCCGGCGGTCCGAGGCCCAGCGGGCGAGCTCGTGGCGCGAGGAGAGCTGGAGCTTGCGCAGCACGCTGGACATGTGGGTCTCCACGGTCTTGATGGAGATGAACAGCTCCTTGGCCACCTCCTTGTAGGCGTAGCCCCGGGCGATCAGCCGCATCACCTCGCGTTCCCGCTCGGTCAGCCGGTCGAGGTCCTCGTCGACCGCGGCCACGTCGATGGTTCCCGCGAACGCGTCGAGCACGAAGCCGGCCAGGCGGGGCGAGAACACGGCGTCCCCGCCGGCCACGCGCTGGATGGCCCCGACGAGCTCCGGGCCGGTGATGGTCTTGGTGACGTAGCCGCGGGCACCGCCGCGGATGGTGCCGATGACGTCCTCCGCCGCGTCGGAGACGCTGAGCGCGAGGAAGCGGGGCAGGGCACCACCGGACGCGGCCAGCCTGCGCATGACCTCCACCCCGCCACCGCCGGGCAGGTGCACGTCGAGCAGCACGACGTCGGGCCGGTGGGTGACCACGGCGGCGACGGCCTCGTCGACGTCCGCCGCCTCAGCGACGACGTCGACGGTGTCGCTCCCGTAGCTCGCGAGCTCGGTCCGCACACCCGCCCGGAACATCGCGTGGTCGTCGACGATCACCACGCGGGTGAGGTCAGCCATCGGACTTCTCCTGTCGCTGCTGGTTCCTGGGGAGGTGCAGGCGCACCTCGGTCCCCTCCTCCGGCCCGGACCGGACCTCGGCCGAGCCACCGTGCCGCTGCATCCGGTCGACGATGCTGTGGCGGACGCCGTACCGATCCTCCGGCACGGCCGACGGGTCGAACCCGCGACCCCGGTCGCGGACGAAGACGTCGATCGCCTCGGGCGCGATCTCGGCGTACACGTCGACCTGGCCGGTGCCCGCGTGCTTCGCGGCGTTGGTGACCGCCTCGCGGGTGGCGCTGACGATCGCGCGCAGGGGCTCGGACATGGGGCAGTCGCCGACGGTCACGACCTCCACGGAGATCCCGTGGTCGTCCTCGGCGGCGGCTGCGACCCCGCGCAGCGCGCTGGCGACGGTGCTGTCGTCGGTCGCCTCGCCCGCGTAGAGCCAGGACCGCAGGTCGCGTTCCTGGGACCGGGCGAGCCGGGCGACGGTCGGCCCGTCGTGGGCGTTCTTCTGGATCAGCGCGAGGGTCTGGAGGACCGAGTCGTGGAGGTGGGCCGCGAGGTCCGCCCGCTCCTGGGTGCGTACCCGCTCGGAGCGCTCCGCCGTGAGGTCGGACGCGAGCCGGTACATCCAGGGACCGATCACGATCGCCAGACCGACGACGGTGAGCAGGGCAGCGACGGTGACGTCTCGGGCCATCGCGGGCGAGCCGCCACGCAGCGAGAACAGCACCAGCGCGACCACGATCAGGCCGACGCCGGAGGCGATGCGCGTGTACGCCGCCCAGCCGCCGTTGCCGACGACCACGCGCACCGGGTCGATCCGGCCGGTGGTGTCGAGCCAGCGCTCGCGCTGCGCCTCGTCGGCCTGCCGCCACAGCAGGGCGATGCCGACGAGGCCCAGGAACAGCGGCCAGAAAACGGCGCCACGACCGAGGACCGCCTCGAGCAGCAGGATCACCCCGAACCCGAGCGCGGCCAGGGCGATCGCCGGTCCGACGTCGGTGAGGCGCCGGATCCGGCTGGGCCGGCGGCCGCCGCGGGAGGCGCTCTCCAGGCCGGGTGCCGCGGTCTCGAAGCGTGAGTCGGTGGGCAGCACCAGCCACAGGCCGGCGTAGAACGCGATCCCCACCCCGCCGAACACGGCCGCCAGGACGAACCCGGCGCGCATCCACAGCACCGGCAGGCCGAGGTGCCGGGCCAGCCCGGCGGCCACGCCGCCGATGATCGGCTCCTGCGTGTCCCGGGTGGCGCGGCGCACGTCGCGGACGTCGGCGGTGGGCGTGGTGGTCATCTCCTCTCAATCGTCACACAGTGGCGGACCCCGGACCATGAGGAGCAACCCCGGCCCACCCCTGACCCGGAGCCAGGGTTCTCGGTGCAGGATCAGGGTCGTCCCCGATGGCGGGGAGCTCCCCCGGACAGCAGGCTTGAGGCATGACCACCACACCACCCGAAGCACCCACCGGCCCGTCGGCCGACGAGGGTCCGCGCGTCAACCGTGACGAGGTCCGCGACCTCGGCCGGCTCCGTCGCTCCGCCTCCGACCGGAAGGTGGCCGGCGTGGCCGGCGGCCTGGCCCGTCACCTCGACGTCGACCCGCTCGTGCTGCGCGTCGCCTTCGTCGTCCTCGCCTTCTTCGGAGGTGCCGGCCTCATCATCTACGGCGCCTGCTGGCTGCTGGTGCCGGACGAGGAGACCGGCAACGCGCCCGTCACTCTCGACGAGCGAAGCCGCACCGTGGCCCTGCTCGTCGTCGGCGTGCTGGCCGTCTTCGCTCTCCTCGGCGACTCGTGGGGGGTCTTCTGGTTCCCCTGGCCGCTCGCCATCATCGCCGTGGTGGTCCTGGTCTTCATGACCCGCAAGGACCGCGACCGGCAGCCCACTGGCTCGGGCGGGGTGCCGTACGTGCCCGTCCACGACCAGCCGGGAGCCGACGACAGGACGACCACCAGCATGTACACCGCGCCGTCGACGTACACCGCATCCCCGGCCTACGTCGCGTCCGCCCGGCCGGTCGCTCCGCGCGACCCGCGCCGCCGCGGACCGAAGCTGTTCTGGTTCACGCTGGCGCTCGTGACGCTGGGGGTCGGGCTCCTCGGCACGGCCGACGTGGCCGGGCTCGACGTGGCCGACCCGGCATACCCCGCCCTGGCGGTCGGGATCATCGGCGTGATGCTGCTGGTGGGCGCGTTCTTCGGGCGGGCCGGCGGACTGATCCTGCTCGGCCTGGTCGCGACGATCGGTCTGGCCGGCGCCACCGCTGCCGACGACTACGACGGCGACACCACCACGGTGACGCCGAAGCTCTCCTCGTCGGTGCAGGACACCTACGACTTCGGAGCAGGCGAGCTCACCCTCGACCTGACCGAGGTCGCCGACCTGGAGAACCTCGACGGACGCACCCTGCACCTCGAGGGGGGCTTCGGGTCGATCGACGTGATCGTCCCCGAGGAGATGACCGTCCAGGTGGATGCCCAGATCGGCGGCCCCGGCGGCATCAGGCTCTTCGACACCGTCTCGGGCGAGGGGATCGACGTGGCACGCAACACCCTGCACGAGGGCGCGCCCGGCGCGCCGTACCTGACCATCGACGTCGAGCTCGGCTTCGGCGAGATCCACGTGAGGACGGAGAAGTGAGCGCCATGACCGAGAAAACCGGACTCATCGCAAGCGGCCGGCACCCGGTCAACATCGGCCACCTCGTCATGGGGATCGCGTTCCTCGGGCTGGTCGGGGTCTGGGCGCTGATCCAGAGCGACGTGGTCGGCGATTCCGACGTGCGCTGGCTGATGCCGGTCCCGTGGGTGTTCGCGGGCGTCGCCGGCCTGCTGGCCACCATCCTGACCGCGCGCCGGCACGCCGCCACCCGCACCGGCTGGGTGGACGCCGGCGACGAGGAGACCGAGGAGGCTCCGGCGTCGTCCTAGGCGCTCGCGTGCGACACGGCCAGCCAGTCCTCAAGGGCCCGGCCGGTCGTGTCGGGGTGGTCGGTGAAGATCCCGTCGACCCCCGCATCCAGGAAGGCCTGCGCCTCGGCGTGGGCGTTCCCCTTGGTGCGGGGGTCGACGCCGTTGCGGAAGCTGGCGGCGAGGAACTGGTTCTCGTCCCGCAGCGTCCACACGTGCACGAGCAGCCCGGCGGCATGGGCGTCCGCCACCAGCGTCGACCGGCGGCCGAGGTCACCTGACCTCGGGTCGCGCGGCAGCACCCGGTCCTTGTGCGCGCCGACTGCGGAGGCGTACTCCGCCACCCCGGCCAGCCCGGCCGGGGTCGCGAGCGCGTCGTACGACCGTGTGTCGCCGGCTGCGACCAGGTCGTACGGCGCCCCCGCGACGTCGAGGAGCTGCACGAGCGGTACCCGGGTCATCCCGGCCAGCTCCTGCAGGTTGCCGGTCTCGAAGGACTGCACGAGGACCGGGGCGTCCGCGCGGTCCAGCCGGTGCCGGCGCAGCGCGGAGACCAGCAGCGGCTCGAGCGGCAGCCCGATCGAGGCGAAGTAGGTGGGGTGCTTGGTCTCGGGACAGACCCCGATCTGGCGTCCGGTGCGCCGGGACTCCCAGCGGACCAGCTCGAGCACCTCGTCGAAGGTCGGCACCTGGAGCAGCCCGTCGTAGCGGGTGTTGCCCGGTCGCAGCTGCGGGAGCCGCTCCCTGGCCCGCAGCGTCTTCAGCTCGGCGAGCGTGAGGTCCTCGGTGAACCACCCGCTGACGGTGTGCCCGTCGATCACCTTCGTGGTGAACCGGTCCGCGAGCTCGGGACGGTGGGCCACGTCGGTGGTCTCGCTGATCTCGTTCTCGTGACGCGCGACCAGGTGCCCGTCGCGGGTGGGCACGAGGTCGGGCTCGATGTAGTCGGCGCCGAGCCGGATCGCCAGCCGGTACGACGCCAGTGTGTGCTCGGGTCGGTAGCCGGAGGCACCGCGGTGGCCGATCACGAGCGGGAAGGGGACCTGGCGTGCGCGGGCGTCGTACGAAGCGTCTACCGCAGTCATGTCTCGAGGAAAGCGGGCCGAGATGACCACCCGGCCCCGTGCAGGTGAAGGCCGGATGACCATGATGAGGCCATGACGTCGCCTCGCCTCGGCACCCTGACGACCGTGCCCGCCCTCGACCGGCCCGACCTGCTGGCGGCAACGGTGGTCACCGCCCTGGGCGCGTGGCCGCTGGCCGGCGAGGTCGGCGTGGTCGAGATCGACCCCGCGCTCGCGGACACGGCGGCGCTGACGGAGGCGTACTCGCTCAGCCTCACCGACGGCGCCAACTGCGTCGTCGTCTCGGGACGCCGGGGTGGCGAGGAGCGGGTCGCCGCGTGCGTGGTGCGCGCGGACACCCGGGCCGACGTCAACAACCTGGTCAAGCGGACGCTCGACGTGCGCAAGGCCTCCTTCCTCAGCACCGAGCGTGCGGTGACCGAGTCCGCCATGGAGTACGGCGGGATCACCCCGGTCGGCCTGCCCCCGGAGTGGCGGATCCTCGTCGACCGCCGGGTGCTCGACATCGAGGTGGCGGTGATCGGGTCCGGCGTCCGGCACTCGAAGCTCCTCGTGGCCGGCAGCGTGCTCGCCGAGCTCCCCGGGGCCGAGGTCGTGGACGGGCTCGCCGGCTGACGAACTGGGCACCCAGGGTTCACCCGGCGGTCACGCCCGGTGGGGGTTCCCGTCGACCGGCGCGTCCACGGTGGGTGTGACAACGACACCGCCTCGAAAGGGATCGACCATGTCCCTCACGACCCGCGACATCGCCCTCGGCGCGGCCGCCCTGCTCGTGTTCCCGGTCGCCGTCAACCTCACCGCCGTGGCCTCGTCCGGCGAGGGCCGCCAGCTCGACGACCCGTTGTTCCAGCGCGGTGGCCGGACGTCCACCGTCGAAACCGCACACAAGTAGGGGTTCTTCGGCCGCCACGGGGTACACCTGTCTCATGGGCGACAGGCAAGAGACAGAGGACGAGCGGCTCGACCGCAAGTGGAACGACCTGATCCAGGAGCTGCGGGTCATGCAGACCGGCGCCCAGCTGACGGCAGGGTTCCTGCTGACCCTGCCGTTCCAGTCGTCGTTCCAGGACCTCGACGGCTTCCAGGTCAGGCTCTACCTCACGCTGGTCCTGCTCGCGGCCGCGACGACGGCGCTGGTGATGTCGGCGGTGGCGGTGCACCGACGGTTGTCGGGTGAGGAGGTCAAGGAACGCGTCGTCATCGCCGGACACCGGATCACGATCGGGGTCCTGACCACGATCTCACTGCTGATCACGGGCATGGTGCTGCTCATCTTCGACGTCGTGCTCGAGCGCCCGATCGCCTTGCTGTGGAGCGGCGTCGTCGCCGTGTTCGTCGTGCTGCTGCTGGTGGTGCTGCCGAACGTCCTGCGCGCCGACGACTGACCCGAAAACGGTTCGCTCGCGCGTCGCTCACTCCGTACCCTCGGAGGAGTGCGCCCATTGCCTCTCGACCACCCCGGGACCGCCGACCACCGCACACCGGGTCGTTTCCTGTGGTGGGTCGCGAAGGGCCAATGGCAGACCCTCCTCGGCGGGATGTTCTTCGGCATCGTCTGGATGAGCTCGCAGGCCGTGATGCCGGCCGTGCTCGGCCGCGCGATCGACCAGGGCGTGGCCGCCCAGGACACCGACCGGCTCCTGATGTGGGCGACCGTGCTGTTCGCGATCGGGCTCCTGCAGGCGGGCAGCGGCATCATGCGGCACCGGTTCGCGGTCACCAACTGGCTGACCGCCGCCTACCGCACCGTCCAGCTCGTCGGCCGCCAGACCGTCCACCTCGGCGGCACCCTCCCGCGCAAGGTGTCGACCGGCGAGGTCGTCGCCATCGGCACCAACGACCTGTCCCACATCGGCCAGGTGATGGACGTGACCGCGCGGTTCGCCGGCGCCGTGGTGTCCTTCCTGCTGGTCTCCGTCATCCTGCTGTCGACCTCGGTCACGCTCGGGCTGGTGGTGCTGCTGGGCGTCCCCCTCCTGATCCTCATGATCGGACCGCTGCTGAGCCCGCTCCAGAAGCGCAGCGCCCACCAGCGGCACCTGATGGGCGAGCTCTCCAACTCCGCCACCGACATCGTCAGCGGGCTCCGCGTGCTCCGCGGCATCGGCGGCGAGCAGGTCTTCCTCGACCGCTACCGCCGCGAGTCCCAGACCACCCGGCGCGCCGGCGTCGAGGTGGCCAAGGTGCAGTCGGTGCTCGACGCCCTCCAGGTGTTCCTGCCCGGCGTCTTCGTCGTGATCGTCGTCTGGCTCGGCGCCCGCGCCGCGGCGACCGGCAGCATCACGGCCGGTGAGCTGGTCGCCTTCTACGGCTACTCCGCCTTCCTGATGATCCCGCTGCGAACCGCCACGGAGTACGCCAACAAGGTGATCCGTGCCCATGTCGCCGCGCGCCGGATCTGCCGCGTCCTGGCGCTCACCCCCGACCACACGGACGCCGAGGTCGTCGCCCCGTCCCCGGCGGCCGGTTCCGACCTGACCGACGACCGCAGCGGGCTCAGGATCAGGGCCGGCTCGCTGGTCGCCGTGGTCAGCGAGCGGCCCGACGACTCCGCCGCGCTCGCGGACCGGCTGGGCATGTGCGCGGCTGTGGTCGACGACGAGGTCCGGCTGGGCGGCGTACCCCTGCCGTCCCTAGCGCGCGAGGAGGTCCGGCGGCGGATCGTGGTCTCCGACACCGGCGCCACCCTGTTCTCCGGACGGCTGGGCGACCGGCTCGACGTGCGCGGCACCGGTGCGGTCGACGAGGCCCTCGAGACGGCCTCGGCCGGCGACATCTTCGACGTCCTGCCCGAGGGACTCGACACCGTCGTGGACGAGCGCGGCCGCAGCTTCTCGGGTGGCCAGCGCCAGCGGCTGGTGCTGGCCCGCGCCCTCACCACCGACCCCGAGATCCTGGTCCTGGTCGAGCCGACGTCCGCTGTCGACGCCCACACCGAGGCGCGGATCGCGTCCCGTCTGCGCGCCCACCGGGCCGGCCGCACCACCGTCCTCACCACCAGCAGCCCGCTGGTGCTCGACGCCGTCGACGAGGTGGCCTTCCTGCGCGACGGACGCATCGTGGCGACCGGTCGACACGCCGACCTGATGGACTCGCACCCGGTCTACCGCGCCGTCGTCACCCGCGAGGCCGAGCCGGCAGCGGTGACAGCGTGACCACCGCCCTTCCGGTCGCCGACAGCCGTTCGGTCCGTCGGTACGCCGCCAGCATCGCCCGGCGACACCCGCGCCTGCTCTGGAGCGCCCTGGCGCTCCACGGCCTGGCCGCGCTCACCGCGCTGGCCGCGCCGCGCCTGCTCGGCAGCCTGGTGGAGGCCGTCGAGACCGGCACCACCACCGGGTACGTCGACCGGCTGGTCATGCTGCTCGCCGTCTTCCTGGTCGCCCAGACGATCCTCACCCGGTTCGCCCGCTACATCAGCCAGGTGCTCGGCGAGCAGGTCCTCGCCGAGCTGCGCGAGGACTTCGTCGAGAACACGCTCGGGCTTCCGGTCGGTGTCGTCGAGTCGGCGGGCTCGGGTGACCTGCTCACCCGCACCAGCCGTGACGTCGAGCAGCTCGGCTGGTCGGTGCGGTGGGCGCTGCCGGAGTGGACGATCGCTGTCGTCACGGCGGTGCTCACGTTCGTGGCGGCGCTCAGCGTCGGCTGGTGGGTGGCCCTCCCCTGCCTCCTCGGTGTGCCGCCGCTGGTGATCGGGCTGCGGTGGTACCTCGCCCGCGCCAAGGACGGCTACCTGCGCGAGAGCGCGACGTACTCGCAGATCAACGCGACGCTCACCGAGACCGTCGAGGGCGCCCGCACCGTGGAGGCGCTCGGGCTCGGCGACGAGCGGATCGACCAGATCGACCGCGACATCAGGTCGTCGTTCGACGCGGAGCGCTACACGCTCTACCTGCGCACGGTGTTCTTCCCGAACATGGAGATCGCCTACCTGATCCCCACGGTGCTGACGCTGCTGTTCGGTGGCTACCTCTACACCCAGGGCTCGGTCTCGCTCGGCGACGTGACCGCCGCGACGCTCTACGTGCAGATGCTGATCGACCCCGTCGACCGGATCGTGAGCATCCTCGACGAGCTCCAGATGGGTGCTGCGTCCCTGGCTCGCCTGCTGGGGGTCGCCCAGGTCCCCGACGACCGCCAGGTGAGCGGAGCCCAGCCGCAGAGCGAGAAGCTCGCCGCGGACGACGTCCGGTTCTCGTACGTCGACGGGCGCGACGTGCTGCACGGCATCGACCTCGACATCGGGGTCGGAGAACGCATCGCCATGGTCGGACCGTCCGGCGCCGGCAAGTCGACGCTCGGGCGGCTGCTGGCGGGCATCCACCCGCCACGGACCGGCTCGGTGACCGTCGGGGGCGTCGGCCTGGTCGAGCTCCCGCTGGGCGACCTGCGCGGCCACGTCGCCCTGGTCACCCAGGAGCACCACGTCTTCGTCGGCACGCTGCGCGAGAACCTCGCCCTGGCCGCGCCCCCCGGAGCCGGCGACGACGAGATCCGCTCGTCGCTCGAGGCCGTCGACGCGCTCGACTGGGTCGAGGCCCTCCCGGACGGGCTCGACACCGTCGTCGGCTCGGGCGGCCGCGCCCTCACGGCGGCCCAGTCCCAGCAGATCGCCCTGGCCCGCCTGGTCCTGGCCGACCCGCACACGCTGGTGCTCGACGAGGCGACCTCGCTGATCGACCCGCGGGCGGCCCGCCACCTCGAACGCTCGCTCGCCGCGGTCCTGCACGGGCGCACCGTCATCGCGATCGCCCACCGCCTGTTCTCGGCGCACGACGCCGACCGGGTGGCGGTCGTCGAGGACGGCGTGATCTCCGAGTTCGGGTCGCACGACGAGCTGGTCGAGGCCGGCGGGTCGTACGCCGCCCTCTGGGACAGCTGGAACGGGCGGCACTGACCACTCCGCCCGGTGGCATCCGGGCCGTGGATATCCCCCGGGCGGGCCATCCACAAAGGGTGCCGGCGAGCCCTAGCCTCGAATCAGCTCTCGGGTCGGACCGAGGAGGCCAACATGCGCCCACCACGCATCCGCATCGTTTCCGTCCTGGCGGCCGGGTGGCTCGTCGCCTGCGGCGTCGGCGCCGTCGCGCTGGTGGCCCCGGCCTGGGCCGGCCTCACCACCGACTCCGCCAGCTGTCAGGGCGAGCTGGTGGTCACCGGTGACGACGGCACCGTCACCACGATCACCCAGGACACCGACCGGGCGACCGTCGACCCGACGGGCAGCTACTCCGGGACCGGCAGCATCAACGGTGGCAAGGGAAAGAAGGAGCGCGCCTACTCGGGTTCGCTCAAGATCGACCTTCCCGCACCGCTGCCCGACTACGGGCCGGGCTCGTGGTCCTGGTCGGACGACGCGAGCAAGACCTACGCCACGACGTCACCGAAGAAGGGTGACTACGACCTGCCGGGCTTCGTCCCGCGCGGCTTCTACGTCCCCCTCGTCGCGACCCATGCCGAGGACGGGACCACGGTCTGCGTGTACGACGGCGAGATCAAGGTCGCCGGCAGCTTCACGGACAGCCCGATCTCGCTCGGCGCCGCCGCCGGCACCCTCGTGTTCGGTGCGCTGGCCACGTTCGCCGGCCTCACCAGGAAGGGGGTGTGACCATGCGCGGACGTCCCGTGCTCGGCGCCGTCGCCGGCTTCTTCTTCGGCCTGTTCCTGGCCGTCACGCTCGTGCTCGCCGGGGTGCTGCCCCTCAACAGCGTGCTGGTCACCCTGCTCCCGTTCGTGGGCATCGGCTACGGGTTGGCGCTGGCCGCGCTGGCGCCGTTCGGGAGGAGGCGCGCCGGCACCCACTGACCGACCGTAGGGTGGCGCGCACCATGACCACTGCGCGCACCGTTCCCGTCACCACGGAGATCGACGGCGACGAGCTCGACGCAGCCGACGCCTGGCAGACGACCCGCAAGGTCGGGATCGGACGGCTCCTGGTCAGCTCGTTCGTGCGCTTCCGGTACGGCGACGGCTTCACCAACAGCCGGGCCCTCGCGCTGCAGACGTCGCTGGCCGTCGTCCCCTTCCTGCTCGCGCTCGCCGGCCTGGCCGCCGACATCGACCAGGAGCGGCCGGCCCGCGTGCTGGCCGCGACCATCCAGGCCATCTCTCCGGGCGCCGGCCAGCAGGACGCGCTCGCCAGTGCGGTCTCCGGCGACGAGTCGAGCGAGGAGGCGGGTGAGCTGGCGCTGGGACTCGGCCTGTTCTTCGCGCTGCTCTCGATGACCACGGCCATGGCCCAGGTGGAGCGCGGCATGAACCGGATCTACGGCATCCGCCGCGACCGTCCCGCACGGGCGAAGTACGGCCGGGCCGCCGTGATGACCGCGGTCCTCGCGGCACCCGTGGGCCTCGGTTTCCTGCTGCTCGTCGCGGGCGGCGCGTTCGCGGACGCGATGGTGGCCGACTACGGCTGGAGCGACGGGACCGCGGACGTGTGGCGCGCCGTCCGCTGGCCGGTCGGGCTCGCGCTGCTGGTCTTCGCGATCGCCGTCGTCCTCGACCACGCCCCACGCCGCGGCCAACCCGCGCTGACCTGGCTGGCCCTGGGTTCCGGGGTGGCCGTCGCCCTGGCCATGGGGGCGACCGGCCTGCTGGCGGCGTACGTGCACGTCGGGGACTCGTTCGGCAACGTCTACGGGCCGCTCGCCGGCATGTTCGCCCTGTTGATCTGGTCGCTGCTCACCTCGATGGCGTTGTTCTACGGCGCCGCCGTGTGCGCGCAGCTCGAGGCCTGCCGTGCCGGGCACCCCGACCCGGCGTACGACGACCCCGGCCGCCCGCACGCCGTCCAGGTCGGCGACTGAGCAGATCCGTCCGTGGCAGGGTCGTCGCATGACGACTCCCGAGTCCTTCTCCCTCACCGGCCGGGTCGCGCTCGTGACCGGGGCCGGCAGCCGCACCGGCATCGGGTTCGCGAGCGCCCGGCTGCTCGGCGCGCTCGGGGCCACGGTGGTGCTGGGCGCCAGCAGCGAACGGGTCGCCGAGCGCGCTGCGGAGCTCCGCGATGCGGGCGTCGAGGCGTCCCACGAGGTCGGTGACCTGACGACGGAGTCGGCGGCGTCGCACCTGGTGACCGGTGCGCTGGAACGGCACGGCCGCGTGGACGTCGTCGTCAACAACGCGGGGATGATCTCGACCACCGAACCCGACTTCGAGTCCGGAACGGCCCCGCAGATGAGCCTGGAGACCTGGCAGGCGTCGCTCCGCCGGAACCTCGACACCGCCTTCCTGGTGAGTCGCGCGGCCCTGCCCTCCATGCACGCACAGTCCTGGGGACGCATCGTCATGGTCGCGAGCGTCACCGGGCCGCTGATGGCGATGCGGGGCGACATCGCGTACGCCGCCGCGAAGGCCGGACTCGTCGGACTGACGCGTGCCCTGGCGGTTGACTCCGCTTCGTCCGGAATCACCGTCAACGCCGTCGCTCCCGGGTGGATCGCGACCGGCTCACAGACCCCGGACGAACAACGCGAGGGCTCGGTCGTGCCCGTCGGACGCAGCGGGACCCCAGACGAGGTCGCATCCGCGATCGCCTGGCTGGCATCGCCCGGCGCGTCGTACGTGACCGGGCAGTGCGTCACCGTGGACGGCGGCAACACCGTCGCCGAGGAGCGATTCGCGC
Organism: Nocardioides sp.; assembly: GCA_046590395.1. Taxonomy (GTDB): domain Bacteria; phylum Actinomycetota; class Actinomycetes; order Propionibacteriales; family Nocardioidaceae; genus Nocardioides. Next base: position 43,606 of record JBKJUE010000031.1, read on the forward strand.
CCTAGCACCGACATCTATCTCAGCGGTTGAGGTACACCCCTCGTTGGTTGAGGTGAAGGCGCCCCCGCACGCAACGCGGCATGACAGGGCGGATGCTGTTCGGCTTGCCTACGTCGGTAAGCACCCTCACTCGTCGGTGATTGTCCAGGTTTGCCCATGACAGGGCTGTGTGTACTCCTCGATGACGCGGCCATCCGAGGAACGGGCGGTGAGCGGCAGCCAATCGCAAACTCGCTTGGAAGTCAGCCGTAGCGACTTGCCCGGGTCGACCGTGGCTGTGCGCTGCCCGTCCGCGCTGGTCAGGAGCACAGTGTCGGAAGTCTCGTTCAGCACCAAGAGCAGCGTTGGCATCTCCATGGCTCCCTGGCTTGCGGCAGCGGCGAGTTCGTCTAGCGCGTCCGCTCTGTCGCTCTCCGGAGACGACGTTGGTTTCGTCGGAGACGAAGGCTCGGCAGAGGGGTCGGAGACATCGCTGCCGCTGCATCCAACAAGCGTCAGACAAAGCACGAGAGAAGCGATCTGCCCAGCCGTCGAGGACCTCATACTCATGCGACGTACTGTGCCGCCAAACGGTTGCCAGGGCCACACAACGACTGCTCGCTCATCGCACGACCCGTCAGCGGCAGGAGCGTGCGTCTGCGAGCGCACGCTATGCGGCAGATCCGCATGGCCGCGGGCGCACGCTACGCGGCAGGTGCGCGCGGATAAGTTGGTGCGGAACTGGGCTCCCGCCCGTTTGGGGGGTGCCACACTGCGCACGAGATCGAAACAATCTTGGCCGTGGACCCAACCCGGCGGGCCGGTGCCTGCGTCAGGGAGGCGAAAGGGGATCCCATGGACCGCGAACCAGCCTTCAGCGACTATGTGTCCGCCCGACGTGCGCAGCTATACCGGACCGCGTGCTTGCTGTGCGGCGACCCGCACCGCGCCGAGGACGTCGTCCAGGATGCGCTCGCCAGGCTCTATCGCAACTGGTCTCGGGTGACCCGCGCGGACAACGTCGAGGGGTACGTCCGCCGGATCCTGGTCAACAGCCACTACAGCGACCGCCGGCGGCCGTGGCGTCGGGAGTCCGCCTCGATCTCCGTCGACCTGCCACCGCTTGACCCCGGCATGGCACCGGAGGACGCCGACGTTATCTGGACGGCGATCCGGGCCCTGCCGCCCGGTCAGCGCAAGGTCATCGTGCTGCGCCACATCTGGGACCTCTCGGTCGAGGAGACCGCAGCCGATCTCGGCATCAGCCCGGGGACGGTCAAGACGCAGACCCGCGACGCCCTGGCCGCGCTGCGGCGCACGCTGCAGTCCGATTTCGGCACCCCCTCCCTGCAAGGAGAAGAGCGATGAGGGATCAGGACGTCATCACGCGGCTCGTGCAGTTGCACGACCATATCCACGCACCGGCCACCCCGGCCGGCGAGGACACGTTCCGTGGCGAGCGACTGGTCCGGCGGCGCCGCACGGTCTCGGTCGCAGCGGTTGCGGCGGCCGTCGTCTTGACGGTCGGGCTCATGCAGGCCTCCCTGTCGGACGACTCGACCGAGCTGCAGCCGGCCCCAGCGCCCTCGTCCCCGGCGCCGTCCCCTGCGCCGTCGGATTCGGTCGAGCCCTTGCGTGTTGAGGGCGACCCCTTCGCGACAGAGTTCAACCGGATCGTGGCGCAGGTGCCCGATTGGTCCATCGCCGACATCCAGATGTTGGGCGACCCGTGCGCAGGGGACTGGTCGTCGGCCGCAGGGGGAGGTGGTGGCGGGAACTTCGACGTGCGGACCAACGGCGAACTCGGGCAGGTATGGGCCGACGTGATCAACTTCCCGTCGGCTGCCCTGGCGTCGGCCGCGGTCGACCGACTCGTCAAGAACCTCGCGTCCTGCAAGGGAGTGGCGTGGCAGACCCAGCCGGTCGCCGAGACCGGCGCCGTGCTGGCTTCCTCGGCTCACGGACTGTTGTGGATCCAGCAGGTCGGCCAGGAAATCGGCACTCTCAGCGCCGTCACGAACGACGGTCCGCCGCCACTGGCCATCCAAGTCAAGATCGCCGACCTGATCCGGAGCGACTTAGCGACAGAACTCGGGGAGTGAGCAGGTCATGTCAATCGCTCCGTCAGGCCGACTGGTGGCCTTGGTGCTCGTCGTACTCCTCTCGGGGTGTGACGCAGGCGCACCAGACAACCCCGTCAATGACGGCAGCGACACAGTGCAGACGCCTGCGTCACCCTCTGAGAGCGACCAACTCGCAGTCCTTCCGACAGGGTCGTTCGCCGACATCAGCGAGGACCCCGTCTCCGAAGAGATGGCGGCGGCCTTCCAGGCAGCCCTAGCCGACATGGCTGACGGAGGCGGCATGGCAGCCACGGTGCTGTCGCCAACTGGCACGTGGAGCGGGGCAGTGGGCAAGGCGGACAGCCGCCGCGATGTTGGCATCGACGATCAGTTCGCTATCGGCAGCGTCACGAAGCCGTTGGTGGCCGCGCAGCTGATGCAACTGGTCGAGGCCGGCGGGTTGCGGCTCGATGACCCGGCCAACAGGTACCTTCCCGCTGGCCTCGACTTCGACACCAACGACGCGACCATCCGTCAGCTCATGGGGATGCGCAGCGGGATCCCGGACTACTGGCCTGAAATCGAGGGGAGGCTGACGACCGACCGCCAGCGAGTCTGGACAACCGCCGACATGTTGGCGCTGGTCCCCGCCGAGCGCACGCCAGCGGGCACGACCTTCGACTACTCGAACACGAACTACCTGTTGCTCCAACACGTCATCGAGCAGGTCACTGGGCGCGCGGTGGTCAAGGTCATGCGCGAGGGCGGTGTCCTCGACATCGACGGGATCGAGCGACTCGTCTACCAACCCGATGAGCGACCGACGGCACCCATGGCGCTGCCCGACGCCATGTCCCCGGCCGAATGGAAGAAAGGCCGTGGCTACCTCCCATCCATTGCGAGCGCGACGCTGGGCCCGACCACGGGATCCATCGCGACGGACTCGTTGTCGCTGGCGCACTGGTGGCAAGCGTTCTGCGCCGGTGAGATCGTCTCCCAGGACTCGCTGAACGAGATGACCGACTTCGAAGGAGGCTACGGACTGGGGCTGTACCAGCCCTACGCCGGGGCCGTCGGACACACCGGCATGGACATCGGCTATGTGGCCTGGGCAGGCTGCCTACCCGACGACGGCACCGTGATTGTCGTGCTCACCAATCAGGTCTTTGAAGACATCGGCTTGATGGCCGGGCCCCTCGTGCTCGCCGCGGACACGGCTTCACAGTAGCGTGGGCTGGCTGGTTATGGACCGAATCCGGTGCCAGTCGAGCGCACGTCCCGATGTACCGCGAGTCCTGCCTGTACGCCTCTCTACGACGCATCCGCAACGCCCTCATCTCGGCATGAGAGTGCGAATGGACTTCCAGGGCTGGAACCGGCCCGAGGAAATGGGACACCCCGTTAGCCTCGCAACCCCACCAGCGGACCAGGGCCGAGACCACGAATCGTCCACAGTGGAGCCGGAAATCCCGGTCCTCCACAGTTCTTCTGGAGGAGTCGAGGGGTGTCGGTGGGCTCTGGCAGAGTCTGTTCATGGCGATCTCGGCGCTCCCGCATCCCTCCCCGGCAGGGGTGGTGACCGAGGCCTGCGGTCAGCTCCACTGCCTCGACGAGATCCTGTGGGCAGCACGGTCCGATGACGACCTGGTCGACACGATCGAGGCGCTCGAGGGCATGCGTTCAGAGCTCGCTGCGCTCGAAGCCGAGGTGTTGGCCGAGATCGATGCCCGCGACGTCGCGAAGAAGCAGCTCGGCTGGGGTTCGACCGCCGACTGGTTCATCCACCTCGCCGGCCTGCGCCGCGGCCAGGGCAAACGAGCCGTCGACCACGCCCGCCAGCTCACCGACGAGCACCCCGCGACCCTGGCCCGGTTGCGTGCCGGTGCGATCAGTCCCGAGCAGGCCACCGTGGTCCTCGACGCCCTCGAGGACCTCCCCTCCGCCCCCGCACTGCGGTCCGAGGGCGAAGAGGTCCTCCTCGACGAAGCCACCAGGCTCAACGCCACCGACCTGGCCAAGGCCGGCCGACACCTGATCGATGTCATCGACCCCGACC
>JBKJUE010000060.1:0-20300 GCA_046590395.1 Nocardioides sp.
CGCGAGCCTGGACTACGAGGAGGCCGGCGAGCAGGCCTCGGACCTGGTCAAGGTCGACATCCTGCTGCAGGGTGAGGCCGTCGACGCCTTCTCCGCGATCCGGCACAAGGACGCCGCCTTCGCCTACGGCACCACGATGGCGTCGAAGCTGCGTGAGCTCATCCCGCGCCAGCAGTTCGAGGTGCCGATCCAGGCCGCGATCGGCTCCCGGATCATCGCGCGCGAGACCATCCGCGCGATCCGTAAGGACGTGCTCGCCAAGTGCTACGGCGGTGACATCACCCGCAAGCGCAAGCTGCTGGAGAAGCAGAAGGAGGGCAAGAAGCGGATGAAGATGGTCGGCCGGGTCGAGGTGCCCCAGGAAGCCTTCATCGCCGCTCTCTCCAACGACGGCGCCGGCAGCTCGGTCGACAAGTCGAAGAAGTAGTGCAGCTGCCCGCAGGGGTTCTCGGGTTCGCCTCCCGCGGCCCGGAGTGGGCAGTCTTCGTGGACCGGCTGCCCGGCCTCGTCCGGCAGCTCCTCGACGAATGGCAGCTCGTCGAGGACGGGACACCGATGCACGGCCACTGCGCCCTGGTGCTCCCGGTCCGGACTGCGGTGAGCCGCCGGGTGGTGCTCAAGGTCGGCTTCCGCGACGACGAGTCCGAGCACGAGCACCTGGCGCTGCAGCACTGGCACGGCAGGGGAGCGGTCCGACTGCTGCGTGCCGACCCGGCCCGGGGCGCCCTCCTCCTGGAACGTCTCCACCAGGAGGATCTCGGTCAGCTCTCGGACCTCGAGGCCTGCGAGGTCGTGGCCGGCCTCTACGGGAAGCTGCACATCCCGGCCGTCCCCCAGCTGCGCCCCCTCACGTCGTACGTCGAGCGGTGGAGCGCCGAGCTGGCCGCGCTGCCCCGGTCCGCGCCCGTGCCACGCCGGCTGGTCGAGCAGGCGGTGGCGCTGTCGCGGGACCTCGTCTCGGACTCTGCCAGCACGGGGACGATGATCCACACGGACCTCCACTACGAGAACGTGCTGGCCGCGGACCGGGAGCCGTGGCTGGCGATCGATCCCAAGCCGGTCAGCGGGGACCCCCACTACGAACCGGCGCCGATGCTGTGGAACCGGCTGGACGAGCTGGCGGGTGACCTGCGGGACGGGCTCCGGCGTCGCTTCCACCGACTGGTCGACGTGGCGGAGCTGGACGAGCGCCGGGCGCGGGACTGGGTGGTCGTGCGGATGATGCACAACGCGCTCTGGCGGATCCAGGACAATCCCGGCACCGTCCGGATCACTCCGACCGACGACTACCTGACCGCGTGTATTGCGATCGCGAAGGCGGTCCAGGACTGAGAGGATCGGTCCCGTGACCGCCTCCGTCCGTTCCCTCAACGTCGGCCAGCCGCGCAAGCGCGAGTGGGCCGGCATCGGCCGCACGTCGATCTGGAAGGAGCCGCTCCCCGGGCCGGTCCGGCTCGGGCCGATGGGCTTCTCCGGCGACCAGGTGTCCGACACCTTGCACCACGGCGGCGTCGACCAGGCGGTCTACGTCTTCGCACGCGAGGACCTCGACCGCTGGGCCGAGCGGCTCGGTGCGCCCATCAGGGACGGTCTCTTCGGCGAGAACCTGACGACCGTCGGCCTCGACGTCAACGAGGCCGAGCTGGGCGAGCAGTGGCGGGTCGGAACCGCCCTGCTGGAGGTGCGTTCCGTCCGGACCCCCTGCAACGACTTCAAGTGCTGGATGGGGGAGAACGGGTTCGATACCAGCGGCTGGGTCAAGCGGTTCGCGGCGGACGCCCGTCCCGGCCCCTACCTGAAGGTCCTCGAGGCCGGTGTGGTGGCGGCCGGCGACCCGGTCACGGTCGAGCACCGGCCCGGCCACGGGGTCACCGTGTCGACGATGTTCCGGGCCGTCATGGGCGAGCGCGAGCTGCTCCCGGAGCTGCTGCGGGTGCCGGACCTGGTGGACGAGGCCCGGGAGCGGGCCGAGAAGTACGTCGCCGCAGGAGCCTGAATCCGGCCGCATGATCGTTCCAATGGCGGGATCGACTACCGGGACGTAACCACGTGATCTAGGTTACTCGCCAAGGCGTGCGGCCGCGGGGGTCTGCACCGACCGTCCCCACCCGAGCCCAGGAGTGTCATGCCCGTCATCACCGACACCAGTTTTGTCGACAAGCTGCAGCAGAACGTCGCGGTCCAGTTCCACGACCGCGTCAAGAAGTCACCCGACTCGGAGGCCTTCCGGTACCCCGTCGGTGAGTCATGGGAGTCGGTGACCTGGCGCGAGACCGGCGACCGGGTGGCCAAGCTCGCCGCAGGCCTGCTCGCGCTCGGCATCGAGATGGAGCAGCGCGTCGGCATCGCCTCGGGCACCCGCTACGAGTGGATCCTCGCCGACCTGGCGGTCATGTGCGCCGGCGGCGCGACCACCACCGTCTACCCGACCACCAACGGCGAGGACACGGCGTACATCCTCAGCGACTCCGAGTGCCGGGTCGTCTTCGCCGAGGACGACACCCAGATCGCCAAGCTCGCCGAGCGCCGCTCCGAGCTGCCCCACCTGATGAAGGTCGTGACCTTCGACGGGAAGACGGACGGCGACTGGGTCATCAACCTGGACGACCTCGCCCAGCTGGGCGACGCCTACCTCGCCGAGCACCCGAACGCGCTCGAGGAGACCGCCGCGGCAATCCAGCCCGATCAGCTCGCGACCCTGATCTACACCTCCGGCACCACCGGGCGCCCCAAGGGTGTGCGTCTGCGCCACAAGTCGTGGCTGTTCGAGGGCGCTGCCATCCAGGTGCAGGGGATCCTCGACGAGAGCGACCTGCAGTTCCTCTGGCTGCCGATGTCGCACTCGTTCGGCAAGGTCCTGCTCTCCGCCCAGCTCGCCTGTGGCTTCGCCTCCGCCGTCGACGGCCGGGTCGAGAAGATCGTCGAGAACTGCGCGATCGTCAAGCCCACCTTCATGGGCGCGGCCCCCCGCATCTTCGAGAAGGCCTACGGCCGGATCCAGACGATGCAGGCCGCCGAGGGCGGTGCCAAGGAGAAGATCTTCAAGAAGGCGTTCGCCGTCGGCCTCGAGGTCGACCGTCGCGAGCGGGACGGCGAGTCGGTCCCGCTGACCCTGAAGCTCCAGCACGGTCTCTTCGACAAGCTGGTCTTCAGCAAGGTTCGCGAGCGCTTCGGAGGACGCGTCCGCTTCTTCATCTCCGGCTCGGCCGCGCTCAACCGCGAGATCGCCGAGTGGTTCAACGCCGCCGGCATCGTGATCCTCGAGGGCTACGGCATGACCGAGAACTCCGCGGGCGCCACGGTCAACCACCCCGACGACAACAAGATCGGCACCGTCGGGCGCGCCCTGCCGGGCAGTGAGGTCAAGATCGGCCCCGGCGACGAGGTGCTGCTGCGCGGTCCGCACGTCATGGGCGGCTACCACAACCTGCCCGAGGAGACCGAGAAGACCCTGGACAGCGAGGGCTGGCTGCACACCGGCGACAAGGGCAGCCTCGACGCCGACGGCTTCCTCACCATCACCGGGCGGATCAAGGAGCTCTTCAAGACCTCCGGCGGCAAGTACATCGCCCCGCCGGCGATCGAGTCGAAGTTCAAGGCGATCTGCCCCTACGCCAGCCAGTTCATGGTCTTCGGTGAGGAGCGCAACTACTGCGTCGCCCTGATCACCCTCGACCCCGACGCCATGACCGGGTGGGCGGCCGAGAACGGCATGGAGGGCGCCTCCTACACCGAGGTCGTCAACAGCGACGCCGTCAAGGCGATGGTGGCCGGCTACGTCGACGAGCTCAACACCCGCCTCAACCGGTGGGAGACCATCAAGAAGTGGGAGCTCCTCGACCACGACCTCACCATCGAGTCGGGCGAGCTGACCCCGTCGATGAAGGTCAAGCGCAACGTCGTCCAGGCCAACCACCAGGACAAGATCGACGCGTTCTACGCCTGATCCACTGACGGGCGGGTGCCGGCGGGAGACCGCCGGCACCCGCCCGCGTATTTCCGGCGATCCCGCTGTGACGTCTCCGCTGTGATGGGATGACACCGTGCCCTCAGCCCTCCCGTCCGGTGAGCCGGTTCCGCCCGACGGGTCCCTGCCGGAGCAGGCCCTGACCGAGGTCGGGCAGCGGCCGTTCGGGGTCTACGTGCACGTGCCGTTCTGCCGGGTCCGGTGCGGCTACTGCGACTTCAACACCTACACCGCCGACGAGCTCGGGCGGGCTCCCGGAGCGTCGCGGGCGTCGTACGCCGAGGCGGCCGTGAGCGAGGTCCGGTTGGCGCGTCGGGTGCTCGGTGACGCCGACGTCCCGGTCTCCACGGTCTTCCTGGGCGGCGGGACGCCCACCCTGCTGCCGCCGGCGGACCTCGGCGCGATCCTGCGGGCGGTCGACGCGGAGCTCGGGCTGGCCCCCGGCGCCGAGGTCACCACCGAGTCGAACCCCGACAGCGTCACCCGCGACGACCTCGAGCGGCTGCGTGAGGCCGGCTACAACCGCATCTCCTTCGGCATGCAGTCGGCGGTCCCGCGGGTGCTCGCGACGCTCGACCGGACCCACGACCCGGAGCGGGTCCCGGACGTCGTCGCGTGGGCGCGGGCGGCCGGCTTCGACCAGGTCAGCCTCGACCTGATCTACGGCACACCGGGGGAGTCGCTCGCCGACTGGGGGACCTCGGTGACGGCCGCGCTCGCTGCCGAGCCGGACCACGTGTCGGCGTACGCCCTGATCGTCGAGGACGGCACCGCGCTGGCCCGGCAGGTGCGCCGCGGCGAGCTCCCGATGCCGGACGACGACGACCTCGCCGACAAGTACCAGCTCGCCGACGAGCGACTGGAGGCCGCGGGACTCGGGTGGTACGAGGTCTCCAACTGGTCGCGCGACGACGCGAGTCGCTGTCGCCACAACGTCCTCTACTGGACCGGAGCCGACTGGTGGGGCGTCGGTCCCGGCGCCCACTCGCACGTGGCCGGCGTGCGCTGGTGGAACGTCAAGCACCCCGCGGCGTACGCCCAGCGCCTGGCCGACGGTCTCTCGCCGGCGCACGCCCGCGAGGTGCTCGACGCGGAGACTCGCCGGGTCGAGCGGGTCCTGCTGGAGATCCGGCTGAGTGACGGTCTCCCGAGAGGCGTGCTGGACGAGGCCGGGAACGCAGCAGTCCCCGGCCTCGTGGACCGGGGACTGCTGGACGTGGTGGCCGGGCGCCTGGTGCTCACCGGCGCTGGCCGGCTGCTCGCGGACGCGGTCGTGCGGGACCTGCTGCCCTAGGCGTCAGCTCACGAGACGGAAGGTCAGCGGGTAGCGGTAGACCTCGCCGTTGGCCGACTTCACCGACCCGATGATCGTGAAGACCAGCCACCAGATGCCGACGACGAGCAGCAGCAGGAAGCCCACCAGCACGAAGACCAGGATGAACGAGATCAGGGCGTAGATCAGCGTCGTGATCTGGAAGTTGAGCGACTCGACCGCCTGCGCGCGGACGTAGGGCGAGGTGTTTCCCTTGACGAGCAGGACGAGCAGTGGCCCCAGGAACGCCATCGCCACGAAGGCGCCCACCAGGGCGCTCCAGTGCGCGGCGCCGCCCCAGGTGCGTTCGTCGGCCGTGAGCCCGTCCGGGCCCGGCACCTGGGCGTACGGCGCCCCGGCGTACGGCTGCTGGGGGTAGGGCTGGTTGCCGTAGGGCTGCTGGCCGTAGGGCTGCTGGGGATCCTTCTCCGGTTCGGACGGCGGCGGTCCGTAGGGGTCACTCATGTGGCCAGCGTAGTCACGACCGGCCGGTGGACGTGGGAAGTCGGCTGTTCGCCCCCCGGATGCCCTCACGGCAGTGCATTCTTGGCCCAGATGCGACGTGAGTGAGGGGACCTCGTGACCACCTGCGCCGGCTGCGGTGCCTCGGGACAGCCCGACGGTGCCCGGTTCTGCTTCTCCTGCGGGTCCACCCTGCAGGCCGCTGCGTGCCCGGCGTGCTCGGCCGAGGTCGTGCCGGGGGCCCGGTTCTGCTCCGGCTGCGGAGCGGTGCAGGGCCCTACGGCGCCCACCGCCACCGCTGGGCCGGTGGCCTCCCGTCGGATCACCAGCGTCCTGTTCGGCGACCTGGTCGGCTTCACGAGCCTGTCCGAGGCGCGCGACCAGGAGGAGGTGCGCGAGCTGCTTTCGCGCTACTTCGAGGAGTGCCGGCTGATCATCGCCCGCTACGGCGGGACGATCGAGAAGTTCATCGGCGACGCAGTCATGGCGGTCTGGGGAGTCCCGACCGCCCACGAGGACGACGCCGAGCGCGCCGTACGCGCCGGGCTCGAGCTGGTGGCCCGGATCGGGGCGATGGGCTCCGACCTCGCCATCCCCGACCTCGCCATGCGGGTCGGCATCGTCACCGGCGAGGTGGCCGTGACGATCGGGGCCGAGCACCAGGGCATGGTCGCCGGCGACGCGGTCAACACCGCTGCACGGGTGCAGTCCGCCGCGGCGCCCGGCCAGGTCTGGGTCGACGAGACCACCCGGCTGCTCACCACCTCCGCCATCTCGTACGTCGACGTCGGCAGCCACGCGATGAAGGGGAAGGCAGACCCGGTCCCGCTGTGGTCGGTGCGCGCCGTCGTGGCCGGCGTCGGCGGAGTCCAACGCGCTGATGGCCTGGAGGCACCCCACATCGGGCGCGACCGTGAGCTCCGCCTGGTCAAGGAGATCTTCCACGGTGTCGAGGAGACCCTGCGTCCGGCGCTGCTGGTGGTGGAGGGGGAGCCCGGCATCGGCAAGTCCCGGCTCGGGTGGGAGTTCTCGAAGTACACCGACGGACTGCACACCACGATCCGGTGGCACAGCGGACGCTGCCTGTCCTACGGCGAAGGCGTGGCTTTCTACGCCCTCGCCGAGGCCATCCGGGGGCGACTCCAGATCCTGCGTCCGGAAGGCGAGGACCGGGCCGACGGCGAGGACGACCAGGCCGAGCTCCTGCGACTGGGACTGGACACCTACGTCGCCGACCCGGAGGAGCGCGAGTGGATCGGTCCGCGCCTCGGTGCCCTGCTCGGCATCGGTGCGGTTGGCACGTTCAAGCGCGACGACCTCTTCAGTGCCTGGACGGTGTTCCTGCGCCGGATCGGCAACGAGGTCGAACCCGTCGTCCTCGTCATCGACGACGCCCAGCACGCCGACGACGGGCTCGTTGCCTTCCTGGAGCACCTGCTCGCGGTGGCGTCGTTCCCGGTCTTCGTCCTGCTGATCGCCCGCCCCGAGCTCCTCGAGGAGCGTCCGGCACTGGCGACCAACCGCCGTGCGACCGTGCTGCACCTCGAGGCGTTGTCCGAGCGGGAGATGGCCGCGCTGCTCGACGGCCTCGTGGTGGGGCTGCCGGAGTCGGTGCGGGGCACGCTGGTCGCCCGCGCCGAAGGGGTCCCGTTGTTCGCCGTCGAGACGGTGCGCTCGCTGATCGACCGCGACCTGGTTGTTCCCCGCGGTGGCCAGTACGTCCTCTCGGACGCCGACGCCCTCGACCTGGACGCCGTCGCTGCGCCCGCCTCGCTCCAGGCGCTGATCGCAGCGCGCCTCGACGCCCTGCCCGCGGTCGAGCGCCGGGTGCTGGACCGGGCCAGCGTGATCGGCAACTCCTTCACCCGTGAGGAGATCGCCGGGCTCTGCCCGGACGTGGACGACCTCGGCGCGGCGCTGGCCGGGCTGGTCCGGCTGCAGCTGCTGCGACAGGAGTCCGACCGGTTCAGCGCCGAGCTCGGCTACTACCAGTTCGTCCAGACCGCCGTGCGTCAGGTCTCCTACGGCACCCTGTCGCGGCACGACCGGAAGTCCAGCCACCTGGCGGTGGCTCGCTCCCTCGAGGCTCGCGAGGACACGGCTGGCGAGGTGGCCTCGATCGCTGCGCAGCACTACCTGGAGGCTCTGGACGCCGTGCCGGACGCTCCCGACGTGGGCGAGCTGGCGACCGCCGCGGTGGACCAGCTGGTGCGGGCCGCCACCAGGGCCGCGGCGCTCGGCTCCCCGAGCGAGGCGGCAGGTCACCTGGAGGCCGCCTTCACCCGGTGCTCCGACCCCGTCCAGGCGGCCACCCTCGAGACCGAGCTCGCCGACCAGCTCCACTACGCAGGACAGAACGACGCGGCGATCGAGCACGCCATCCGGGCGAGGGACGTGTTCGACGAGCACGGTGACCCGTTGATGGCCGGTCGTGCGGTAGCGGTGCTGGCGTCCGCGCTGGCCTACGGCCGGGCCGACTTCGAGGAGGCCTACCGGATCGCCTCGGAGCGCTTCGAGGACCTGCGAGACCGCGACGACGCTGCGAGGGTAGCGCTCCGGCTGAGCCGGGTCCGGGTCAGTGCCCTGCTCCGTACAGGGGCGGACCTGCGCGACACCGCGGAGGAGCACGCGCGGTACGCCGACCGGATCGGGGACGAGTCCGAGGTCGCCGACAGCTACATCAGCCTGGCTCTTCACTACATGGTGCGGGGTCCGCACCGACTGGGTCGCATCCTGTTGGAGTCGGCCGCGTCCATCGCCAGAGAAGCGCACGACAGTCGTCTCCTGGCCCGGGCGCTGACAAATCTCAATGCCGACTGGACCCAGGACGACGCGGAGCGGGCAGCCGACCTGGGGCGTGAGGCGTTCGGGGTCGCCACCGGCCTGGGCGATCATTCCTGGATCAGCTCCGCGATGGCCAACGCACTCCTGGCGATGCTGGTCAGCGGTGAGTGGGACGAGGCCATGGCCCTCCTGCGGGAGAGGGAGATCGACGGTCCCAACGAGCCGTTCGGTGAGCTCGTGGAGTGTCACATCGCGTGCGCGCGCGGCCAGGGCTGGCAGCCGAGACGGGCACTGGAGGACCCCCTCCACCACGAGGACATGGTGGTCCGGTCGGTGGTGGGCCTGATCCACAGCAAAGCGGCGCTCGAGCGAGGTGACCCTGCAGCGGCGCTCGCGGTCTCGTCCACGCATCTGGCCTACGCGGCCTCGGGCCTCTTCGACGACTTCACCACCATCTACCGGCTGGCCACCGACATCGCGTGGGAGGCGGGGGATCGCGCGGCCCTGGAGGAGATCCGTGCGGTCGCTCTGGCGGACGTCGGCAACAAGCACCCCACCGGACTGCGCGCCCAGGAGGCTCGCCTGCGCGGCCTGCTCGCGATCGAGCACGGGGAAGCCGCTGCCGTCGTGGAGTCGCACTTCAGTGAAGCGGTCGCCGTCGCTCGGCAGTGGCGTTCGCCGGTGGCTGTGGCTCGCGCCCAGGCAGACCTCGGCGTGTGGCTGACTCACCAGGGCCGCGCGGAGGAGGCAGCCGACGTCCTCGACGAGGCGCGGGCGACCTTCGAGCGGCTGGGCGCGGTTCGCTGGGCCGAACAGCTCGACGGCGCGCTTGCCGGCGTACGCGCATGAGACGGCAACCCGACCCCTGTTGCGTCAGCGGGCGTACACACGGACATGGCTGAACCGGACAGGATCGACCTGTCGCAGCACGCAACCACCATCAGGAGGAGAGAGCGATGACGGACAACAACCAGCCCGACGACGTGGACATCGAGGGCCACCGCTTCAAGAAGGTCGATGGCGACGACGGTGACGTCGAGGGCCACCGCTACAAGAAGGTGGACGGTGGGGACGACGACGTCGAGGGCCACCGCCGGGCCACGCTGGACGACGACGACGACGTCGAAGGCCACGTCCAGCCCCCGCGGGACCTCGACATCGACCGCTAGTCGGACGACCAGGTCGTGACGGTCACGGGGCCGTCACGAAGTCGATCAGCTCTTCGACCCGGCCCAGCAGGGCCGGGTCGAGGTCGTTGAAGGACTGCACCTTCGAGAGGATGTGCTGCCAGGCGCGGGCGGTGTCGGTCTGGGTGCGGTGCGGCCAGCCGAGCTGCTGGCAGACGCCCTTCTTCCACTCGATCGAGCGAGGGACGTCGGGCCAGCGCTGGAGGCCCAGCCGCTCGGGCTTGACCGCTGCCCACACGTCGATGAACGGGTGACCGACGATCAGCACGTGCTTGCCGACGGCGGACGCGGCGATGCCTTGGGCGATCCGGTTCTCCTTGGATCCCTTCACCAGGTGGTCCACCAGGACACCGACCCGTCGCTCGGGTCCCGGGCGGAAGTCGCGCAAGTGGTCGGCGAGGTCGTCGACCCCGCCGAGGTACTCGACGACGACGCCCTCGATCCGCAGGTCGTCACCCCACACCTTCTCGACCAGCTCGGCGTCGTGGCGGCCCTCGACGTAGATCCGGCTCTGGCGGGCCACCCGCGCCTTGGCGCCGTGGACGGCGACCGACCCGGACGCCGTACGCGTGGGCTTCGCCGGCGCGCTCACGCGGACCGGCGCGGTCAGGATCACCGGTCGGCCCTCCAGGAGGAAGCCCGGGCCGAGCGGGAACGTGCGCCGCGTGCTCCGGCGGTCCTCCAGCGTCACGGTGTGCAGGTCGCGGTCGACGGCGACGATCTCGCCGCACCAGTCCGTGGTGACCTCCTCGACGACCGCCCCCAGCTCCGCCGGAGTCTCCACGGCGCGCCCCCGCTTCGGCGCCTTCCAGTCCGTCGTCAGCACGTCGGCGGCGTACCGGTCGCGGGTGTTCTTGCCGGGGAAGGTCTCGCGGGAGGTCACCACGGCAACGCTAGGCGCCCCCGCCCCCACGAGGTGGCAGAAACTCCGGTCCGAAGTGGCAGAAACTCCGGTCCGAAGTGGCAGAAACTCCGGTGCGCTGCCCCACCGGTCCGGGGAAGCTGCCACCTCGAGGCGGAGAAACTGCCACCTCGTGGGGGGGTTTCTGCCACGTCGTGGGTCAGTCCTCGAGCTCCTCGTCGTCCCACTCCTCGGCGGGCTTCCCGCCGTGCATGTCGAGGTCCTCGGGGTCGGGGGTGTCCTCGTCGTCGGGGTCGAGGGGCTGGGCGAGGGGGTTCTCCTCGGACGGCTGGAGGTCCTCGGGGAGCTGGTCGTCGTCGATGCCCTCGGTCTGCTCGCCGGAGCCCTGCTCGGTGTCCTTCTCGGATTCGCTCATGCCCGCGACCGTACCCAGCCGCGACCCGGTCACGCGTCTCAGATGAGCGGGAGCCGTTTCTGGCTGCGGGGGAGCTGCTCGTAGATCCGGCGTACGGCGTTCGCCAGGTTCTCCTTCGGGTACGGCCACTCGGCAGCGGCGTCGAGCGCCTGGTCGACCGGTACGCCGCGGCTCGCGAGGTCGCGGGTCGTCTCCGCGACGATCCCGATGGCGTTGCGCTGGTCCTCGACGAACTCGCGGTCCACGGGGGCGCCGTGCCCGGGCACGACCACGCTGGCCGAGCCCGTCAGACCGAGCACGATGTCCAGGCTCAGCGGCCACTCGAGCGGGTAGCAGTCGGCGCCGAAGCCGGGCGGCCCCGACTCCTCGACCAGGTCGCCGGCGAGCAGGCAGTCGGCGTCGGGCACCCGCACCACCAGGTCGCCCGCGGTGTGGCCTCGCCCGGGGTGCACGAGCTCCACCATCCGGTCGCCGAGGTCGAGCGCCACCGCCGAGGAGAACGTGCGGTCGGCCGGGACGATCTCGGTCGCGGCCACCTCGTCCCGGTGCGGGTCGTCGGGGTCGGCGGCGTACAGGCCCTTGATCCGTTCGCCGGCGCTGACGGTGTTGGCGGCCGCGGTCTCGTGGGCGTGGATCGGCAGGTCGCCGTAGGCCGTCCGGAACTCGGCGTTGCCGAACGTGTGGTCGAAGTGCTCGTGGGTGTTGACGACGGCCACGACCTCGCCGGCCCCGAGACGGCGTACGTCGTCGAGCACCTCGCGGGCCGCGGCGCCGGAGGCGTGGGTGTCGACGACGAGCAGGCCCCGGTCTCCCGCGACCAACGTCACGTTGACGTCGAACCACGGGTAGCGGGCCACCCAGATCCGGTCGGCGACCTCCTGGAACCGGGTGACGCTGGCATCGCTCATGCCGCGGACACTAGTACGCTTGGCACTCCGAACAGGCGAGTGCCAGCGACAGACCGGCGACAGGAGGTGGGGAGCGTGCACGAGGACCGACGTCTCGCCGTGCTCCGCGCCATCGTCGAGGACTACGTCGCCACGGAGGAGCCGGTCGGCTCCAAGGCCCTGGTCGAGCGGCACGGGCTGGGGGTCTCCCCTGCCACGGTCCGCAACGACATGGCCGCGCTGGAGGAGGAGGGGTTCATCACCCAGCCCCACACCAGCGCCGGCCGGGTCCCGACCGACAAGGGCTACCGGCTCTTCGTCGACCGCCTGACCACGCTCAAGCCGATGAGCGCGGCCGAGCGGCGGGCGATCGCGACCCTCCTCGACGGTGCCGTCGACCTCGACGACGTGGTGCAGCGGTCGGTGCGGCTGCTCGCGCAGCTGACCCGCCAGGTCGCCGTCGTCCAGTACCCCACCCTCTCCCGCTCGACGGTTCGCCACGTCGAGCTGGTCGCCCTCGCACCGAACCGGCTGCTGGTGGTGCTGATCCTCAGCACCGGCCGCGTCGAGCAGCGCGTCGTCGAGCTCGAGCACGAGCTGACCGACGAGCAGCTCGTCGACCTGCGACTGCAGGTCAACCGGGCCGCCACCGGCTCGATCATCGCCGACGCGGCGACCGCCCTGAAGACCATCGTTCCCCCGCGGGACGGCGCGACCATGGCGGCGATCGTCGACACCCTGGTCGAGGCGATGTCCGACCACCGGTCCGACGAACGGGTCGCCGTCGGCGGCGCCGCCAACTTGGCCCGTTTCGGCGAGAGCTTCGACTCCGGCCTGCGGCCGATGCTGGAGGCGCTCGAGGAGCACGTCGTGCTGCTCAAGCTGATCGGCGAGGCCACCGCGGGCGGCGCGGTCACGGTGCGGATCGGCCACGAGGGTCCCTACCAGGAGCTGTCCTCGACCAGCGTCGTCGCCACCGGCTACGGCCCGGGTGACGAGGCACTGGCGACGCTCGGCATCGTGGGGCCCACCCGCATGGACTACCCGGGGTCGATGGCGGCGGTGCGCGCGGTCGCGCGCTACGTCTCCCGGATCCTCGACGAGGCATGAGCCTCCGCACCCCGCCCACGACGAACACGACGACGAAGGACCGAAGTTGAGCCAGGACCTCTACGACCTCTTGGGAGTGGCCCGCGACGCGGAGCCGGACGCCATCAAGAAGGCCTACCGGCGCCTTGCTCGCCAGCTCCACCCCGACGTCAACCCCGACCCGGAGACGCAGGAGCGGTTCAAGGAGGTCTCCCGGGCCTACGAGGTGCTGTCCGACCCGCAGAAGCGGGCGGCGTACGACCGTGGCGGTGACCCGTTCGGCGGCGCCGGGGGCGGCTTCGGCCAGGGCGCTGGGTTCTCCTTCACCGACATCATGGACGCGTTCTTCGGGGGCAACGGGCCCGGTGGGGCCGCCGGTGGTCAGGGTCGCGGACCCCGGCCCCGCGTACGACGGGGTCAGGACGCCCTGATCCGGGTCGAGATCGAGCTGGCCGAGGCCGCGTTCGGCGTCTCCCGCGAGCTCAAGGTCGACACCGCCGTCCTGTGCACGACGTGCCACGGCAGCGGGGCGTCCCCCGGCAGCGAGCCGGTGGCCTGCGAGACCTGCCGGGGACAGGGCGAGGTGGCCCACGTCCAGCGCTCGTTCCTCGGCGAGATCCGCACCCTGCGTCCCTGCGCCGCCTGCCGCGGCTTCGGCTCGATCATCCCCGACCCGTGCCGCGAGTGCTCCGGCGACGGCCGGGTCCGTTCGCGCCGCACGCTGACGGTCAAGATCCCCGCCGGCGTCGACACCGGCACCCGCGTCCAGCTGACCGAGCAGGGCGAGGTCGGTCCCGGTGGCGGCCCGGCCGGCGACCTGTACGTCGAGATCCACGTCGCTGCACACGACACGTTCGTCCGCAACGGCAACGACCTCCACTGCACCGTCACCGTGCCGATGACCGCTGCCGCGCTCGGCACCACCCTGACGCTGCCGACCCTCGAGGCCGACGTCGAGCAGGGCGCCGACTCCGGGGTCGAGACCGAGTTCGAGCTCGAGCTCCGGCCCGGCACC
This sequence comes from Nocardioides sp., assembly GCA_046590395.1. GTDB lineage: Bacteria > Actinomycetota > Actinomycetes > Propionibacteriales > Nocardioidaceae > Nocardioides. Next base: position 13,981 of record JBKJUE010000060.1, read on the forward strand.
CAGTCCGGCACCGAGCAGGTGCTGCGCGGCCGCGGGGTCCCCGGACTCCGTGGCGGCCGCGGCGACCTGGTCGTCACCGTCGTGGTCGAGACCCCGAGCCGGCTCGACGCGCGGCAGGAGGAGCTCCTGCACGAGCTCGCGTCGATCCGTGGCGAGGAGTCGCCGACCGGCCAGGTCAAGCCGAGCGCGAAGTCGGTCTTCGGCCGGCTCCGCGACGCCTTCAACAACCCGCACTGATGTCGCTGCCCGTCCACCTCGTGCCGTCGCTGGCCGGCGTCGCCGCCGGCTCGGAGGTCACGGTCGAGGGGGAGGAGGCACACCACGCCGTCGCCGTCCGGCGGCTGCGAGTCGGAGAGTCCGTCGTCCTCACGGACGGCGCGGGTACGTCGGCCGTCGGCGAGGTCGCCTCGACCGGCAAGCGGGTGTTCGTCGTCGTCGTCGCAACCGTGTCGTCGGTGCCCGCACCGGATCCGGAGCTGGTCGTGGTCCAGGCGCTGCCCAAGGGTGACCGGGGCGAGCTGGCGGTCGAGGTGCTGACCGAGGTCGGCGTCGGCAGGGTCGTCCCGTGGGCGGCCGGTCGCAGTGTGGCGGTCTGGAAGGGCGAGCGGGCCACGAAGTCCCTGTCCCGCTGGCGATCCACCGCCCGCGAGGCGGCCAAGCAGGCGCGTCGGTCGTGGTTCCCGGAGGTCGCACCGATGGCGACCACGGCGGAGGTCGCCTCCCTCGTCGAGTCCGCCGACGTGGCCGTCGTGCTGCACGAGGCGGCCACGGTCTCGCTCGCGTCGCTCGAGGTGCCCGCGACCGGCCGGATCCTCGTGATCGTCGGGCCCGAGGGCGGGCTGACCGACGACGAGGTCGCCGCGTTCGTCGCGGCCGGGGCGCACTCGGTCCGGCTCGGCGCCGAGGTGCTGCGGACGTCGACCGCCGGGGTCGCGGCCGTTTCTGCGCTGCTGGCGAGGACGTCGCGCTGGCGCTAGGCCCTGCGTCCGTGCGGGGGTTTCGAGGCTCGCTTCGCTCGCACCTCAACCAGCGGCCGGGTTACTCGACGGTGATCGTCTTGCTGTCCTCGTGCGGGCCGCCGCCCTCGCCGTCTGAGGGGTCGTCGGTCATCGCGACGAACTGGTAGTCACCCGGCGCGAGCCCGGACACGTCGACGTCGGTCTGCCATGGGTAGAGCTTGCCCAACCAGCCCTCGGCGGTGCTGAAGCCCCGCTCCACGACCTCGTCCCCCTGCCGGATCTCCCACGGCACCGTCGCCTCGAACGAGCTGGCGACCCCGTTGGCGCTGAACGTGCCGGAGACCGTCTGCCCCTCCTCGGGGGCGGTGACGTTGACCAGGGCGAGGGTCTCGAGCGGGTCGCCGTGGGCGATCCCGCCGGCACTGTCGATGCCGAAGATGCTGGTGGCGCTGCCGCCGAGCCGGAACTCGACCGGGTCGCGGCTCTGGGCCACGCCCTGCAGCGTGTAGACGATCTGCTGGACCGCCAGCCCGGCCCGGACCTCGTCCATCCCGTCGGCAGGCGTCGTCCACCCGTCGTCGGGCAGCTCGACCACGATCAGCCCGGCGGCCTCGTCGTGCTCGATCGCGCTGGGGCCTCCGCCGGGCACGAAGCTGGGGTAGTCGGGGTCGGCCGCGTCGCCGGCGGCGAGCAGCGCGAACGCCTCCATCGCCGGGTCGCCCGTGACCCGCCGGAACTCCCGGTAGAGCCGTGGCCCTTGGGGCGTCTCCCCGACGAAGTACGCCGGGACGGTGGCCGCGGTTCCGGTCGGCGACGGCTCCGAGGTGGCGGGCGCCGACGTCTGCTCGCCGGGCTCGGCGGTCTTGGTGCCCTTGCTCGGCTTCGGGTCCGTCGCGGTGGGCTCCGGGTCGGTGCTGCACCCGGCGAGGGTCACCAGCGCGAGCGCCGTCGTACCGATGAAGGCCGCGAGTCTGTGTGTGCGCATGGTCCCACCTTTCCGTGAAGCGGTCATTCGACGATGAAGACACGCGTGTCGACGGTCGGGCCGCCGCCCTCGGCGCCGCCGGAAGGGTCGGAGTTGCTGGCGACGAACGTGTAGGCGCCGGGCTCGAGCCCGGAGACGTCGATGTCGGCGGCCTCCCACTCGAACAGCTTGTCCACCTCGCAGCAGCCCTTGGCGGTGCCGAAGCTCTCCGCCACGACCTTCTGGCCGTCCAGGATCTGCCACGTGAACGTCGCCTCGTAGGCGTTGTTGACGCCGTACGCCGTGAAGCTGCCGGTGACCGTGTCCCCTTCGCCGGGGAAGGTGATGTTCATCGTCGAGAGGGCCATCCCGACCGGCGCGTTCGCCAGCGGCTCGGACGTCGGCTGGCCGAGGACCTGGTCGGAGCGACCGCCGTCGAGGAGGAGCTGGACGCCCACGCGGCCCTGGCCGTTCGCGGCCTGCACCGAGTAGACGAGCTGCTGGAGCGCGAGCTGTGCCTCCTCCTGGGTGAGGCCCGGGGGCAGGTCGTGCGGGGCGCCGGTGACGTCGACGGTGAGGATGTCGGCGCCGTCGGAGGCGACGCTCGCGACCGAGGACCCGGTCGGCCACAGCGAGCGGTAGTCGGCGTCGAGAGAGTCGCCCTCGACCGTCGCGACTGCGGCGGCCAGCAGCGGGTCGCCCTCGATGCCGGGCTGGAACTCCCGGAAGAGGCGGAGCCCCTTCGGCGTCTCGCTGACGAAGTAGACCGGCACCGGGCTGCCGACGGAGTCCGAGCCCTCGGCCGGCGAGGTCGTGGTCGGGTCGGTGGGGCCGGGATCGGCGGACTCGGTCGGCATCGGCTCGGTGCCCTGGCTGGTCTGGCCGGCCGGGCCGGGGTCGTCGGCGGACGTGCCGGGGAGGCCGCCGCCCGCGAGGGCGATGGCGGTGATGACGGCGGCCGTCGCGACGACGGCGCCGCCCGCGGCGAACAGCCAGGGGCGTCGTGAGCTCATGGGCGTGACCTTCGTCCGGTGGCGGATGGTGTCGAGCGCGTTGGCCGGCTCGACGTCGGACACGGCGTCCGACAGGAGCTCGGCGAGGCGAGCGTCGTGGTCGTGGGGCGCGCTCATGACCGGTCCTCCAGGTAGTCGCTGAGCAGGCTCCGCAGGGTCGCGGAGCCGCGCGAGGCGTGGCTCTTGACCGCACCCCGGCTGATGCCGAGGGCGTCGGCGATCTCCGCCTCGGACAGCTCGAGGTAGTAGCGCAGCGCGAGCACCTCGCGCTGCCGGTCGGGCAGCGCGCGCATCGCGTCGAGGACGGCGTCGCGGCGGGCGCCGACCAGCGTCGCCTCGTCGGCGCCGGGCGCGTCGTGCCGGACCGACTCCCGGGCGGCGTGGCGGGTGACGACGGCGCGGTGCCGGAGGGCGGACCGGGACCGGTTCACCACGGCCTGTCGCAGGTAGGCCAGCCCCAGGTCATGGTCCCGGAGCCGGGCCCAGCGCCCGTGCACCGCGATGAACGCGTCCTGGACGATCTCCTCGGCGAGCGCCTGGTCCCGCACGAGCAGCACCGAGAGCCGCACCAGCCGGCGCCAGTGGGCGGCGTACAGCTGCTCGAGGGCGGTCTCGGCGTCCCATCCGGAGGACTCGTGCGGTGTCACCGCACGGGATCCGGCTGCCGATGGTGCATGGGTCATCACGCTAGTGGCACGCGCGGGCCGTCCCCGGGGTTTACCGCGGCGCGCCATCCGCTGCGAACGGCGTGCCAGAGTGGCCCCATGAGCTCCGACGCCTGCCTGTTCTGCAAGATCGCCGCGGGTGAGATCCCCGCCGACGTGGTGCTGTCGACCGACGGCGCGGTGGCCTTCCGCGACATCAACCCGCAGGCGCCGACGCACGTGCTGGTGATCCCCCGCGACCACCACGTCAACGCAGCGGCCACCGCGGCGGCCGACCCCGCGAGCGCCGCCCACCTGCTCGAGGTGGCGGCGCAGGTGGCGTCGGCGGAGGGCCTCGACGACTACCGCCTGGTGTTCAACACCGGTGCGGGCGTCGGCCAGACTGTGTTCCACACGCACCTGCACGTGCTGGGCGGTCGGGCCATGACCTGGCCCCCCGGCTAGCCGACGCGCGGCTCAGAACCGGCGGACCAGCCCGAGCAGGGTCAGGAGCACCGGGACCACGAAGACCGCCAGCGCCAGCCAGGCCACGACCACGTGGGACGTGCGGCGCCGGTCGAGCAGGGAAGCGAACTCGACCCAGGCGCCCTCGACGGTGTTGCGGTCGAGCCCGATCCGTCGGGTGTCCTCCGGCATGACGGGTGGCTGCCACGGCGCCGCAGGCACGCCGTGACCCGGGTCGCCCGACGGCTCCAGCCTGCGGTCGCTCATGGTCTCGCTCCCCTCTGCACTGGTCTACGAGCGTACGACGGAACTTGGCGATCCGTGACAGCATGACGGTCATGGAGGGGAGGGGATTCCGACTGCTGGTCGCGGCTGCTGCCGTGCTGGCCACCGCGGGCTGCGGCCCGGGTGCCGATCGCGAGCCGACGGCCTCCGAACCCACACCCGCGACCCCCTCGACGTCCGCGTCGGCGACTGACCACGCCAGCCCTCATGGCGACGTGAAGGCGCCGAAGCCCAGGCCGCTGCGCAAGGGCGAGCGCCGGGTGACGCTGACCATGGAGGCGCCGTACACGCCGTCCCCGCCGACCGGGGTCGGCACCGACGACTACCGATGCTTCCTGCTCGACCCGGAGCTCGCGAAGGACAGCTACCTCACCGGCACCAACGTGCTGCCCGGCAACCCCGACGTGGTCCACCACGTGATCCTCTTCCGGGTCCCGCCCGCGCATGTGGCGAAGGCCGAGGCGCTCGACGCGGCCGAGGACGACGAGGGCTGGACCTGCTTCGGCGGTCCCGGCATCGACGACTTCAGCAACGTCGACGACGCCCCCTGGCTCGGCGCCTGGGCTCCCGGTGGCCGCGAGGCCGTGCACCGATCCGGCTACGGCGTCTCGCTCGAGGAGGGCTCGCAGATCGTGATGCAGGTCCACTACAACCTGCTCGCGGGTGCCGAGGCCGACGTGTCCTCCACCCAGTTGCGGCTGGCGCCGCGGTCCGCGGGCCTCGAGAGCCTGCACACGATGCTCCTCCCGGGGCCGGTCGAGCTGCCGTGCCGGCCCGCCCACGACGACGGACCGCTGTGCGATCGCGACGCGGCGCTCGCCGACCTCAAGGAGCGGGTCGGGAGCCGGGCCGGAGCGACGGCCGACCTCCTGTACTTCCTGTGCGGGGGTGGGCCCCGGCCGGGCAACGTCCAGTCCTGCACCCGCACGCTGAGCGAGCCGATGACCATCCTGGGCGTCGCCGGCCACATGCACCTGCTGGGTCGTTCGATCAAGATCGAGGTCAACCCCGGCACCGACCGCGCACAGACGGTCCTCGACATCCCGGTCTGGAACTTCGACGACCAGGGGTCGCGGCCGATCGAGCCGGTCACGCTGAACCCCTTCGACACCGTCAAGGTGACCTGCAAGCACGTCCAGTGGCTGCGCGACGAGCTGCCGTCCTTCGAGGGCCAGCCGGACCGCTACGTCGTGTGGGGCGAGGGCACCACCGACGAGATGTGCCTCGGCATGCTCCAGGTCACCCGCCCCTGAGGGTCACGAGGCCATCACGCAGTGGGTTCCGGCCGCCTCCTCCCGTAGCATGGACGGCCACGACGCCGACCGGAAGGGCCGCCCGCACGGGCATCCATGACTGACACTCCGCAGCACGACGGGACCCGCAGCACGCGGCACACCGTCGTGGTCCCGAACAGCATCAACATGGTGAGCCTGCTCGGCCCCGGCGATGAGCACCTCGGCCTGATCGAGCAGTCCTTCGACGCCGATGTACACGTTCGTGGCAACCGGATCACCCTGTACGGCGAGCCCGGCGAGGTCGCCCTCGCCGAGCGACTCCTCGACGAGCTGGTCACCATCATCCGCACCGGTCAGGGCATGTCGTCCGAGACCGTCGAGCGGGTGCTGCACATGCTCCGCCAGGAGACGACCGAGCGCCCGGCCGAGGTGCTGAGCCTCAACATCCTCTCCAACCGCGGCCGCTCCATCCGGCCCAAGACCCTGAACCAGAAGCGCTACGTCGACTCGATCGACAAGCACACGATCACGTTCGGCATCGGCCCCGCCGGCACCGGCAAGACCTACCTCGCGATGGCGAAGGCCGTGCAGGCGCTGCAGTCCAAGAACGTCAACCGGATCATCCTGACCCGGCCGGCCGTCGAGGCAGGGGAGCGGCTCGGCTTCTTGCCGGGCACGCTCAGCGAGAAGATCGACCCCTACCTCCGCCCGCTCTACGACGCGCTCCACGACATGATCGACCCGGAGACGATCCC